>CAZUHK010000001.1:0-70654 GCA_964620345.1 uncultured Planctomycetaceae bacterium
GCTAGTCATGGCCCAGCCGATCTCCATGCGAAAGGCGATCCGCGAATGGGGTTTGTACCTGTTCGTTCTGCCATCGCTGCTGATGATCGTGGTCTTCGCCTACGCCCCCGCCGGCAGCGCCGCCTATCACGCCTTCTTCGAGTGGGAAGGCGGCGACTACAAACGCCTGGTCGGCCTGGACAACTTCCGCCGTGCGCTGACCGACACGGTCTTCTGGAACTCCTTTGTCACCGTCAGCATCCTGCTGGTGGCCAACTTCGTGAAGATGACCCCCGCGATCCTCATCGCCGTGCTCATCCATCGCCTGGGCAACGAACGCTGGCAGTACCTGTATCGCGTGATGGTTGTCCTGCCGATGATCGTGCCCGGGCTGGTGACGCTGTTTATCTGGAAGTTCTTTTTCGATCCGAACCTGGGCATTCTCAACCGCGTGCTGGACATCACGGGGATCAGGGAACTGCTGGTCTGGTTCGACGGCCTGGTCGGCTGGGGGGTGTTCCACGCCGGCACGCCGATCGCCTGGCTGAACACGCCGGACCTCATCATCCCGTCGCTGATCATTTGGGGCTTCCCCTGGCTGGGTGCGGTCAGCGTACTGATCTTCCTGGCGGGCCTGCAGAACATCGACAAGCAGATCTACGAGGCCGCGGAACTGGACGGCGTCGGCTCGTGGGGCATGTTCACGCGCATCGAGCTGCCGCTGATCATGACCCAGGTCCGGCTGAACCTGATCCTGATGTGCATCGGGACCCTGAAAGCGTGGGGCCTGGTGTTCATCCTGTTCGGCGACACGGGCGGGCCGCAGGGCAAGCTGATGGTGGTGCTGATCATCATCTCCACGCTGCAACAGTTCGGCTTGCAGTTGCTGCTGCTGGACGTCAACGGCGGCCCCGAGCAGCGCGGGCTGGTGCCGGGCCTGTGGATGTACAACCGCGCCTTCGCCGTGGGTGAGTTCGGCTATGCGTGCGCGCTGGGGATCGTCCTGTTCGCCTTCATTCTCGTGCTGACGCTGATCAACGAAAAGTTCGTGCGGGTGAGCAAATGACCATCGCGACCCCATCCCCGCCCGACCCGACGCCGGTGCCGCTGCCGCCGCCGCACCGCAAGCGCAAGCGGTGGGTTTGGGCCGACGGATTCAAGCACGGGGTGATCCTCGCCATCCTCGCGCTGGAGCTGTTCCCGCTGTACGTGATGCTGGAGGTGAGCTTCAAGACCAACGCCACGTTCGTCAAAAACCCCTGGCTGCCCGACAGCCCGGGCAACTGGCAATGGAGCAACTGGGCCTATGCGCTGGACCTGGTGTTGCCCTACGTGGCGAACACGGTGTTCGTCTCGGTGCTCAGCGTGATCGGCGGGCTGCTGCTCGCGATCATGGCCGCGTACTTCTTCGCCCGCTACCGCATGCCCGGCCACCGGCTGTTCTGGGGCGCGTTTCTGTTCTTGTTCCTGATGCCCACGGTGATCAACATCGTGCCGCTGTTTTCGCAGTTGGAACAGATGAACATGCTCAACTCGCTGTGGACGCTGGTGATCCTGGCGATCGCCGGGGGCCAGGCGTTTCAGATCTACATTCTGAAGAACTTCATCGCCGACATCCCGCGCGACCTGTTCGAGGCGGCGCAGGTCGATGGCGCCTCGCACTGGAAGCAGATCTGGCACGTGGTGATCCCGATGAGCATGCCGATCATCGGCACGCTGGCGCTGCTGCGGTTCCACGGGGTGTGGAACGAGTTCCTCATGCCGCTGGTGCTGCTGCGCGACCGGGAGCTGTTCACGCTGGGCGTGGGGCTGATTTACCTGCAGGCCGAATACACCAAGGATTGGGGACGCATCATGGCCGCCTATTCGGTGGCGTCCCTGCCGCTGATCGTGCTGTTCACCTTCACCATGCGCTGGTTCGTCCAGGGCTTCAGCTCCGGCGCGGTCAAGGGCTGAGCGGCGGCCAGGGCGTCGATCATCTCCGGCACGCCCGGGACGGGGGAAGCTCAGGCGGCGCTTATCCCCGCTCGCCGCGCAGGTAGGCGGCGGTGATTGGGCTGCGGGGTGTTTCGAAGATCTGCCCGGCGGTGCCGGATTCGACGACCGTGCCCGCGCCGTCGTGGACCCAGAACATGGCCACGTCGTCGGCGATGCGGCGGGCCTGGGCGAGGTTGTGCGTGACGACCACCACGGTGTAGTTGCCACGCAGCGAGACGATCAGGTCTTCCACCACACCGCTGGCGATCGGGTCCAGCGCGCTGCACGGTTCGTCCATGAGCAACACCTTCGGGTCCAGCGTCAGGGCACGGGCGATGCACAGTCGCTGCTGTTGTCCGCCGGACAGGTCCGACGCCGGGGCGTTGAGCCGGTCCTTGACCTCTTCCCACAACCCCACGCGACGCAGCGCGCTTTGGGCCTGGGCATCGCGCTCGCTTCGACGGCGCAGGCCGTGCTGCTTGAGCGGGAAGGTCAGGTTCTTGCGGATCGACAGCGGCAGCGGATTGGGCTTCTGAAAGATCATGCCCACCCGACGCCGCAGGGCGATCAGGTTCACCGTGCCGTTGGTGATGTCGGTCTGATTCAGTTCAACGCGCCCCGTCACGCGGCAGCCGGGCACGAGATCGGTCATGCGGTTGAGGCATGTGAGCAACGTGCTCTTGCCGCAGCCCGAGGGGCCGATGATCGCCGTGATGCAGTTGCGATGGATCGCCAGATCGACCTGGCGCAGCGCGGGTTTCGGGCCGTAGCTCACGGCAAGATCATTCACGATCAGGCACGGCTCGCGGTTGGGGCAGCAGGGCTGGCGCCGGGCCGATGGACATGGCGTGTCGGCGTGAGGCGATGTCGTGGTCATCGTGCGATCCTTCCGCCCAGCCATCGGTCGGCGATCCAGAACGTCAGCATGTTGATCGCGATCAGCAGGCCCAGCAACACCAGCGCCGCGGCGTAAGCGCGGTCCTCGCCGCCGGGCACGTTCATGGCCAGGTCGTAGATGTGGATCGACAGCGACCGGCCGGAGTCCAGCAGCGACTCGGGCATCCGGTCCACGTAGCCGCTGGTGAACAGCAGCGCCGCGGTCTCGGCCAGCGCGCGGCTGGTGCTCAGCACCAGCCCGACGATCAGCCCGGGCGTTGCCGCGGGCAGCAGGATCCGCCGGAGCATCGCTCCGCGGCTGAGGCCCAGCGCCGCACCGGCCCGGCGGTAGTCGTCGGGCACGGCGAGCAAACCTTCTTCGGCCGAGCGGATCAGCAGCGGCAGCACCATGCACGCCAGCGTCAACCCGCCGGAGAGAATCGAAAACCCCATGCCCAGATAGATGCTGAACAAGGCGTTGCCGAACAGGCCGAAAACGATCGACGGCACCCCGGCCAGCACGTCGAGCGACCGGCGGATCGATCGGCCCAGCCAGCCGCCGCCGCGGACGAACTCGGCCAGAAGGATCGCCGTGGCCAGCCCGATCGGCACGGCCACCGCCAGGCAGACGACCAGGATCAGCAGCGTCGAAACGAGAATCGGTCCGATCCCCCCGGCCCGGCCCGCATCGCGCGGCGGCGCGGTGAGCAACCGCCACGACACATGGCCCAGGCCGTGGCGGACAAGATCAGCCACGATCCACAGGAACACGCCCACGACGAGCAGGGCGATCGCCCACACCACCACCGCCAGCACGCGATCCGGCCAGCCGCCGGTCGGCTGCGGCCACCGCGATGTGCCCGGCGCATCAGTCACGCGACCGGCTCCTTCCCGTCCACTCGGTCAGCCCGACGAGCACGACGATCATGGCCATCAGCATCAGCCCGCTGACGAACAGGGCCGAGCGGTGATGGTCCATCGCGTAGCCGATCTCCAGCGCGATATTGGCCGTCATCGTGCGGATGGGGTCGAAGACGCTGCGCGGCGCCTGCACGACATTCCCGGCGATCATGAGCACGGCCATGGTTTCGCCGATCGCCCGGCCGGTGGCCAGCAGCACGGCGGTGGCGATGCCGCCGCGCGCCGCGGGCAGCGCCGCGCCGAAGACGACCCCGATCCGCGAAAACCCCATCGCATGGGCCGCCTGCAGATGCGCCGCCGGCACGCCGCGCAGCGCCGCTTCGCTGAGCAGCGCCACCGTGGGCAGGATCATGATCGAGAGAATCACGATCGCCGCGAGCAGACTCTGCCCCGGCGGTTGCAGCTTCGCGACCAGCGGCGCCAGCACGACCAGGCCCCAGAAGCCGTACACGACCGAGGGGATGCCCGCGAGCAATTCGAGCACCCGACGATGGACCCGACCCATCCGACGCGGCGCGTAGAAGCGAATGAACAAGGCACAGGCGATGCCCAGCGGCGCGGCGATGGCGATCGCGCCGGCGGTGACCAGCAACGTGCCGACGAGCATGGGCGTGAGGTTGAATCGTCCCTGCTCCGCACCACCGGCCGGATGCCACGATGGATCGCCCAGGAACCGGGCCAGCCCCACGGTGCGCAGGGCCGGCAACGAGCCGATGACCAGGAACGCAACGATCAGCACGACGATCGCACCAGCGATCACGCCCGCGAGGCGCAGGATGGTGACAAGCCAGAAATCCCTCCCGCCATGCCGACCGGATACGAGATCAGGCCCAGTCATTGGCGTGGCCTCTCTGAAGACTTGCTCCGAGAGGAATGCTTGAACGGCGCCACAAGCATTTCCCACAGCGTCCGCCAGAGCCGACCGCCTTCGTCATCGTGCAGGCCGAGCTCGATGGTTTCCGGTCGATCGCGCAAGCGAAAGGTGCGAAAACAGCGGTCCCAGATCGACAGCACGCTGGCGTAGTTCGAGTCGGTCTCCGGCTGCTCGCGTGAATGATGCACCCAGTGCATGCGGGGCGTGACGATCACCAACCGAAGCCAGCGATCCGCCCGGGCCGGCAGTCGCACGTTGCTGTGGTGAAACAGAATGACCGGCAGCAGGACGGTTTCATAGACCAGCAACTGAGCCATGGTCATGCCCAGCAGCGGCAACACCAGCAGCCGGGCGAGGAACGAAAAAGCGATCTCCCCGGTGTGGAAACGGAAGGCGGAGGTCGCGTCCATCTCCCGGTCGCTGTGATGAACCGCATGGAACCGCCACAGCAGCGGCACGCGATGATTCAGCCGATGCCATAGATACATCCACGCATCGAACACGATCAGCACGACGATCCAGTTCACCCAAGCCGGCGCCGACATCCAATGCCCGACGCCGAACGCTTGCTGAGCCGACCACTGCGTGACCAGCAGCATCATCGACGCGAACGGCACGGCGACAACCAGCGTGTTCAACACCGCCAGCGCCAGGTTGCGCAGCCCGTGCCTGGCCCGGTCCCGTCGCTCCAGGTACATCGGTGCAACCGATTCGAGCACCCACAGCACGACCAGCAGCACCGTCGCCGCAAGCGGTTTGGAAATCGAAAGCCAATCGATGGATTCCAGATAACTCATGATCTATCGCCGTTGCTTGGCAAGACGCTGCGGTTGAACAGGAACAAAGGACTGGGCCTCGACCAGATCGTTCACCGCCGACGACCCGGCGTAATCAATAAACGCCTCGGCCAACGGCGAGCGTTCACCATGGGTCACCAGGTTCAGCGGGCGCGACATCGCAAATAAGCCGTCGCGGACGTTGGCGGCCGTCGGATCAACGCCGTCGGTCGGCAGCAGCCGAATCGGCACACCCCGGCCGATCTCATGGTCGGCGGTTCCGATCGAGACATAACCGATCGCGTTGACATCGCCGGCCACCGTGCGAATGCCCTGCTGATTGTCGCCGACGACGACGCTGGGCTTGACCTCCGCGCTGGCCAGGCCGAAGTGCTTGAGGAACACATCGAGGGTCGCCCGCCCGTCGGCCTTGCTGACCACGGTGATCGGGGCAACGACGCCGCCGACCTGCGACCAGTTGGTGAACCGGCCGGTGTAGATCGCAATCACCTGCTCATCCGTCAGCGACTGTGCCGGGTTGTCGCGGTGCAGAATCATCCCCACGCCGTCCCTCGCGATGGTGTGGGCGGCCAGGTCGGTTTCCTGCGGTTTGAGGGCGCGTGAGGTCATGCCGATGTCGGCCGCGCCGCGCCTGACGTCGGCGATGCCGCGCGATGAGCCGCCGGCCTGCACGTCGACGCGCACGCCGGGGTGGCGTTGCTCGAACCGCTTGGCGATCTCGCCGGCCAGCGGCGCGACGGTGCTCGAACCGGTCAGGACGAGTTGGCCCCGCAGGCCGCCGTCGGGCGCTTGGGCGGCCGATTCCCGCTCGCCGCAGCCGGGAAGCATCAACAGCGCGGCGGTCAGTGAAATGGCTGTGATGACGCAGCCCGCTCGCCGGGGACAGATTCGCCACGCGATGCGCTGTTTTGTTCGATGCGTTGTCCGCATGGTTTTGGTATCCGTTCTGGACTACCCCGGCGGGTGAATCGTCAGTCCATCGGGGCACGCAGGTCCGCGCGAAGCCACTGAGACCATTCGTCATCGTAGCCGTGCACGCGCGGCCCGCCGTCGAGCGGTCGGCCTTCGTTGGCCCACTGAAAGATGCCGCCTTTGAGGTTGAATATTGGCCGCTCCCCTTCGGCCTGCCGCATCACGCGCTCGGCGGCCAAACCGGACCGATAGCCGATGCTGCAGTAGAAAACCACGGGCCGACCGGCACCGGCGTGTTCGAGTATCTCGGCCGGCGGCGGGCCGTCTTTGAAGTCCGCCCAAAGCACGGCCCCGGGCAGATGACTGACCCGATACTCCCGCGCGGATCGGGTATCGACGAGCAACACGTCAGCCGATTCGTCCGCTTCGATCATCGCCACCAATTGCGATTGGCTCAGCACCGGGGCGTCGTACGCTTCGACCGCCCATTGGGCCTTGGCGTCGAACGCCGCCGACTGATCCGCCGCGTCGCGGTTCGAGCAGCCGCTCAACAACGCAACCGCTCCCATCATCAGCGCGATGGCGACACGCTTGGCGCGGGGCAGGCCTGATTCGGCGATTCCATTGATACGCATCCCACTGCCCTTTCAATCTTCTCGATGAACACCACTGAACCGCAACTGACAGCAGCCCAGGTCGATGCTGTCGGCGGACGTGCGGGCATGAAGGTCCGATGCCAGCCGATACCGCACCGCCTTGCCATCGCGCTCGGCCACGACCAGGCCCGCGTCGCGCATGACGCGCAGGTGATGCGAGAGCAAGCTCTGATCGATCCGAAGCATGTCGTTGAGCTCGCCCACGCGTCGGGGGTGGTCCAGCAGCAGGCGCACCACGCCCAGCCGCGTCGAATCAGACAACACGCGAAGAATCTGCGCGCACGGGTCGGCGCTCTGCGGGGCGCGGGCGGGGCGGCGGGTGCGGGGCGTTTGCATGTTGGGGCCTTCATATGAACGGGCGTTCATTCATCCGGTCAAAGTGAACCCACGGCCGGGGGGGGGAGCCGTGGGTTCGGGTTGAACCCGCGGTTGGGGAAGCCGCGGGTTCGGTCGGGAAACGGGCAAGTGAGCTAACAGCAGCCGGAATCGGGATCGCAGCAGGGCGAATCATCAGCCAGTTCAGTGGCCCGGTAGTCCAGGCCCTTGCTCTGGCGGGGCGGGCGGATCGCGGCATGGGCGCAATCAAAGGTCGGTGCATCTTCGATCGGCACGGCCTGGCGCGGCTCGACGCCGTTGACGTGACCGGCGTAGGGGCCCAGCGGATCGGTCATCAGTCGGTAGGTCTTCTCGCACACCGCCATGCGCTGGCCGCGGTGCAGCACGTGGCCGTCGTCATCGCGCACCTGCTTCCACGGGCCGGTGTAGATCACCGCCTGATTGCGGTCCAGGCAAGGCCCTTCCTTGCCCTTGTACGCGCGGACGGTGACGGAGCGGAACTCGATGCCATCGATCGTCTGCCACGGCTCATCCTGACGCTTGAGCAACTCGACGCCGTAGAAGCCGGCTTCCTCGAACATTTTGAGAAACCGATCCTCGCGGAATGCGCCTGAAAGGCAGCCGGACCACAGATGCGGGTCATTGAGAATCTCAGGCGTGGGGTCTTCGTCGCAGACAATGTCCGAGATGACCACGCGGCCGCCGGGCCGAAGCACGCGATGCATTTCGCCGAAGAGCTGCTGCTTCTCTTGGGTACGCACGAGGTTCAGCACGCAGTTGCTCACGATCAGATCGACGCTGTTGTCAGCGACGAGCGGTTCATCCCGGCGAAGCCGATCGCAATACGCGCGGTACTCATCGGCCTGCTCGACGCTGGTGATCGGGTTGTCCGCCAGCCACGCGGCGGCACGATCGAGGTCGAGCGCCATGTCCTGAATCCGTGCCTTGCGGAACGCGACGTTGCGACAACCGATTTTCTCCGCCATCTGGTCCTGATGCTTTCGGGCCAGCGCCAACATCGCGTCGTTGAAGTCCAGGCCGATGACGCGGCCGGCCGCCCCGACCTTCTGGGCGAGGATGTAACACACCTTGCCCGCGCCGCAGCCCAGGTCCATCACCACGTCGCCGGCGCGGGCGTGGGCCGATGGATCGCCGCAGCCATAATCCTTCTCGATGATCTCGTCGGGCAGCATCTTCAGATATTGCGCGTCGTACTCGGCCGTGGGGCAGCACAGCCCCGGCTCGAACGTCCGGGCCCCCTTGGCGTAGCGATCACGAATCGCGTGTTCCAGCGACGAGCCATCCGATTCGGACACGCCCGGGTGGCGCGGATCGCTTTGCAGCAGGTGTGCATTCATGTTTGTTGATTCCACTTCCATCGGCCCGACCTGGCCGCATCCATTGTAACGCACGGTTTGCTTGCGGTTAGCGGTATGTCGTGCTCGTCCGCCGGACCTTACGCCTGCGGATCAGGAATTCTTGACCTCCGATCGCCGCATCGCCCCAGCACGGTCAGGCCCATCCGCCACGCGCGGCCCGCGGCCACCTCGCCGCCGACATGCCGCCGACCAGACCTTGCACCAGTCATTGATCCACTTCGCCTTCAACACCGCCTTCACCGCCGGATGCTGGGCCAGCGACTTCTACCAACGCCAACGCGCCAAGGAAAAAGCACACTACACCGCTGGCATCACCAGGTCGGGCCAAACGGGAAACGTCGGTTACTGTTTTACCCGGTGCCCCTGCCTCGGTAGGTGGTTTAATGGCGGCAGTCAGGGTCACGGAGCTAAGATGTCCCAAGCGATCGGGCACCCGACCCCGACCTTCCGAACGAGTCCAAACAGGGAGCTTCCATGCCACCGATCACCGCGTCCACACGTCAGCCGCTGCTGCCATGGCTGCTGCTCGCCCTGCTGTTGCCGGGCGGCCGGACCTTATTGGCCGCCGATCCGCAACCGGTCCGGCGGGATTTCGGCTACATCACCGACGGCCACCACTACCGGGAAATCTGGTGGCGCGAATACCGATCCGATGAGGCCACGGCGCTGCTGCTGCATTTCAACCCGCCACGGTCTGTCGCCTGGGCCCGGCCGGGCGACCGCAAGATCGCCGCGGCAGAAGAACCGGCGAACGAAGAGATCGACGCCCTGTTCGCCGACGCCCTCGACGAAAACAAGGCCGATGCCGGGCTGGGGATGGATGTCGGACTCAAGGTGGAAAAATCCATGGGACGCGACCGCGACGAAGTCCCCCCCGATGGTGTCGTTTACGACTACAGCCCGAATGAGGTCTCGATCAACCTGCCCGAGGGCATCGCCAAAACAGAGAATGGCCGATTCGACGCAGGGCTGGCGTTTTCCGGCCGGGCCGGCTTGCGACTGGTGATCGGCAAGCGCGGCTCGGTCGAGTCCATGGAAGGATGGTTCTACCCGGAGAAACTGCCCAAGGAGGAACCGGTCGGCCTGCTGGCCAGTCGCGCCGACGGGGCGCGGCTGCTGTTGCGCCCCGATGGACACGTCGAGCTGCGATGGCGGAAATCTGCCAACAACACCGCATGGAAAAGTCTGCGAAGCAAAGACCCCATCGAACCGGGGCAATGGACACACATCGCCGTCTACGACTGGCTGACCCACCACGTGGAGGAATTCAGGGGCCACCGGCCGGAAATCCGGCTCGGGATCAACGGCAAGGTCAGCGCAAGCACCAAAACGCGATACCAAAAACCTGCGGGCGAGCACTTCATGAAGCCCGGCGTCTTCTTCATCGGCCAACGTCCCGACGGCGATGGCTTGTTCACCGGCCGCATGGACGAAATCCGCGTGGCCAGCCGACGACGCTACGTCGAACCGACCGACCAGCCGTGGCTCGATCCCCAACGCAGCAACGCGGTGAACTTCGCCCCCCCCGACTTCCCGGAGGATACCCGCGTCTTTCACGCAGACTTTGAAAGCCCCAAATTGCCCGTCGCTTCCAAACCCGATGCCCGCATCGACTGGGACCCGGGCGAAGACGCCTCGTTCGAAGATATGCAGATCGACGGTCCCTACGGCCGGGCTCTGGTGATCGATCCGGCGCTGGGGTTTGCGAAGATCCCCATCCACGGCCTGGACCCGCACCAAGGCACCTTCGAGATGTTCATCAAGCCCATGAACTGGGACAACCATCAGTACGCCGCGACGAAATGGCGGAATTACCGCATGGCCGTCGCCCGCTTCATGGGCCGCCACAAGCCCAGCGGCCGCATCGTCGAGTTCATGCGCATCACCATCCCCCGCGCCTCGATCTTCGACCGGCCGGCACAGACCATGCGCCCCGGCCAGTGGAGCCACCTGATATTCACCTGGTCCCGGGAAGACCGCCACGACAGCGAGTGGGGCAAGCGCCCCGCCGGCACACCCGCGACGGGCTTGAAGGGGCTGCGCAACGGCCGGGACATCTGGATCGTCAACCTCGAACGCGATGGCGAGCTGATCCAGACCGACGAGGACCTGGACAAAATCGAGCCGCGCTACGTGGAGCTCGGCATTGCCCAGGACATCGCGGCCTGGCAGTACGAGCGGCCCACGATCGCCGTGGACGAGGTCATCGGACACGATCGGCCGCTGAACCAAGCGCAGCAGATCCGCGCCTGGACGCGCTGGGGCGGGCCCAGGCCCGAACCGGACGAGGCGACCGAGGCCGATGAGAAAGACGGCGGATGAGTTGTCAGCCCGACCGCAGATCGCACGTCGCTGAGAAGTTGAATGCCCCGATCCCCCGGCCGACCGCCGCCCAGATGCCTCAAAAGCCCTGAGGGTCGCCACACCGATCTCGCTCGCCCATAAAGCACTTACCGCTTAGCGCAATCGGCGCTGTCGCCGTGGTCCGATTACCCCTCGCGGACCCGCTCAACACGAACCCCGACCGGGAGCGAGCGGTCGTCGGGCGGGGGACCGGGCGGGCGTGGGTCACCCCAGCATCTTTGCGATATCGACCGGGTTGCCCGTCTGGCAGCTCTCGACCGCGGCGCAGACCATGGCGAAGCTCTTGATGTTGTCGTGGCATTCGCTCTGGGGGACCGTGCCGTGGGCCAGGAACCGGAGCATCTCGCGGATCGCCGCGTGCTGGCCGCGGACGTCGGGCTGCTCGGCCCGCACATCCACCGCGGTCGGCTCGGGCGTGAAGCCATCGCCATCGCTGCGGTAGCCGGTGGCGCGTTGGTCGTGCTCGTAATGGAGCGAGCCATCGGTGCATTGGAAGCGCCAGTCGCCGTCCCATGAATTGTGCCGGCCCCGGGCGCACCACGAGCCGGCGTAGCTGAAGCGCACCTGGTCGGTCATGCGAAACACCGCGTGCGCGGCGATGCCATCGCGGCCCCAGGAGTCGGGCGTGTTGAAGTCCTCGGCGTAGACGCGCAGCGGATCGACGCGGCCCATCTTGCGGGCCAGGTCGAAGTGGTGGATCGCCATGTCGACCAGCAGCACGTGGTCCATCGCCGCGCGGAAGCCGCCGAAGTTCGAGCGGAGAAAGAAGTCGCACTTGATCGCGGTAAGCCGGCCGAGGGTGGCGTTGCCGACCGCCTCGGCGACGTCGAGCACGCCCGCGTTCCACCGCCGGCTCTGGCTGACCATGTACATCATGCCGGTCTGTTCGGCCGTGGCGACCATGCGCCTGGCCTGCTCGAATGTCTCGGCCATGGGCTTTTCGCCGATGACGTGCCGGCCGGCTTCGAGCGCCTTGCAGGTCACGTCGGCGTGGGCGGACGGCACGGTCAGGTCCACCACGAAGTCGCAGGCGTGATCGGCCAGCGCCTTGTCCAGGTCGTCGTACGCCACGGCGCCGTCGACCTCGTGCTCTTCGATTCTCTGCTCGGCCGCCTGCTTGCGCAGATCGACCACGGCGGGGATGCTCACCCCCTCGGCCAGCAGCGACTTGAACCACGGGTGGGAAATGCCCCCCGCGCCGACGACGATTGCTTGTGCCATGTCAGATCGTTCCTGTTCGATTCGGCCCTACAACAAATGCGTTTCGAGGAAAGCCACCGTCGTCGCCAGCAGGCGTTCGCGGTCGGGCACCTCGGTGAAATCGTGATCGGCGGTGGTCATCTCGATCCGCTCGCACGGGCGGTGGAGCTGGGCGCACCGCCGCTGGTAGTGTCGCGATTCGTCGACATCGACCACCTCATCGGCGGTGGAATGGAAGACGATGATCGGCGCATCGCTGTCGGCGAGGCGAGCGGGGGTGTTGACCGCGTCGAGCGCGGCGACGAAGCCGGCGCCGAGCTTCAGGCCACGGTACGGCGCCCAGCCCTGGTGTTCGAGCACGGCGCGCAGACCGGTCTTGGCCGTGGCGCCGAAGGTGCGCGGCATGTCGTACACCGGCGCCCACAGGGCCAGCGCCGCGGCGTTTCGCTCGGCGTCGATCGCCACGGCCGGCAGCGCCCCCAGCGACACGCCGACCCACGCCAGCTTCCGGTGGTCGCACCACGGCTGGGCCGCGGCCCAGTCGGCCACGGCGCGGCAGTCGTCGATCATGCGCCCGATGGTGTGTTCGGTGAAGTCGCCGGTCGATTCGCCGCAGCCGGACTGATCGAAGCGGACGCAGGCGATGCCGACCGCGTTGAGCCGGCGGGCGAACTCGACCTGGTGATAGCTCTTGCCCAGCCGATTACCCGTCAGGCCGTGGACCACGAAGACCGTGGGCCGGGGGCCATCGCCCTCATCAGGCCGATCGACGGACACGGCGAGCCGCTCGTCGCCGCTGGGTATGTGATGGAACGTCATCGCCATGGCGGGCGATTGTAATGCAATGCGCCGCGCATTGTCCTCGTCCGCGTCATCGTCATCGTCCGCGTACTCGGTCCTCCATTGCAACGCTTCGATTACGATTACGAGGATGAACGAGGGCGCGACGGTCACGGCGTGATCGCTATGATGCGGAGATGGCGAGCAAACGGACGAGGGCCGACGATTTTCCCCCCGAGCTTCGCGACGCGTCGCGCGGGCCGCGGCTGCACAAGGCGATGGCCGAGGCGGGCGTGGGCTCGCGTCGTGCCTGCGAGCGGTTGATCGAGCAGGGGCTGGTAACGGTCAACGGCCACCGCGTGACCGAGCCGCCGGTGTGGATTGACCCGGCGCAGGATCACATCGCGGTGGACGGCAAGCCCGTGGCGCGCAAGAAGCGTGAGCTGGGCAAGCTGTACCTGATGGTGAACAAGCCGCGCGGGGTGATCTGCACCAACCGCGACGAGCTGGGCCGGCGGCGGGTGATCGACCTGGTGCCCCACCACCAGCGGCTGCACTGCGTGGGCCGGCTCGACGCCGATTCGACCGGCCTGGTCCTGCTGACCAACGACGGCGAGCTGACGCACAAGCTTGCCCACCCCAGCCACGAGGTGGCCAAGACGTATCGGGTCACCATCCAGGGCCGGCTCGACGAGGCCGCGGTCGATCGGCTGACAAACGGCATCTTTCTGGCCGACCGCACCGGCACACAAGGCAAGGCCCGCGCGACGAAGGTGCGCTTCGTCGATCGCGATCGCGAGCGCACGCGGCTGGAGATCACGCTCCGCGAAGGCCGCAACCGCGAGATCCGCCGCATGCTCGCCAAGCTCGGTCACAAGGTGACCAAGCTGCGCCGCGTGGCGATCGGCGGCGTGGTGCTCAAAGCCGTGGCCTCGGGTCAGTGGCGGGCGCTGAGCCGCGCCGAACTCAGCACGCTGCGCAAGGCCGGCGGATAGAGCAGGTTGCAGCGTGGCGTGGCGTCTGTCGGGCGCCACACCTTGTCCCCAAGGGCAAGGTGTGATGCCGTCCGCGCTCCCGCACACCTTGCCGCTAAAGCGGACAAGGTGTGATGCCCACGATGGCGGATAGGGAGCCGGGATTGCGAAGCCCGGATGTGCGGCGCCCGCTTCGCCGGTTCGCGGTCAGTTCGGTTCCGACCGGGCCTCGCCGAACACATCGCGCCAGGCCCTGGTCAGGCCGGTGAATTGCTTCACATCGCGATTGGGGTTGTCGAGCGTGCCGGTCACGCGGATGGTGACCAGTTGATTGCGCACCGCGTCGACCAGGTCGGTCACCGGCCCCAGGTCCAGGCCGGACGGGTTGGAACTGGTCAGGGTGATGTCGAGCTTCTCGCTATCCATCACGAGCGAGCCCTCGCCGGCCATTCGCATGTGAGGGGATTCGACCACGATCTGCTCGAACACGATCTTGCCGTCCTTGATGTAGTAGCTCACGTCGGCCCGCTCGAAGCGTTTGGTGGTCGGCAGCGACAGGTGGGTGATGTGCAAGAGCCCCAGGGCCAGCGGCAGTTGGTACATGTCGCCCTCGCGGACCTGGATCTGCCCGCGGCCGCGGACCTTGCCCGCCTCGCCCCAGCCGCCCTCGACGTTGAACGAGGCGGTGAGGTCGCCGTCCATCTTCGGCGCGTCGGCCTCGGGGGCTTGGCCGCGATGCAGGAAGGTCTCCAATCGCACGTCGCTCAGCGCCAGGCGGAACGAATACCGCTTGCGGTCGAGCATGATGCTGCCGCTGCCGGCCACGGCGCCTTCGTACAGCCGGCCGCGCAGGTCGGTGATGTTCAGCAATGGCGAATCGCCCACCGATTGCACCGCGGCGGTCAGGTCGGTGATGGTGCGGCCGCGGACGCTGAGGCGCTGGGCCTCGATCTTGGCGCGGACGCGCGGGTGCTCGCGCCCGGCGACGGCGGTGATCGCCAGTTTCACCACCGCGTCGATGTGCTGCACCGGCACGCCCAGGTCGGCCCTGGCGTTGGCGCTGCGCACCTGGCCGACGATCGACCGCACCGTCTGGCCGTCCTCGGCGCCGGGCGACAGTCGCACCCGCGTGAAGTCGGCGTCGAACCTGCCGTCGATGCCCAGCGCGTCGATCAGCTCACGCACCGCGCCGGGCAGCGCGCGGCGCAGCTCGTCGGTGACCTTCTCGCCGCGGGCCTTGATCGCGAGCTCGGCCACGGGCGCCTCGCCGAGCTTCAGGTCGCCGTCGAGCGTGACGCGGCTGCCGCCCAACTCGCCCTCGATCGCGTCGAAGCGAATCTTGCCCGGCGTGATGACCACTTCGCCCCGGGCGTCCTTGAGGGTGACGCGCTTGTCGTCACGCAGGTAGCTGAACGACTCGGGCCGCACACGCACGGTGACATCGGCCGGATCATCACCGGTCTGATTGAGCGCGGCGGTCGCGTCGAATCGCCCGCGCGGCCCGAACCGCTCGACCCACTTCGGCCAGGCCGGGTCGATCGGCGTGTACGGCCTGGCCAGATCGAGCAGGGGATCGGAGAAGTCCAGCCCCCGGGCGTCGATCGTCAGGTCGAGCCGGCGGCGCCGCTCGCCCCAACCCGCCTCACCGTCGAGCACGATGCGGCCTTCGCCGCGGTGGCCGGTGACCTTCTCAAACTTCACCTTCTCCAGCGAGACGGCCACCTGGCCTTCGAGCTTGTCCAGCGCGAACCGCCCCCGGCCGGGCTCGACCTTCGTCTCTTCCAAGTCGATCAGCAGTTGCACGTCCGGCTCGCCGTTGGCGGGCTCGTGGGTGATCTGACCGGCGAGGTTGATGTAACCCGAGGCGTGCAGGTCGCGCACGAACTGGTCTTGGGGGCGCGGCAGCGCGTCGAGCAGAACAGCGTCGATCGGCAGGCGCGCCTTGACCCGCAGGTCGGGCCGCACTTCGACCATCCTCGGTTCTGCGTCGGCCGGGGCATGTCGTGCATCATTGCCCTCGCGTCCAGGCGGCAGCGCGATGTCGCCTTCCAGCCAGCCCACGCCGCCGTGCAGCCCGCGCCCGCGCACGCCGGTCAAGTGCAGGTTGTTCCGCGCGATCGCCAGCTTGCCGCCGGACAACCGCAAGGGATACGGAAAATGCTTGAACACGATGCCCGCCTCGCGGATGTCGATGTCCGCGGCGACCTGCGTGCGTGTCTCGGTGCCCGGCTCACGGGTGACGTAGACCACCGCGTCGACCCGACCGCCGAGGTCGAACACCGGCGTTTGCAGCGCCGCGCCGAGCTCGGCGATCTGCCGCTCGATCGCCTCGGCGCCATCGGGGTCGAGCGTCGCGTCGATCTGCTCGAGCCGACGGCGAAGCGCCGACGCCCGCTCTTCGAGCTTGTTGTAACGGTCGTTGGTCAGGAAGTGACCGGCCTGAGCCATGCGCTCGAACGCCCGCTCGTTGAACAGCAGTTCGAGCGCCGCGCGGTACTTGGGCTTGAGCGCGGCGTACAGATGCTCGTCGATCGGCACGTCGGCCGCGGCGATCTGGATGTCCACCGCCGGCGCATCCATGGAAGGGGTGATCACGCCCGCCACCGTCGCCGTGCCCCCGCCGCTGGTTCGACCGATCAACGAGAGCACGCGGAACTGCTCGGCGTTGAACGAAACCCGGCCGCGGCAATCGCTCAGTTCGTAGGGGAATCGCTCGAACCGCACGCGCGCCGATTCGATCACCGCGGTGCCTTCGTAGGCGACCGGCGCCGGCTCGCTGCCCTGGCCGGGCTCGCGCCAGACCTTCATCGTCATCCGCCGAAGCTCCCCCGAGGGCGTGAGCATGCGGAAGACCTTCTGCACGGGCGTGGGCATGGCATAGATGTCGCGCGGCTCGGTGGGGATATCGAACGGCTCGGTTTCCAGGCCGATCTCAAACGGCGCGTCGAGCTGATAGCCGCGCAGCGTGCCGGCGACGGTGTAACCCAGGCCTTCGATCTGACCGACCAGCGGCTCGACGATGCGGATGCCCGCGGCGTCGAAGCGGATCAACCCGGCGACATCGGTCATGCGATACCGCCGCCCGGCGCCCGGCAGGCGCGGCAGCGTCATCGCCAGTTCCGCCACGCGCACCTGCGCCCGCCACCCGTCGGCCTGATCGTAGGCGAAGTTCAGCTCGGGCAGTTGGCCGGCGGGGTCGAGCTCGTCGAGCACCGACCGCGCCGCGGTCGGCAGCAGGTCGCGGTAGCGGTCGTTGATGCCCAGCCCTTCGACGCGCGCCTGGGCGACGGCCTGGTGGATGTCGATCGCGCCGATGACCCGCAAGCCCGCGTCGCGCGGCGCGACGCCGGCCAGTTCCTCCAGACGCAGGTGAAACAGTCCCGGCTGATCGCTATCGACGGTGACCTGGCCGTGCATCAGCAGCTCGGCCGAGACCTCGAACCGGTCGTTGTGAATCTCCCCGAACCGGTAGCGGGCGCGGTCGAGTTCCACGCGCGGCAACCGGGGCCACTGGGTCATGTCGGCCGGCCCGCGCTCGTCGGGGTCCAGGTGCTGAACATTGAAGCGCGGCCGGGGCGCCTCGCCGGTCTCGGGGGTTCGGGGATCGATGATCTCGGCGAGGGTGAACACCGGCCGGCGCATGGTGATGGCCAGCGGCTGGACGTCCCCGCGCCACAGGTGGGCCGGGTCGCAGGTCATGATGATGTCTTCGGTGCGGAAGACCTCGGCGCCCTCGCCGGCAAGCTCCGGCGCGCGGACACGGACATCGCTGAGGTGGATCACGCCGCTCAGATCGAGTCGGGCCGAGCCGATGCTCACCTCCCCGCCGGTGATCCGCTCCAGTTCGGCGCGGGCCATGTGGGCCACGCGCGTGGGCGAGAGGACGAACCAATACCCGCTGACCAGCAGGAGCAGGAGAATGATGATGCACGACACACCCGCCCGGCGGCAGCGTCGCCAGAACGTGGCCTTGGAGCAGTTGGTCGGGCGATCCGGCAAGGCGGGCGTTCCCAGGGGGATGAGCGAGCCGCGTGCGGAGGCGTCAGGCACGAGCGGCATTGTAGCCGCCGCCGGGGCGCGGCCACAGGCACGCCGCCCCGCGCCCGTCGCGGGCAGTGCGCATATCGGCAATTCACGGCGCATCAAGCCGCTTTTCCCGAACCTCGGCCGCTTCAGGCCGGCTGGAACGTCGCCTCGGCGGGTGTCGCGCCGCCGGCTCGCGCCACGCCCCGGCCGTTCGCCGCCAGCGCCGTCAGCAGGTGGTACGCCGTCTCAACCGCATCGGCCTCACCCGCGGCTTGGGCGAGCTGCGCCGCGGTCTGCGCACCATCGGCCACGGCCAGTTGATCGACCAGGGCCCGCTGCAATTCCAGCACGCTCGCCGCGGCCTTCTTGCCCGCTTCGACGCCCGGCTGGTGATACGCATTGATATTCACCAGCGACGCGTAGAACCCCACCGCCCGTTCGTACAGCGCGATCAGCACGCCGATGTGATACGCATCAACCCGCGGCACGGTGATCGTCATCGACTCGCGCCCGGCCTCGTGCAGCGCGGCGCGCGTGCCCAGGTGCAAACCCCGCAGGTAATCACCGCTGGTCACGCCCGGCTCGACCTCGATGCCATCGCCATCCTCCAGCGTCGTGATGAACGTGACGAAAAAGTTGTTCAACCCATCGCGCAACTGCTGCACATAAGCGTGTTGATCGGTCGAGCCCTTGTTGCCGTACACCGCGATGCCCTGGTGGACCACGTTGCCATCCAGGTCGTGCCGCTTGCCCAGCGATTCCATGACGAGCTGCTGCAGATACCGGCTGAACAGCAGCAGGCGATCCTTGTACGGCAGGACGACCATGTCCTTGTCGCCTCGGCCGCGGGTCGCGTGATGCCACATCAGCGCCAGCAGGGCCGCGGGATTGGCCGGCGTGTCGTGCCGGCGGGTGACTTGATCGCACGCGCGGGCGCCGGCGAGCAGTTGGTCGATGTCGATGCCCTGCAGCGCCGCGGGCAGCAGGCCCACCGCGCTGGTCTGGCTGGTGCGCCCGCCGACCCAGTCCCACATGGGCAACCGCGCCAGCCAGCCCTGGGCTTGGGCGATCTGATCGAGCTGGCTGCCCTGGCCGGTGACGGCCACGGCGTGCTGAGGAAAGTCGAGGTTGGCCGCGTCGTAGGCGGCCTTGGCGGTGAGCATGCCGTTGCGCGTCTCGGGCGTGCCGCCGGACTTGGAGATCACCACGCACAGCGTGTTGTCCAGCTCCAGCCCAAGCTCGTCGAGCGTGCGGGCCATGCCATCGGGGTCGGTGTTGTCAAAGAAGTAGGGCTTGAGTCGGTCTTCACCGGGGTGGCCCAGCGCGTCTGCGACGAACTGCGGGCCCAGGGCGCTGCCGCCGATGCCGATCACCAGCAGGTTCCAGAACCGCTCGTCGTACTGCGGCTTGATGACCTGGCCGTGCACATCGGCGGCGAACTGTTTCACGCCGGCGATCGCATCGTGGATCGCCGCGGTCAGCTCGGGCTGGGGCGCGCGCTCGGCGTCGCGCAGCCAGTAATGACCGACCATGCGCCGCTCGTCGGGGTTGGCGATCGCGCCGGCTTCCAGCTCGTCCATCGCGGCGTAGGCCGCGGCCATCGGCGCGGCCATGCGATCGAACCAGTCGTCGGCGAAGTTCATGCGGCTGATGTCGAGCGTCAGGCCGATCGAATCGGCGACGCACAGCCGGTCGCAGTAGCGTTGCCAGAGCGAAGCGGTCATGGATGCGAAACTCCTGGGTGGTCGGGTCGTGCGCGGGTTGGGTATAGTAACCGACCCGCCACCCTCCGCGATGCCTGCCGTGACCGACCCGACGCTGAAATTCATCCTGTTCGCCGTGATCAGCGCCGCCGGCCTGGCCGGGGGGTACACCGCGCGGCGGCGCGGCTGGCTGGCCGAGCGGCACAGCCGAATCGTACACCTGATCACGCTGGTCGCGCTGTGGTCGCCGGTGTTCCTGCTGGCGTTCTGGCGGCTGGACCTCGACTTCGATCTGGTGCTGATCATGCTGCTGCAGCCGGTGTTCATGCTCATCGGCTGGGGCGTGTGCGCGGTGGTCGCACGGCTGATCAATTTCCCCGCCGAACACCGCGGCGAGCTGATCCTCTGCGCGGCGCTATCCAACCAGGGCATCACGCTCGGCGCCTACCTGTGCTTCGTCCTGCTCAAGCCGGGCCAGGAAGCGATGAACTACGCCATCGCCTACGTCACGAGCATGGTCATCTTCATGGTGATCATCTTCTACCCGGTGGCGCACACCTACGAGCGGCGCAAGCGTCACGCCGCCGGGGGCCAAGCCGGCGCGTTCAGCTTCGCCCGGCTGATGCGCGAGTCGTTCCTCTCGCTGCGCGGCGCGCCGCTGTTCGCCGGGCTGATCGGCACGGCGCTGAACACGATGGACGTGCCGGTGCCGCGGGCGATCGACGACAGCCCGCTGGTGAACGCGCTGCTGTACGCCGGATCGTTCGGCGCCTACTTCGGCAACGCGATGTCGCTGCGCCTGGGCGATGCGCGCGGCTACCTCAAGCACCACGTCACCCTGGCGATCATCAAGTTCGCCATGGTGCCAGCGATCTTCGCCGGCCTGCTGCTGGGCGCGCTGCCCGCGGTGGGGCTGGGCCTCTCGGAGTTGCCCACGCAGGTGCTGCTGCTCTCGGCGTTCATGCCCGCGGCCATGAACAGCGTCATCATCGCCAACCTCTTCCAACTCGACGCCCGCATGGCCAGCTCGCTGTGGCTGACCAGCACGGCCCTGTTCCTCGTGGGCGTGCTGCCGATCATCCTCTGGGTGGTCTGACGCGGCTACGCCTCGAGCGACAGCTTGCCATCGTGCTTCGCGAACGCGGCGATTGCCTTGGCCTCGCTGTGTACGCGGATGTTCAGTTGAGTCGTGCGGGTCTGGCCGGGCTTGAGGGTTTTCTCGTGCCTGGGCTGTTCGCCGGTGGGGTACGGCGAGCCGGCCATCGGTTCGATGCCGCAGACGTACATGCCCGGGCAGAAGTTCTGCCAGAGCATGACGCGGGGGATCTGCTTGAGCTTGAAGCTGAGCTCCAGCGCCAGGCCGAGCTTGGGATTGATGATGCCCACGTGGGCGATGCCCTCGCGGTCGGCGTTGGGCGTGATGATGCCGCCGCGCGAGCCGTGGATGAACGCATCGGTCGGGGCCGGCACGTCCTTCCACCCCTCCAGCGACCCGGGCACGGCGACTTCCTGCGCCTCGTCCGGCCAGGGCCAGAAACGGCCGGACAACACCAGCTTCGCCCCCTCATCCAGCAGCGGCCAGCCGAGGTTGCAGTGGTACATCAGCGCATGGGGATTGGGGCGCGGGTCGCGATTGGTCGTGCGGTCGGTGATCGTGATGGCGTTGTGGCCGAGGGTGGAGCGGATCGCGCGTTCGACGACGACGTTGGGCCCGTAGCCGCGAGTGTCGGCGATGGTCGCGTCGATGCCGATGTCGTGGCGTTGGCGCCACGGGTCGGGCTGGACGGTGGTGTTGACCTCAGCGGGCGTGTTGGAGTGGTGGCCGTGCAGGCCGGTCGGGCCGGTCTTCTCTTCGCGGTTGTGGCCGATGTACACCGGCCCGCACGTGGTCATCAGCCCGCCGGGCCAGCCGGTGAGCCAGTCGCTGTCGTGGTGATGCGCGTGGTTGGGCGGCTTGATGCCGTTGGGGGTGAGGTAGGCCAGCGAGCGCTGATTGAGCGCGGCGTCGACGAGGTCGGCGCCGCGGTCGAGCGCGATGGTGTACCGCAAGCCCCCGCCGGTGTTGACGAAAGCGACGCGGCTGCCGGCCTCGCGCCCGCGGTCGAGCGTGGCGGTGGTAATCCCGCCGATCTGGCGGACGTTCTCAAAACGATCGGCGGGGATGTTCATCGGCCTGGCTCCGAGGATCGGTGTTGGCGGCCGATGATACCGCGCCGGGCGATCGGGCAGGCGGGGCCTGGTTCATGTGGCTGACCCCGCATCCATTCCGCACTCAAGTTTGGCAAGCATCTGGATGATTGATAGCACAATGATATAACACGCGGCAGACCATCGGAGACCCCGTCATGGCTGACCTGCTGATTCGAAATCTGGACACCGAGACGCTCAAGCGGCTCAAGCAGCGTGCCAAGCAGTCCGGCCGCTCGCTTCAGAGCGAGACCAAGCGCATCCTGGAACAGGCGGCGGGCCGGACCGTTGATGAAGCCCTGGAGGTCGCCGCCCGCTGGCGCAAGAAGCTGGGCAAGCGATCCACCGACAGCGCCGAGATGTTGCGTGAGGACCGGGCGCGATGAGCCGAACCGTCGTCGACGCCAGCGTCCTGATCAAGCTCTACATCAACGTGGCCGGATCGCGTCGTGCGACGACGGCGATCAAGAAGGCCCAAGCGTTGTTCGGGCCCGATCTGCTCTGGCCTGAGGTGGGCAACATCCTCTGGAAATACGTCCGTCGCGATGAGTTGGAAGGTGAGAACGCCGGGGCGATGCTCGCCGACATGATCCAGATGCCGATCCAGATCACGGCCACGCGGGATGTCATCACGCAGGCGTTGCAGATCGCCCCGCTAACGGATCGAACGGTGTACGACAGTGTGAACCTGGCGACTGCGGTGCAGACCAAAGCCGTGTTGCTGACGGCCGACGAGCGGCTGGTCAACGCGCTGGCGCAGACACCGTGGTCGAGATTCGTGCGTGGTCTGTAGGCCGGGCATCACGCGGCCTCGGGCTTCTTTTTTGGCCGCTGGTCAAGTCCTCTTTGTCAGCGGCTTGCGCTGGCAAAGTCTCGTTGACTTGCAGCCGCTCTGCCTTCTTGCCGGTGAATTTCTCTCAACGCTGGACGATCACCGGTTGCGTTCGCGGCGCTGCTTATCGCGTCGGACCGATCGCCGGCCGATGTCCAAACGCCTGGCGACCGCCGCGACACCCCGGCCTCGATCCACCACCATTGGCCGAAAGTCCTTCGCGTACGCCATGAGTTAGGCCGGCGAGTCATCGTGTGATGCCCGGCCACTGTAGAAAAACACGGCGGCCCGGAGTGGCCGCCGTGTCGTGCTCAGGGTGTGCGCCTCAGCCCGGTTTAGCCGAGCAGGGCCAGGACGTTCTGGGGCTGGCTGTTGGCGATCGCCAGCACGTTGGTCGCGGCGTTGACCAGGATCTGCGAGCGGGTGAGGTTCGCCGTCTCTTCGGCGAAGTCGGTGTCGCGGATCTGGCTCTCGGCCGCGGAGGTGTTCTCCAGGGCCACGCCCAGCGAGCGGACGGTCGTGGCCAGCGTGTTCTTCTGGAACGCACCGAGCCGGCCCCGCAAGCTCGACACGTCGTCGATCGCATCGCGGATGACCAACTGAGCGTTGTCCACATCACCGTCCTGGACGTTGGCGGCGCCGCCGGACGCCAGGGCGTTGAGGAAGCCGTTGGCGTTGGAGCCCAGCCGACCGGTGGTGACCGCGTCGATGCTCAACGAGACCTTGCCGGCCAGGTCGATCTTGGGCGAGATGTTGAACGTCGCGCCGCCACCGGTGATGTCGAAGGTGGAGTTCGCGCCATCGGTGTTGTTGCCGCTGGCGAGGGTGACTTCCACATCGAGCGAGCCGGAGCTGACGCGAGCGGTCAGGCCGTCCACCGAGGCCTGCTGGCCGTTGATGGTCACCACCGCGTCGACGCCCGAGTCGGTCACGTCGTTGGTGCCGCCGCCCGGGGGGTTGGCCGTGATCGCGGTGTCGAAGGCCGCGTCGCCGGCGATCTTCTTGACCGAGCTGAACTGCGAGGAGCCGAACTCGGTCGAGTTGAACTTCACGAAGTCCGTGCTGGTGGTCGCGCTGATGCCGGTGGCGTCCTTGAAGACGTTGACGGCCGTGGCGATTTCGGCGCCGGTGGTGCCCGAGGCGAAGGTGAACTGCTGGATGCCTTTGTTGCCGGCGACCTCGATGGTCAGCGAGGTGCCGCTGAGGGTGTTGCCCGTACCGGCCGAGAGGAAGCTCACGGCGGTCTGGGCGCTGGTGACGGTGTCGACGCTCACGCCGACCGACCCGCCGGTGGGGATCTTGGCCGCATTGACCTTGACTTCATTCAGCTCCGACTGGGTCACACCGCTGGTCGTGAACGCGAAGGTGCCGTTGAGCAGCTTGACGCCCTGGAAGCTGGTGGAGTTGGCAATCCGGTCGATCGACTGCAGGATCGAGTCGATCTGCAACTGATTCGCTTCCTTTTCCGAAGCGGTCAGGCCCGCGTCGTTGGCCGAGGTGTCGACCAGCGATTCGAGCTCGGTCAGCAGGCCGCTGATCTCGATCAGGCCGCCTTCGGCGATGTTCACCACCTGGTCGGCACGTTCGACGTTGCCGATCGCGGCGGTGATGGCGGCCTTCTCGGCTCGCAGGTTCTCGCTGGCGATCAGTCCGGCCGGGTCATCGGCGCCGCGGTTGATCCGCAGGCCGGTGCTCAGCCGCTCAAGACTGGTCTTCAGCGTGCTGTTTTGCTGGTTCAGAACGCGCTGGGCCAGCATGGACGGGACGTTGGTGTTGATTCTGCTCATGACGTGTCCTCCCTGAGCACTTTCACTGCTGTGGGCCGCTCACCGCGAGCGGTTGCCTTGCCGGGCAAACTCCGTTGCCTGGTTTGTCGAACCCGTCGGTACGCCCGGGCGAGTTCCGCGGCCTGGGGCCGTCTTTGTCCGTTCGTTCATGGCCGCGTGTCTGTCGCGACCGTGTCGGTCTGCGGTTGGGTATCGGTTGTCCTGATTCGGCAGTTGAGCGACCGTTCGATAAAGCTCGAAAAATTTTTCGGCGTTATCGGAACCGGCCCTGCCGACCCGTCCAGCGGCCCTCGCCGCCAACGACCCGCACAGTCCATCGTCGCTCGCCGACCAGCCCCTACAAGCGCCAAGCTCGGCATCCGCGACACGCTCGTTCATCGGTCAATCCCCGACCGCCCTTTGCCCAAACCACAAAAAAACGGACCCTCGCGATGAGGGTCCGGTAAGAAGCGGCCTGTGGCTTGGCCGTGGCCGGCGGGATCGAACGCGGCCGAACGTCCGGCCGCTGCGGGTCAGTTTACTGCAGCAACTGGAGCACGTTCGCCGCGTTGGAGTTGGCCGTGGCCAGCACGTTCGTGCCCACGTTGCTAAGCAACTGCGCCCGCGTCAGGGCGCTGGTCTCGGCGGCGAAGTCGGCGTCGCGAATCTGCGATTCGCTGGCCGTGACGTTTTCCAACGCGATCTGCAGCGAGCGGATATTGGTCTGCAGCGTGTTCCGCTCAAACGCCCCGAGCTTGCCGCGGGTGACCGAGACCTGGGTGATCGCCTCCTCGATGATCGCGCTGGCCTCGCGGAAACTGCCGTTGACCAGCGAGTTCTCGCCGCCGCTGACGACCGATGAGAGAAAGCCGTTCACCGAATCACCCAGGTGGCTGGCGGCGACCGACTGGATGCCGAAGGACACCTGCTGGCTGGTCTCGACGACCGGGCCGAGCTGGAACGTCGCCCCCCCGCCGGTGATGGTAAAGCTCTTGGAGCCGGCGGTCTGGGCGAAGGCATCGGTGAGCTGCATCTCGACGTTCAGCGCGGTGGAGTTGAGCTTGATCTTCGTGCCGTCGCCCAGGGCGAGGTTGCCGTTGATCAGAGCCAGCACGTCTTCGCCGGTGTCGCGACTGATGGCCGCGGCGCCGGCGCCCAGGGCATCGTGGGTGACGAAGAAGTCGCCGCCGGTGGTGCCCGGGAGCTTGCGGACGGAGGTGAACGCATCGGTGCCGAAGCCGTCGCTGGTGAACTGGATCGCGCTGGTGCCGGCGCCGGCGGCGCCGCTGGTGAGCGTGGCGGCGACGCCCGTGGCGTCGGTGATCCGGTTGATCGCGAAGCTCATCGCGCTCAGCGCGGTGCCCGAGACGAACTGCAGCACCTCCACGCCCTTGCTGCCGGCCACCTCGATGGTGACCGAGCTGGTCAGCACGCCCGAGCCGGTCGAAAGGAAAAGGTTGGCCTTCTCGGCGCTGGTCACGACCTCGACGGAGACCGGCAGGGTGTCGTTGGTGCCGAAGTTGGCCTGGAAGATCGACACATCGCTGATCGCGCTGGTCGCCACACCGCTGGCCACGTAGTCCAGCGAGCCGTTGAGCAGCTTGAGGCCGGCGAAGCTGGTGGTGTTGGCGATGCGGGTGATCGAGGCGATCGCATCGTCGACCTGAAGCTGGTTGGCCTCGATCTCTTCCTTGCTCAGGCCGCCTTCGTTGGACGCCTCGACGATCAGCGACTTGATGCTGGTCAGCAGGTTGGCGACCTCGGCCAGCGCGGCCTCGCCGGTGGCGATGACGTTGGTGGCGCGTTCGGCGTTGCCGATGGCCTGGCCCACGCCCTCGATCTCGCTGCGCAGGCGCTCGGAGACGATCAGGTCCGCCGGGCCGTCGGCGCCGCGGTTGATCCGCAGACCCGTGCTGAGCCGTTGCAGGCGCACCTGCAGGTCGGCATTGGTCCGCTGAAGATTGTGCTGAGCGATGAGGGACGGAACATTGGTGTTGATCCTAGCCATGTCAATCCTCCTTGATTGTGGCTAAGCGGAGCGCCGAGCCGGCGTACATCCTGATGCCGGGCAACGGGCGACCGTTGGGTTGACAGAACAGTCGTGCGGCTTGGCCGCGGTTTATTCCTTCTGGCCGTTCGACGCGCCGGGGGGGCCCGGCCGATCCGAACGACGCAGTTTTTCGTTGGCCTTGTTCAAATCTTCGATGCGCACCTGCGAGGCCTCGCGGTTCTCGCGCTTGATCGCCTCGTAGACTTCCTTGCGGTGCACCGGGACGGTCGACGGGGCGCTGATGCCCAGCCGAACCTTGTCGCCTCGAATATCCACGATCGTGATCTCGATGTCGTCGCCGATCATGATCGTCTCGTCGCGCTGTCTTGAAAGAACCAGCATGGTGGGCTTCCTTCCATGAAACCTGGCCCGGGGTGTGTTCCGAATCGGGCCGCTGGAGTGTATCGCCGACGCTTCCGTGCGTCGGTCCCCTGTCGGGGCATTCCTGATCGGCCGCCGTGACGGGGGTCATGGCGTCGATCATCCGTGTTCCGTGGGGGTTGTGGGCGTTTGGGGTCCACATGGTCGTCTACGCCGTGGCCGCGGCCGCGCCGGTGTCCAGCAGCGGCACGCGCGTGTTGTAGCGGCGGTCGGCCAGCACCAACTGCTCGCCTCGCTTGTGCGTCGTGTTGATCACCAGCGGGCCCTGCAGGTTGCCCGTGAGCACGCTGCCGCGCTTGTTCACGATGACGAACACCTGCGCGTCGTCCTCATGGTCGACGCCCAGGTCGTTCATCTGCTCGGTCTTCAGCGGCACCTGGTAGCCCTGGACGAACAGCGACGGGTCGGTCACGACGAACGCCAGCTCCGGCGTGTCCACCGCCTGAAGCCAATAGAAGTACCCGTCGTCGCTGGGCTGAATCAGCACGTACCGCTTGTACCGCGCGAATCCGAGCAGCCCCTTGGGGAACTCGATCACGCGGTCGTCGGCCACTTCCACCTGCCCGAACCTTGAGGTTTCCACGATCATGATGCACCGAATCCTTTTCACCGGCCCATATCCATCCTGGATCGCCCCGCGTCCGTGCGGGGCCGACATCCTGTCTTCACCACGCCGAACGGGCCACGGCCCGGCGCGGCGGCGGTAAGCCCGCGCTACCGCAGAAAATCCAGCAAACTCAAACTCAGCATCCGCTGGCCGGCCAACTGACCGGCCTGGAGCTGCTGCTGCAATTGTGTAAACCGCGAAATCACTTCGTTGAAATCCGCATCCTGCAAATCACTGATCAACGAGCGCGTCTGCACCGCGCGCTCCTCGAGCCGATCGCTCTGCTGCAGAACCTGCCGCGCCCGCACGCCCATCTGCGCCCGAGCCGAGGCGACCTGACTGATGTCCTGGTGAATCATCGAGCCGGCCTCGGTAATCAGGTCTTCATCGTCGCCCAGCAGGCCGTCGCGCAGCATCATCAGGTGCGTGAACACGCTGGCGGTGCGGACCTGGGCCACGTCGTCGCCGGCGATCGTGGCGGCCGCGCCCACGTCCTGGCGGATGCCCAGGTCCGTCGCGGCGTGGGACTGGCCGAGGTTGACCACGCCAAACGCATCGCCGCCGACGGTCGTATCGGTCAGCGCCAGGCCGTTGCCATCGGCCGCGAGCGACGCGGTCACCGCGCCGCCGCCGGCGGCGTTGATCGCGGCGATCACGTCGCCGATCGTCGCCGCGGCGCTGAGGTCCACGTCGATGTCGCTGCCATCGTGCAGGTGCAGGCGGATGTCATCGCCGCTGGCGGTGCTCACGCCGCGGCCGAAGTTCAGCTCGCCCAGCTTGGTCGTCGTGTCAAAGCTGCGCAGGCCCAGGTCGGTCGCGGTGGTGCCGCCGGCGTTCTCGCCGATGCTCAGCTTCGAGCCGGACACCTCGTTGACCAGGTTAAGCCCGTCGCCCGCGGCGTTGATTTCCAGCCGCACGCCGATGTCCGCCGCATCCACCCGATTCATCATCTCCCGCACGCTGGTGGCGCCGGCGAAGCTGATGACCTTGCTCTGCCCGCCCTGGGTGACCTTCAGGCCGCTGGCCAGATCCAGCCCGCCGGCGAACGCGGCCACGGAAGTCTGCTCGGTCAGGTGGCGGTTGAGGTCGCCGCCGCTGGCCACCCCGCCGCTGGCGCCCAGGTCGATGCCCAGGTCGGCCGCGGTGATGCCCGTGCCGATGTCGCTGATCGTGATGGTGTGGCCGGCGCTGGCGGTCAGGTCGAACTGATGGGCGCCGATGCTCAATGCCCCGGCGGTCGGGTCGATGCTGTCGATCGCGTTGTTGATCCGCTCGACGATGTCCTGCGCCCGGTCGGCGCCGCGCAGGTCGACCTGCACGTCGCTGCCGTCGATGTCGACGGTGATCGTACCCAGCGTCAGGCCCAGGTTGCGGGCGCCGTCCATTTCATCCAGCCGCGTGTCGGCGTCGAGGCGGGGGTTTAAGTCAACCGTGCCGGCCACCCGCTGCGACAGCGCGCCGAATGCATCGGCCCCATTGCTGTTCACGCCCAGCGCGTTGAGCAGGCCCAGGTCGGCCTGCAGGTCTTCCCGCGGGCCGATGTACCGCACGCCGCCCTGGTCGTCGACAAACGGCTGCTGATCGGCATTGGCCCCGCCGAACAGGTACACGCCGCGCACCTGGCGGTTGGCGATGCCCAGCAGCGACGTGACCATCGCGTCGATCACCGCGGCCTGATTGGCGCGGGTCTGCGGCGTGGAGCCGACGCCCACCTGGCTGGAGGCGATGCCCTCGGCCTCGAGCAGCAGATCGCTGACGTCGGCCAAGGCCTGGTCGGTCGTGTCGATCGTCGCCTGGGCCCGGCCGAGGTTGATCCGCTGCTGCTCGAATTGCCCGAGCGTGCGCTGCAGCGTGGTCAGCGAGCCGATCACCGATGAATCGTCGCTGGGGCGGTTGATCCGCTTGCCGGTCGACAACTGCTGCTGCGCGTCGAGCAGTTGGGTGTTGGTGCGCCGCAGGTTGCTCAACATCGTGTCGGCCACGAGGTTGCCCGAGATGCGTGCCAGATTGGAAGGGATCGAACTCATCGTGGGTCTTCAGTCGTTTATACGAGTCCCAGGAGGGTTTGCATCAGTTCGTCCACGACCGAAAGAAACCGGGCCGAGCCCTGGTAGGCCCGCTGGAACGCCAGCAGGTTGATCGCCTCTTCATCGATGCTCACGCCGCTGACCGCTTCGCGCTGGGCGTTGAGCGATTCGACGATCACGTCGGCCGACTCGACATTCTGCCCGGCCCGCTCGGCGCGGACGGCGAAGTCCTCGACGTGGGCCGACCACACATCGCTGATGCTCCGGCCGTCCAGCGCATCCAGCGCCTTGTTCTGAAGGGCGGCGATCTCCAGCGCGTTGGCGTTGTCGCCGGCCACGTGGTTCTGCGTCGCCGCGAGCTTGCTCGGCGTGTCGATCAGCGATTGATTCACGCCGATGTCCGACGCATCCTTGCCCGTGAAGTAGGTGTTGATCCCCAGCGCCGCCAGCACGCCCGAGGTGTCGTCGGCGAAGCTGAAGGTGAAGTCCGATGAATCGGCGCTGATGTTCAGCCGGCCGTCGGGCGTGACCGAGGCGCTGACGTTGGCCACCGCGTCGATCGCCGCGGCCAGGTCGTCCATGGACATGTCCGGCCCGCCGATGCCGTCGAGGTCGATGTTGATCAACGACGTGCTGCGCGCGCCGGTCGATTCCTGCGTGACGTGCAGCTCGAAACTGCCGTGGCCGGGCACGAAGTCGAGCTTCGCGTCGGCGTTGGTCAGCGACAGCGCCGGGTCGGCCGTCTGGTACGTGCCGGTCACTTCGTTCAAGCCGGTCCGGCCCTGGCCCTGGCTGTGGACGCGATTGAGCTGGAGGATGAGCGTCGACGCGAATTCGTTGAGCGCATCGATCGCACCGACCATGTCCTGCTCGCGGGCCTGGGCCAAAGCGCCGACCCGCCCGGAGTTGGCGGTGAGGAACGTGCCGTCTTCCTTGACGCGGAGCTGAACATCCAGGCCGTCGCCGCTGTCGTCGCTGACGAAGTCGACCTTGACGCCGCGGCTGACCGAGCCGATGACCAGCGGGATGCCGCCGAGGAACACGTCGGTCGCGCCGCTTTGCTGCTCGACGGTGGAGACGTCGAAGAACTCGGCGAGCTGGCCGATGAGCTGGTCGCGCTGATCGCGCAGGCCATTGGCGCCGCCGGCGCCGCCTTCGAGCGTGGCGATCCGCCGGTTGAGCACGGCGATCTGATCGAGGATGCCGTCGGCCTGGTCGGCCAGGCCCTTGATCTGATCGTCGAGTTGGCCGCGCGCGGCGACCAGGTCGCCGTGCACCTGCTGCACAAACCCGGCCAGCGACGCGCCCTGCTGGACCACGAGCGTCCGCAGCGAGCTTTCGGAGGGGTTGTTGGCCAGCTCGCTCCAGGCGGCGAAGAACTCGCCGAGCCGGCTGCTCAGGCCGGTGTCGCTCAGGTCGTTCTGAATCGATTCGATCTGGCTGAGCAGATCCTGCCGGGCCAGCGAGGCCTGCTGGTCGCTGACCGCGGCGCGGAGTCGGCCCTGCAGCGCGGCGTCGACGTTGCGGATCACGCTCTCCAGCCGCACCCCGGTGCCGATGAAAATGCCCGCATCGACCCGCACGTCGGTCGCCGCCTTGAGCACGGGTGACTGGCGCGTGTAACCGGGGTTGGCGGCGTTGGCGAGGTTGTTGCCCGCCACCTCCAGCGCGGCCTGGTTGGCCGCCAGGCCGCTGCGCCCGATCGATAATGCGGAGGTGAGACTCATCGGTTCGTGCCGTTCATCCGGTCGTGTGAAAACTGCTTACGGTCGCGCTGGCGGTGGCCACGCGCCCCCGCCGCTCGTACGTGCCGCCGCCGCCCACGTGCTGCACGATGGACTGGACCATGCCCTGCACGTGGTTGAGCAGGCCTTCCATGGCGGTTCGGGTCACGCGGCTTTCGTGTCGGACCTCGTCGATGCGCTGGTGGATCATCTGCCGCAGCGTCAGCAGCCGGCCGCGGGTCGGCTCGCCGACCGCGTCAGCGATCTGCCCCAGGCGCAGCGGTCGCTGGGCCTGGGGCGCGATCGACTGGGTCAGCGCGGCCACCACGCGCTGACGCTCTTTTTCGATCTGCCCGATCCGCTGCACGTGACGGTTCTCCGCCCGCGTGCAGCGATCGACCTCCGCCGGTCGCGCCGTGCGCAACGCCTGCCGCTTGCGCCGGATCAGCTCGAGCATGCCATCGTGCTCGGCCAGCAGCTCCCGCAGGTGCCGCTCGAGTTGTCGTAGCTGTTCATCCATGGCGGTTGTTCCGCGTGATCTGCTGCACGATCGAATCGACCAGTCCCTGCGCGTCGCGCCGGGCCATGCGGTCGGCCAGGGTCATGTCCAGTTGGGCGCCGAACGCCTCCTCGCCCCGGCCGCCGTGGAACAGGTCGCTCTTGAACGCGGTATCGCGGGCCTGCTTGAGCAGCGGCAGGAACAGGGCCTGGCCGACGAGCTGTTCGGTGGCCTCGCGGAGGCGGGCGTCCTGCGATTCCTGCGTGCGCGCGGCGTCGAGCGCGCGATCGAAAGCGTGCGCGGCCACGGCCCGGTCGGATCGTGGTTGGGACTGGCCAATGCGATCCAGGCCGGCGAAGCTCGTGATGTCGATCGAAGCAGGGGGCACGTGCGTTAGTCCTCCAGCACCAGCTTGGCGTGCAGCTTGCCGGTGCGGTGAATCTCCTTGACGATGGCGATGCGGTCCTCGGCGGGCACCTTGAGCTGGTTGAACGCGGCCAGCAGGTCGGCCAGCTTCGCGCCGCCGCGGCGGTCGGGGTCCAGCGCCATGAACCCATCCTGCTCGACGCGCGGCGCCTCGGGCGTCGCGGCGGGGCGCGGCGTGATCGTGGTGATCGTCAGCCCCGCGTGCGAAACCACGACCGGCGAGATCTCCACGTCCCCGGTCATCACGATCGTGCCGGTGCGCTGGTTGACCACGACGCGCGCCTCGGTCCGCACCAGCGTCGAGTCGAACTGGATCTCCATCACCTGCGCGATGAACGGCGCGGGGTTGGCCCGCTCGCGCCCGGGCACCTGGATGATGATGTTCTTCTGATCGACCGCCATCGCGATCGGCGGGCTGTCGGGGGCCATCAGGTCGTTGATGAGCGTGGCCAGCATGTTGGCCATCGGCCAGGTCGCGTTGGGCTGATCCAGCACGAGGGTGACCCGGCCGTGCTGATCGACGTTGCGGCTGGCGATGTTCTGCGTGAGCGTGGCGCCGCGCTTGATCGTGCCGACGGTGGGCGAGTCGCGCTGTTCGATCTCGACGCGGCCCTCGGCGAAGGCGAAGATCGGCGAGCCGGGGATCGGGCCGTACAGCGGCGTCATGAAGAGCCGGCCGTCCTTGAGCGACGACGCGGCGCCGACGCTGGCGACCTGCACGTCGACTGCGTCGCCCTCGCGCACGCCGCCGGCGGGCGCCTTGGCGGTGATGCTCACGATGGCGACGTTCTTGACGTTGGCCAGCTCGGCCGCGACGACGTTGGGATCGACCAGCCGCTGCATCATCGCCGCCAGCGGGCGCATGGCCGGCTGGAACTTGCCACCATCGCCCGTGCCCTTGAGGCCGACCACCAGACCCATGCCCACCAGCTTGCTCGACTCCGAGCCCTTGAGCCGGACGATGTCCTGCACCTGCACCGCCGCGGTCGCCGACGCGGACGCCGCGAGCAACGCGACCAGCCCGAGCACGATCGTTGATTTCAGATTGCCGATTCGCAGATGCACTTGGCACACTCTCGCTTAGAAGTTGAACAGGAAATCCATGGCCTTGGTCAGCACGCCCTTCTTCGATGCGTTGCGGATCTCGCCCTTGTGCTGCTTGCTCACCCGCAGGTCGAACATCTGCGTGCTGAGCACGGCGTTGTCGGCCGTCACGTCCTCGGCCCGAACGTAGCCGGTCACCGTGATGGTGACCTGCTCGTTGTCGTTGTGAATGTGGGTGCGGGCCTCGAGCGCGAGCACGCCGTTGGGCTTGACGTCCACGACCTGCGCGGTCAGGCGGGTGACGACCTCATCGCGGCGCTCGTAGTCGCCCTCGCCCTCGAACTCGTTGTCGAACCCGACGCTGACGCGCGGCACGCCGGCGCTCAGCGCCGCGGGCTTGACCTGAAGGTCGCCCAGCAGGTCGCGCAGATCGATGAACGCCTCTGCCTGGCCCTCGACCTCGACGCTCTTCTCGGTGTTCAGCTCGCCCTCGCTGGTCGCGGCGCTGGATTCACGCACGATGATCGTGACCAGGTCGTGGACGAGGAATTTACGCGGCTCGGGCACGGCCACGGCCAGGTACGAGCCGGCCTGCATGTACCGATTGACCGGCTTGCCGTCCTCGCGCTGCGGTGCGGAAACCGGCTGCATCATGTACAGCGACGAGCTGTTGTCCTGGGCCAGGGCCACCGCGGCCATCGCCCCCAGCACGATCAGAATGGTCAAGCGGCACATCACGAATCACCTCCGGTCTGGTCCTGGTTGTCTTGTTCGCCGTCGAGCAGCATGACCGCCTGCCGCGGGCCGCTCACGCGGGCCTGATAAAGCTGCCGCGTGCGCGGGTGGCGGACGGTGATGATCTGGTCGGCCCCGCCGTCGTCGAGCGCGCGAGCGGTGGTCTTGATCACCAGCCCGCCGCTGATCGTGCGCAGCGTCACGGTCTGGCCTCGCTCGACCAGCAGCGGGGGCTTGACATCGCCATCGCTCAGCACGTCGCCCTCACGCAGCGTGCGGTCGGCGACCTGGCCGACCAGCGCCGCGGCGTCGGTCAGCGGCCGATCGCGGCCGGTGTCCAGCCATTGCATCTGGCTGCGCAGATCGTCGGCGGTGAGGGTCTGGCCACGCGCGATGCGCCCGGTGGCGATCACGACGTTGCGCTGCATCCGCACGTCGGCGCTCAGACGCAGCGTATCGACGAGCTGATCGCCGCGGTACTGGCGAACGGTCAGCGGGATGTGGCCGGCGGTGTCGCGGTTCTGCGGGTCGATCTCGAAGCGGCCGTCGGCCTCGGTCCGCTGCCACACGGGGCTGGCGTCCTGATGCCAGTCGATCTTCATCCGCTCGGCCGGCACGCCGCCGCGTTCGAGCAGGTAGGCATGCACGATCTGCCGAAGCGTGCGGCCGGCATCGGCCGCGTCCACCGTCGGAACCGGATTGGCCTGCACCGCGGCGTCCTCGACGATCGGCTCGTCGGCCGGCGCATGGCGCGGTTCATCCGGCGCGACCCGTTCGATGCGCAGCGACTGGTGGCCCCGCAACGACAGCCGGCCCCAGTGCACGCCGCGGTCGTCGAGCAGTTGCCTGACCTGCTGCCGCGTGATCCGCACCTGCGCACTGTCGTCCGCAAAGGTGGCGAGGGTCACTTCGCCCAGCGCCTCGGCGTGCTCGCCTTCAAGGCGCGCGATGTCGGCCAGCGTCACGGTGTCGCCGGTCACTTCGACGCTGCTGCGCAGCGTGATGCGGTCGGCGAAGCCCGTGCCGATCAGCAGCAGCCCCAGCAGGAACGCCTTGAGCAGCAGCAGCGAAACGTCCTGCGTATCCCGCGGGTCGCGGGCAGACCGCTCAGGGCGGGCTTGAGCGATCGGGTTGTGTGGCAAAGTCGTCATCGGTCAGTCAGTCGTTTAGAGTCGTCGGAGGTTGCCCACGACCTGCAGGGCCTCGTCGGCGGCCTGGATGGTCTGGCTGTTGAGCTCGAAGGCGCGCTGGGCCTTGATCAGTTCCACCAGTTCTTTGACGGGGTCGACATTGGAGGCCTCGAGGAAGCCCTGGATGAGCGTGCCCACGCCGTCCTCGCCGGGCAGGGCCTCCACGGGCGGGCCGGACGCCTCGGTCTCCACAAAGATGTTGTTGCCGATCGGCCTCAGGCCCTTGGGATTCACGAAGGTGGTCAGTTCCAGTTCGCCCACGGTCGTGGGCGTCGGCGAGCCGGGCTGCTGGACGAGCACCTGACCGTCGGCGGTGATCTCGATGCTGGTCGCGTCGACGGGGATGTTCGGCGCGTCCAGCAGGCGCGGGCCCTGGGAGTTGCCCAGAACGATCTCGCCGTCGGAGTTGACGAAGAAGTTGCCCGCGCGGGTGAAGCCGATGCCGCTGCCTTCGTCTTCGAGGATGTCCACGGCGAAGAAGCCGTCGCCGTCGATCATCACGTCCAGCGGCTGGCCGGTCTCGATGGGCGAGCCCTGGCTGAAGTTGAAATCGGTGTTGGCCACGCGAACGCCCAGGCCCACGAAGATGCCCGCGGGCCGCTGGTCGCCGTTGGCGTTCTCCACGCCCGGCTGGGCCTTCTCCTGGTAGAGCAGATCCTCGAAGTTCGCCCGCTGGCCCTTGAACGCGGTGGTGTTCACGTTCGCCAGGTTGTTGGCGATCACGTCGATCTGCGTGGAGATCGCGTTCATCCCGGTCGCGGCGGTATGGAGGGCGACGGTCGCCATTGGCGTGGGTTCCTTACTGCGGGATGCGGCCCAGGGTGTTCACGGCCCGCTCCAGCAGCAGGTCGTGGTACTTCAGCAGCGTGGCGTTGTCGTTGATCGCGCGGGTGGTCTGGATCATCGCGACCATCTCGCGGATCGAATCGACGTTGGATGCTTCCAGGTAGCCCTGGCGGATCTGCCCGGGCGCCTGGGCTTCACTTTCCAGTGCGGCCGGCGGGGCCTGGTACACCCCGCCGCCCAGGTGCTTGAGCGTTTGGTCGGCGGTGACGCTCGCCAGCTTGATCTGCGCGACCGGGTCGCCGGCCTGGCGGATCACACCGGTCTGATCGACCTGCACGGGCAGCGCGGGGTTGAGGCGAATCGGCTGGCCGGCGGTGTCGAGCACGGCGTGTCCGGCGGCGGTGGTGACCAGCCGGCCATCGGCGGTGAGGGTGAGCCGGCCGTCGCGCGTGGCGCGGGTGGCCTGCTGGCCGTCCTCATCGACCCGCACGGCGAAGAACCCTTCGCCGGCGATCGCGAGGTCCAGGTCGTTACCGGTGGGCGTGAGCCGGCCGGGGCGCAGGTCGGTTTCGGTGGGCCGAACGAACGTGCCGCCGCCCAGCCGATCCAGCAGGTCGTGCTCGAGGCCGTGGGGCCCGGGGTCTTCGCGGCTCTCGGGCAGTCGCTGGGTGAAGGCGGCCAGGTCGCGGCGGAAGGCGGTGGTGCTGGCGTTGGCCAGGTTGTTGGCAATGACGTCCTGGCGATGAAGATTCGTCAGGACGCCCGAAGCGGAGAGGTACATCCCGTAGTTCATCCGCGCACCTCCATGTGCACGGGGCCGGTGGGCCGAGCTTCGGGATCGGCGGCTCCTCCTTGGTCCGCCATGGATTCGTGATGCGCCGCCGCGGCCGCCTCGTACTGATGAAGCGTTTGGGCGGCGCGAGCCAGACGCACAAGGGCGGCACCGAGGTCGGCGTCGCCGGAGTGGTTGAGAATGTCGATCCATCGCTTGGTCAACGCTTGTGCCTCCTGCACCCGGCGTCGATGGTGTAGCTACACAGTCGCGGCGGGAAATTCGCAAGAGATGTGCCGGGAGCGCGCCAGACGCCCGAAAACGGCGATCGCGCGCTGTTATCGGGGCTTTGGCGGTCGGCGATCGGTTGCGTGAAGCCGCAAGCGGCAAGAGGCGCAGGCGCAAGAGTTGCCCGCGGTCGGCAAGGGTTGCGCGGCGCGGCGGGCGTTCGATGCGCGGCGCGCAACCATCTACAATGCACGCCTTCACCCGGCTGGAATGGCGCGACATGGCCTTTGATCCGATTCCCGACATCCTCAATGAGCTTCGCGCCGGGCGGATGATCGTGCTGATCGACGACGAGCGGCGGGAGAACGAGGGCGACCTGGTCTGCGCCGCGGAGCACGTCACGCCCGCCACGGTCAACTTCATGGTCACCGAGGGCCGGGGCCTGCTGTGCGTCGCGCTCGACGGCGCCATCTGCGATGCCCTGGACCTCGCCCCGCAAGCCGCGGCCAACACCAGCCAGCTCGCCACGGCGTACACCGTGACGGTCGACGCCGCGGCGCGGTTCGGCATCAGCACCGGCGTATCCGCGGTGGATCGGGCGACGACCATCCAGCGGCTCGCCGCGGCCGACGCCCGGCCGGCCGACTTCGCCAAGCCCGGCCACGTCAACCCCCTGCGCGCCCGCGACGGCGGCGTGCTGGTCCGCACCGGCCAGACCGAAGGCAGCGTCGACCTGTGCAAGCTCGCCGGCCTGCGCCCCGCCGCGGCCATCATCGAAGTGATGAACCCCGATGGCTCCATGGCCCGGCTGGACGACCTGCGGAAAGTCTGCGCCACGCACGACCTGAAGATGTGCTCGGTCAGCGATGTGATCGCCCATCGCCTGGTCGGCGAACACATGATCGAGCGGATCGACGAAGTGCCGTTCGAGACGCCCGAGGGGCCGTTCCGGCTGGTCGCTTATCGCAGCAGGGTCGATCCGCTGCCGCACGTGGCGCTGTGCGCCGGCCGCGTCGGGTGCGAGCCGATCGACGAACCGGTGCTGGTGCGGATGCACAGCCAGAACCTGCTGGGCGATGTGTTCGGCGACTGCGGCCAGCCCAGCGGCGACACGCTGCACCGGGCCATGAAGATGATCCAGGACGCCGGCGAAGGCGCGATCGTCTACATGCGCCAGGACGGCATGGGCACCGGCCTGCTGGCGCGTCTTCAGACCCTGCACGACGACCAGGAGCCGGCCCGCCGCGAGGTCCGCGCGGCGATGAGCAAGTTCGACTACGGCGTGGGCTCGCAGATCCTCCGCGACCTGGGCGTCAGGAAGATGCGCCTGCTGACCAACCACCCCCGCACGCTCCACGGCCTGGAGGGCTTTGGCCTGAGCATCGTCGAGCACGTCAAGGTGGAGTAGGGAGCAGCCGGAAGTCGCAAGTGGAAAGTCGGAGGTCGCAAGTCAGAAGTGGGGTCGGCACTGGGAGCTGACGCCGACTATCGGGGCTCGGCTCCGTCGGGCGGGTCGAATGCGGGCGGCGGGGGTTCATCGTCGGGCTCGGTGGGCTGGGTCGATTCGAGTGCATCGCCGAGCGTCTTGCCCACGTCGCGGGCCAGATGCTCGGCCCCCTGCACGCCAAGAAACAGGATTTCGCGGAAGAAACGCCGCCGTTCGGTCGATACCAAAGGCGGAGCGTCCTCTGGGCCGGCCGGCGGGCCGTCGGCGTTGGGCGTCGTGTCGCTGGATGGGCGGTCGGGGTCGCTCACGCTTGGCTCGCCGGGGTGCGGCCAGTATGCTAACCGACCGATCGCGTCGCACGAAACAAGGAACTCGCATGTCGCGCACCATTGGCCTCATCACGCTCGCCGCGCTGCTCATCGTGACCGGCTGCGCCCGCAGCCACAGCGCCAAGTTTCCCTACGGCCGATCGATCGATCGCCACAACTTCATGTCCACGCCCGACATGCCGCTGTCCGTGTCGATCAAGGACACGATCAGTGGCGAGGAACTGCTGCGGGTGGACGTGCCGGTTTACAAGCAGTTGATCCTCGACTTCGAGCACAAGCACGACTGGACGCCGGCTCAGACGCCGGGCCTGCCGGCGGAGTATGTCACCTGGCAGGTGGTCGATGCCGGCCGCCTGCTCGTGGGCGGCGTGGATGGCAAGCTCAAAAACCGCATGGATCTGCGAGGCAACCCGGTGATCGTGAAGGTCGACATCCGCGATCATGAGCCGGCGGACGGGACGCCGGAGTACCCGTCCGCAGATGACACGCCGGGCGACCCGGTGGCGCCGCCGGACCAGCCCGACGATCCCCAGCCCCAGCCCCGGCCCGCCGCGGAGCAGCCGACCAACGGCACGCCGCGCGGCCCGGCCGTGCGCACCTATCCCAAAGCGCCGGCCCAAGCCGAGCCGGACCAGCCCGAACGGACGGACGACGAAGCCGACCAGCCCGACGCCGACGCGCGCACCCCCGTCGAAGACCAGGCCGGCGAAGACCTCGACGACGCACTGGACTGATCGGCCGGTCGTGTCAATCTGGCAAACCGGGTGAACTTCGGGGCACCGCGCGGGCCGCACAGCCCATCGCCCTTGCAATTTTGCTTCATTTGTCGCCCGAAACTCGGCGATTGGGTCTTGCCTTGTGGCCACGGTGGGCTACATTAGATGCATCCACCGAAGCAACGGGGCAGAACGATGAACGATCCCGATGGCTATTTCACCGGCCCGGACGACCCGTACCACGGCCAGGGTTTTCGACAGGTCACCGCACTGCCGCAGTGGCGGGTGCTGTTGCACGATGACGAGGTGCACGATCAGGGCCACATGATCGACGCGCTGACCGGCCACACGCCGCTGAGCCGCGCCGCGGCCACGCAGCGCGTCGTCGACGCCCACCGCGATGGCACGGTCAACCTGTTGACCTGTCACCAGGAACTGGCCGAGCTCTACTGCCTGCAACTGTCCAAGCAGAACCTGATCGTCACCATCGAACGCGCGGTCGAATAAACCTTGAGCGCCGCGGCTTCGCCGTGCCCTTCAGCCGACCAGAAACGGATTGGTCGCCCGCTGGGTACCGATCGTCGTCGCCGGCCCATGCCCCGGATACACGCGCACCGGATCCGGCAGCGTCATCAGTTGCTCCCGGATCGACCGCATCAGCGCCGCGCCATCGGAATGGGGAAAGTCGTACCGACCGATCGACCCGGCAAAGAGCGTGTCGCCCACGATCGCCACGCCGGCGTCCGGCTGGTAGAGCGTGATGCCGCCGGGCGAATGGCCGGGGGTATGACGCACCTCGAAGCTCAGATCGCCCAGCTTCAGTGGCGCGCCCGGCTCGATCGCGCCGGTCGGGTCCGGCGCCCGCATCGGCATGCCGAACGGCCCCGAAAGGTTGTTCGCCGGGTCGCCGGGGTAACTCTGCTCAACCGGATGGATCAGCACCGGTAAATCAGCGAAGGCGTTGGTGATCGGCGCGATGCCCGCGATGTGATCGAGGTGGCCGTGGGTCAGGATCAGCTTGCTCGGTGTCAGCCCCCGGCGGCGGACGTAATCGATCATCGCCTCGGGCTCGAAGCCCGCGTCGACCAGCCAGCAATCCCCGCCCGCGGCCAGCACGTAGCAGTTGGTCTGCCACATGCCCAGCGTGAACATTTCGATATGCAGCGCGTCGCTCATGCGGCCAATGGTAACACAGCGGATTTGCCTGCCCCGCCTGACCGGGTATACTTCCAGCCGACATGCAGCACCGTTCGACCATCATCGCCGGCATCATTACCATGACCGAACTTCGGTAGGGCTGGCGATCGTACGCACGAGACACACAAGCCCTGCCGGACGGCGGGGTTTTTTCGTGACCCGCCGGCCCGGCGCATCGACAGGACACCGCCATGAGCGATGACAAGCCCCGCCGACGGATCGAAATCTACGACACCACGCTGCGCGACGGCACCCAGGCCGCGGGCGTTTCGCTGTCGCTGATCGACAAGATCAAGATCACCAAAGCCCTGGACGCGATCGGCGTGGACTACATCGAGGGCGGCTACCCCCTTTCCAACCCCAAGGACGTGGCCTACTTCGAGCAGGTCCGCGATCTGGACCTGCGGCACGCGAAGATCTGCGCGTTCGGCATGACCCGGCGCAAGGACATCGACGTGCAAGAAGACGCGGGCATGCAGGCGCTGGTCCGGGCCGGCACCCCGGTCGTCACGATCGTCGGCAAGACATGGGATTTGCACGTGGACCAGGTGCTGCGCGTCAGCCGGGATGAGAACCTGGCGATGATCGAAGAATCGGTGGCGTTCTGCGCCCAGGGCGGTCGCGAGGTGTTCTACGACGCCGAGCATTTTTTCGACGGCTACGAGGCGAACCCGGACTACGCGACGAAGACCGTGCAGGCCGCGGTCGCCGGCGGGGCCAGCCGCGTCGTGCTGTGCGACACCAACGGCGGGAGCTTGCCCGAGCGCGTCGCCCGCATCGTCGATGAGATCCGTTGCGTGCTGGGCAAGGACGTGAAGCTCGGCATCCACACGCACAATGACGCGGGCTGCGCCGTGGCCAACGCGCTCGCCGCCGTCCGCCGCCAGTGCGTGCAGGTGCAGGGCACGATCAACGGCATCGGCGAGCGCTGCGGCAACGTCGACCTGACCACCGTCATCGCCAACCTCATGCTCAAGATGAAGCACGACTGCCTGGCCGGCCCCGACGCCCTGCTCGGGTTGACCGAGATCAGCCGCTTCGTCTATGAGCTGGCGAACATGAACCTGCGCGAGCATCAGCCGTACGTCGGCTCGGCCGCGTTCGCCCACAAGGGCGGCATGCACGTGCACGCGGTCAACCGCATCGCCCACAGCTACGAGCACGTCGATCCGGCGTCGGTGGGCAACACGCGGCAGATCCTCGTCAGCGAGTTGTCGGGCGTGAGCAACGTCACGGCGCTCATCGGCGACAAGTTCGGCGCCGCGGCGGACAAGGACCTGCAGCGCCGCGTGCTGGGGCGCGTGCAGGAGCTCGAACACGCCGGCTACCAGTTCGAGGCCGCCCGCGCCAGCTTCGAGCTGCTGGTCCGCAGCGAGCTGGGCCAACGCAAGGACTACTGGCAGCTCGACCACTACCGTTGCGTGATCCTCAAGACCGACTCGACCGAACCGACGACCGAGGCGATCGTCAAGGTCACGGTCGACCGCACGCTTGAGCACCACGTGGCCGAGGGCGACGGCCCGGTCAACGCGCTGGACGCGGCGCTGCGCAAGTGCCTCAAAAACCACTACCCGCAACTGGCCGACATCCACCTGCGCGACTTCAAGGTGCGCGTGGTCAACGCCACGCAAGAAACCGCCGCGAAGGTGCGCGTCACGACCGACTTCGCCGTGGTCGACCCCGACGCGGCCGATGAATACTTCAGCACCATCGGCGTGAGCGAGAACATCGTCGAGGCCTCCTGGCAGGCGCTGATCGACGCCTTCGAGTACCACCTGCTCAATCGCGGCGCGTGACGATGTGCCGCGGTATCCTCTGTGGTCGTCCGTTTCCCGGAGCATTGCGTTGAACGTGCTGGACTGGCTGGATCGGTTGCCGCGACGGCAGTTGCTGACGCTGGTGTTTCTGGGGGCGTTGGCCGGGAACGTCGCGGCCGTGGTGACCAGCAAGGGCAACCAGCCGCCCAAGCCCGGCGACGGGGTCGATTACGATTCGATCGCGTTCGCCCTCGTCCACGGCCACGGCTACGCGCGCTACAGCGGCCACCCGGATTTCCAGACGCCTTACCTCAACGCGCAGGACGCGGAGCGCGTGGCCGAATACACCCAGATGTTTCAGCACGCCGGGCCACCGGCGCCCACGGCCTACCGCCCGCCGGGCCTGCCGCTGATGCTCGCGGGGATTTACGGTTCGGTCGGCCGACACTTCATGGTCTGGCGGCTGGTCAACGCCACGTTCATCGCCCTGGCGGTGACGCTCGCGGCATCGCTGGCGTTTCGCCTGGCCGGGCAGTGGGCGGCGATCTTCTGCGGCATCATCGGCGCCGCCGACCCCTCGCTCAAACGCTACGCCGGCAACCTGCTGGCCGAGGGCATGGCCATGCTGATGGTCGTTCTGCTCGCCTGGGCCCTGGTGAAGCTCTTCGAGCACCGCTCGATGCTTCGCGCGGCGCTGGTGGGCCTGACGCTGGGCGTGATGGTGCTGGTCCGATCGATCTTCCTGATCTGGCTGCCGCTGACGCTGGCGGCCGCGGCGTTCCTGTGGACCTGGCCCCACCGCTCGGCCCGGCGCGTCGTGCCGGCCACGGCGCTGCTGCTGGGCGCGGCGCTGCTGGCGCCCAGCCCCTGGTGGGCGCGCAACGTGATCGCGCTCGACGCCTTCATGCCCACCGGAACCCAGGGCGGCATCGGCCTGCCCGGCGGTTACTCCGATCAGGCCCTGGCCAACTCCGGCTTCTGGATCAGCGCGACCGATCACGTGCCGGAACTGGTCAAGGCCAAGCAAGAACTGCACGCCTCGAACCGCACGCCGCTGCGGATCGAACGCGACCTGTCCCGCGCCGGCACGGCGTTCGTCATCGGGTGGATGGCGGATAATCCGGTGGGCGTGCTGAAGCTGATGGCACTCAAGGGCTATCACCTGTGGACGCGGCCGTCGACGATCCAGGGCCTGATCTTCGCCTGCCTCGGGCTGCTGGGTGTGCGATGGTGCTGGCGGCGGCGCGACGCGGCGGCGCTCGTGCCGTGGCTGCTGATCGGCTTCAACATGCTCGCCGCGATGGCCACCTACGTGACCCACGGCGGGCGGTTCATCGTCGCGGTGCTGCCAATGCTGCACATCGTCGGCGCGATCGGCCTGTGGCGGCTGATCGATCATTTCGACCATCGCGACAAGGCCGTGGCCGACGCTTGAGCGTTTTGTTGACCGTCCGCACAGGCCTGATTAGAGTCGGCCGTTTTCCCAGGAAGCCCGGATGTCGGCCACCACGATCCTCGAACGCATCTCCCGGCGGACGCTGTTCTGGGTGGTGTTCGCAATCGCGATGGTCAGCAACGTCGTGGTCATGCTCGTCCTGCGCGGCAATCTGCCGCCGACGGCCGACGATGCGATGAGCTACGACTGCATCGCGGTGCAGATCGCCGCGGGCAACGGCTTCGCCCTGGACACCCGCGATCCGGAATACCTGCGGGCCTATCGCGAGGCGCCCAATGCCCGCGAGTACAGCTTGGCCGAGCCCGATGCCTCGGTGCCCGCGCGGCCGACCGCTTTCCGTCCGCCGGGCCTGCCGTTCGTCCTCGCGGGCATTTACCAGAGCTTCGGTCGGGTGTTCATCATCTGGCGACTGATCGGCTGCGCGCTGATCGCTCTGGCGATCGCGACCGCGGCGGTCGTGGCCGATCGGCTGGGCGGGCGCGGCGTGGCGACGATCGCCGCGGTCATGGGCAGCGTCGATCCAAACCTCAAGGTGTACGCCGGGCGATACTTCACCGAGTCGATGGCGATCGCGGGCATGGCGCTGCTGCTGTGGGTGCTGGTGCGGCTGCTGCAGGCCCGCACCGCGCGCTGGGCCCTGGCGACGGGCGCGACGATCGGCCTGCTCATCCTCGCGCGCAACCTCTACGTCGTGCTCATCCCGGCGATCATCTTCGCGGGCGTGGTGCTCGCCGTGCTGTACCGGGATCGCGCGGCGATGGTGCTTCGGCTCGCGCTGCTGTGCCTGATTCCCGCGGTGTTGATTCCGATGCCCTGGTGGGTGCGCAATTGCCTGCTGCTGGATGCGTTCATGCCCACCGGCACGCAGAGCGGCTTTGGCATGCCCGGCGGCTGGTCGGATGCGACGATCGCCAACGACGGCTTCTGGGCCGCGCCGGAGGTGGAGATTCCCGAGTTTGTCGCACTCCATCGCGAACTGGAATGGACCGGCGAACAGGGCACGATCAGCGAGCGCATCTTCGCCCGGCGCGGCGTCGCCTACGCCGGGGCGTGGATCGCCGAGCACCCGGTCGCGGCGGTGAAGCTCGCGCTGCGAAAGGCGTGGCTGCTGTGGACGCGCGACCGGGCGCTGCACGCCGCGGCATTCATGCTGCTGGGCCTGTTCGCCCTGGCCGACCGCCGACGCCGCTCGGTCGCGTGGTGGGCCCCGTGGGGGCTGGTGATCCTCACGACGCTGGCGGCGATGGCCAGTTGGGTCACCGAGGGCGGTCGGTTTATCCTGCCGCTCATGCCCGCGCTGTTCGTGCTCGGCGCCCTGGGCGGCTGGCACGCGATCGAGCGCCTGTTCCCCGCCGCCGCGCAAGCCGAGCCGACGCATGACTGAAACACAGACCGCCCCATCCACCGCCCCGCCGCCGCGCATCCCCGCCGACCCCGAGCACGCGGCCTACCAGAAATCGCACATCGACTACTGGCAGCGCATCGCCAGCGAGATGCGCAAATGGCGGGGCTTGGGCGATTACTACCACCGGCGCCTGGCGGAGGTGTTCGGCCTGATCGTGCCGCCGGGCCTGCGGGTGCTGGAGCTGGGCAGCGGCACCGGCGACCTGCTGGCCGCGCTCGAGCCGTCGCGCGGCGTGGGCATCGACTTCGCCCCCGCGATGCTCGACAAGGCCCGCGCGGCGCACCCCGACCTCGAGTTCCACCCGGCCGATGCCCACAGCTTCGAGATCGACGGCCCGTTCGACGCGGTGATCCTCTCGGACCTGGTCAACGAGCTGTGGGACGTGCAGGCCGTGCTCGAGCGCGTCGAAAAGCTGTGCCACCCGGGCACGCGGATCCTGATCAACACCTACAGCCGACTGTGGGAGTGGCCGCTGGCGGCCGCCGGGGCGAGCAAGCTGGCCCGGCCCCGGCTCAAGCAGAACTGGCTGACCGTCGACGACCTGGGCAACCTGCTGGAGCTGTCGGGCCTGGAGCTGATGCGCACCAGTCAGGAGGTGCTCTGGCCCGTGCGCACACCGATGATCGATTCGTTGTTCAACAAGTTCCTCGTGCGGCTGTGGCCGATCAGGCACCTGGCGCTGACGAACCTTGTGGTGGCCCGGCCCAAGGGTCGGCCGATCGAGCGCGAGCCGATCGTCAGCGTGGTCGTCCCGGCCCGCAACGAGGCGGGCAACATTCCGCAGATCGTCCGCCGCACACCCGACATGGGCGCCGGCACGGAGCTGATCTTCGTCGAGGGCGGCTCGAGCGACGACACCTGGCAGGCGATCCAGCACGCCGTCGCGGCCGACACGACCGGCCGCATGAAGTGCATGCAACAGACCGGCAAGGGCAAAGGCGACGCGGTGCGGCTGGGCTACGCCCACGCGACCGGCGAGGTGCTGATGATCCTCGATGCCGACATGACCGTCCCGCCCGAAGACCTGCCGCGGTTCTACCAAGCGCTGCGCGATGGCCACGGCGAGTTCATCAACGGCGTGCGACTGGTCTACCCCATGCAGGATCAGGCGATGCGCTTGTTCAACCTGCTGGGCAACAAGTTCTTCAGCGCCACGTTCAGTTGGCTGCTGGGCCAGCCGATCAAGGACACGCTGTGCGGCACGAAGGTGATGTGGAAGCGCGACTACGAGAAGCTCGCGGCCAACCGCCACTACTTCGGCGACTTCGACCCGTTCGGCGATTTCGACCTGCTGTTCGGCGCCGCCAAGCTCAACCTCAAGATCATCGACCTGCCCATCCGCTACCGCGCCCGCACCTACGGCGATACGAACATCGACCGCTGGCGGCACGGCTGGCAACTGATCAAGATGGCCTGGTTCGCCGCGGGGCGGATCAAGTTCGTCTGACCCTCACCGGACGCGCGGATCCGCGATCCGCCGCGAAACCCAATGCCCTCACGATTCGGCGGCAGACTGCGCAACGCTCTGGCTCACCCGCTGACCCGCGGGCTGGACCTGGACGACCCGGGCACGACCGACCTGCGCCGGCGGATCATCCACGACAATCGCTTCCTGTACCGCGTGTATTGTGACTGGTACCGTCGGATCGCCGCGCGCGTGCCCGCGGGTGAGCGGCCGGCGCTCGAGCTGGGCAGCGGCGCGGGGTTCATGCACCGGTTCGTGCCGGGGCTGATCCGCTCGGATGTCTGGCCGATCGGCGGCATGGACCTCGTGGCCGACGCGCATCGCCTGCCGTTCGCCGACGCCGGGCTGCGGGCGATCACGATGCTCAACGTGCTGCACCACCTGCCCGACGTCGAGCGATTCTTTGGCGAAGCGGCGCGGTGCGTGGCGCCCGGCGGGGCGATGGTGATGAGCGAGCCGTGGGTCTCGCCATGGTCGCGGTGGGTGTACACGAAGCTGCACCACGAGCCGTTCGACCCGGCGGCGGCGGGCTGGCGATTCGCGTCGAGCGGGCCGCTGTCCGGCGCCAACGGGGCGCTGCCGTGGCTCATCTTCCAGCGCGATCGCGAACGCTTCGAGCGGCAGTTCAAGCAGTGGCGAATCGCCGAGGTCCGCCCGCACACGCCGCTGCGCTACCTGCTCAGCGGCGGCGTGTCGATGCGGCCGCTGATGCCGGGCTTCACGCACGGCCTGTGGCGAGCGCTCGAGTGGCCGCTGGCGCGGGCGGCGATGTTCGCGCTGGTCGTGCTGCGGCGCATCTGAACACCAGCGGCACCGCTGGATTATCGACACGCTCAACCGCCTGCCGCAAGCTCACTCGCCCCAGCGCTTGCCTTTGGCGTCGGTGCCGCAGAGGCAGACCTTCATGCCCAGGGCGTCGGCCATCGCGGCCTTGGCGAACATCGCCTTGTCAGCTTCATCGGCGCTGTGGGCGTAGACCACCTGGATGTGGTTGGCCTTGTGGCGGGCCATCATCTGATCGCGACTCACGCCGTAGGTCACCGCGTGCATGATCGGCCACTGCGGCGTGGTCGAATCCCAGCGGCGCTGCGTCTCCTCGATCGGCAGCTCGATCACCTTGGCGCGGCCCAGGTCCATGCAAAGCTTGTCGTTCTCGATGAAGATGCGGCTCCAGACGATCTGGCCGGGCTTGCTGATGCCCTTGATCGTCGAGCCGCCCAGGCGGAAGTACATCGGCGGCTGCCGCTCGCCGACCGCCCCGGCCCAGCCGTTGATGAAGTGGCTCGGCGGCACGGAGCCGGATATCTCAAACACCCACACGTATTCGTTCGTCGTGCCGCTGGCGTCCCAATCCCCCCAGCGCAGGTCGTGCAGCGTGTTCTCGACCGGCTGGCCCATCGCCTTGTGCACGCGGTAGGTCATCAGCCCGTCCAGCCCCGCGCATTCGTCCACCTCGTTGAAGTGCGGCAGCGGCTCGCCGGCGTAAAGCTCCTTGTCGCCGGCGTGATTCCATACCGCGGGGCGGACGCTGTCGTTGAGCGTGCCCTCGACCAGGTCGCTGGCCGGCAGCAGATCCTTCAGGCCCTGCTGGTACTGGATGCCGATGGTGTGGCAACCGAAGTCGTCGGCGATGCGCAGGGCCGCGGCGTATGTCTTGCACTGCTCGAGCACCTGGTGCTCGGTCAGGTCGGTTTGCTCATCGGGGCCGAAGTCGAACTTCATGCCCCGGTCCAGATACCACTGGTAGATGCGGCGGGCGTCGTCGGCGGCGGTCTTGCGCGACTCGGCGTACAGGGCCGACTGGCTCAGCCGCTCCTTGTACACGCCGGTCGGGTTGAGCAGGTGATCGGGGATGATCGCGTTGAACATGCCCATGCACCCCTCGTCGAACACGCCCATGATGGCCTTGTGTGTCTGCAGTTGCCTGGCCAGGGCCTCGCCGAGCTTGCGCTGCTTCGAGGGGATCTTGACGTCCTTGAGCTTGGTCACGTGGCTGGTCTTGTGGCTGACCTTGCCCTTGTCCAGCCAGCGTGCGAGCTTCTTGCCGAACGACGGGTCGGCGAAATCCTCGCTCCAAAGCGTCGAGTATTTCACCCCGGCCTTGGTCAGCGAGCCGTTGAGGTTGAGCATGCCCACCAGCCCGGGCCACTGGCCCGACCAGTTGGCGACGGTGAGGATCGGCCCGTTGTGGCTGATCAGTCCGTGCAGCACGTGGTGCGAGTATTGCCACACCGCCTCGGCGACGATCAGCGGCGCCTCGGGGTCGATGCCCGCGAAGACGCACATGCCTTCCTTCTGGCTGCCGATGAAGCCGTGGCCTTCGTCGTTCTTGTAAGGATGGGCGCGCTTCAGCGTCCAGCCGCACTCTTTCACCGCGGCGGTCAGCTCGTCCTCCATCTGTTTCTGCGCCGCCCAGCAGTTCTGGTTGGCGCTCAAGCGCAGGTCGCCGTTGGCGATCAGCAGCGCGGTGTTCTTGCCAGCGGGCTTGGGCTTGTCGACTTTGGGGATCTGATAGTCGGCCATGGTCCGTTGCTCCCAGGGGGTTGCCTGTTGAAAAGTGCCGAAGCAAAAGCGTAAGCGAAAGCCGCTGTGCGCGTCCAGCGTGTGACGTTATGCTGCCGGCCGAAAGGAACCCACCATGCTCAAAGGCAAGCTGATCCACCCCGACATCCTCGAAGCCCTGGGCAACTGCGGCCACGGCTCGCGAATCCTCATCGCCGATGGCAATTATCCCTTCAGCACGACCCAGGGGGACAATGCCTCGCTGGTCCCGCTGAACCTCTCGCCGGGCGTGGTCAACTGCACGCAGGTGCTCGAGGCGATCGTCGCGGCCGTGCCGATCGAAGCCGCCGCGGTGATGCAAACGCTCGACGAGGGCCCCTACGCGATGGACCAGGATCCGCCGATCTGGGGCGAGTTCGAGCGGATCCTCAGCGACGCCGGCTACGACGTGCCGCTGGAGCAGATCGAGCGGTTCGACTTCTACGACACCGCCTGCGACGACGAAACCGCCCTGGTCATCGCCACCGGCGAGCAGCGCATCTACGCCAACCTGCTGCTGACCCTCGGCGTGGTGATGCCCGAGCGGCAGTAGCGTGCCCAAACTGCCCCCGCAGAAATAGCTCCCCCCTAAAGCCCGGCCACCGCCGTGGCCGGGCTCGCTCCCCGGCTCCCTCCTTGGCTTCCCACTGGCTCCCCCCTGGCTTCCCTCCGCCCCCCTTCCCAATTGACCACCGCGCGCCACCCCCCTACTTTCCACCCATGGCCAGCCCCTCCCCCCTGCAAGCGCGATTCGACGATGCCGATGCGCAGTTCACCGCGTTCGGCCACACGCCCATCGTCGCGATGCACGACGTGGTCGAAACCGAGTACGGCCGCCTCCGCGCTGGCGCGACGGTGATGGATGGCCCACACCGGGCACTGATCCAGCTCACCGGGACCGACCGCCTGTCGTTCCTGCACAACCTGCTCAGCCAGAACGTGGGCTCGATGCCGACCGGCTCGGGCGCCCGCAGCTTCCTGCTCGACGCCAAGGGCCACATCCTCGGCGACATGGTCGTGCTGCACGACGAAGTGCGCACGCTGCTGGACGTCGACGCGATGGACACCGCGGGCCTGATTGCCGAGCTCGACAAGCTGCTTTTCGGCGAAGACGTGCAGATCGCCGATGAGTCGGCGAAGTTCCATCGCCTCTCGCTGCACGGCCCGGCGGTCGCGGCGCGATTGGGCACGAGCGACGACGACTGGCCGGCGTTCGAGCAGCGACCGGTGAGCATCGGCGGCCTCGAAGGCCTGGCCTACCGCGACGATCAGTGCGGCGTGCCGGGCCTGCACCTGTGGCTGGCGGCGGAGGACGTGGCCAAGGCGTGGGAAACGCTGACCGATCCCCAGCGCGACGATCGCGTGCGGCCGCTTGGCTGGCTGGCGTTCAACATCGCCCGCATCGAGGCCGGCACCCCGCTGTACCACATCGACTTCGGCCCCGACTCGCTGCCGGGCGAAACATCCATCGCCGACACGCGCATCAGCTACACCAAGGGCTGCTACCGCGGGCAGGAGATCGTCGCGACGATGAAAGACCGCGGCCACCCGTCCAAGCGGCTGGTGCGCTTCACCGCCGAGGCCGACGCCCTGCCCACCGCCGGCACGCCGATCACCGCAGAAGACGCCGGCGACGCCAGGGCCGTGGGCGCCGTGACCAGTTCGACCATGTCGCCGCTCAAGGGCAACGCGCCCATCGGCATCGCCATGGTCAAATGGGGCCTGCACGAACCGGGCACGCAACTGTGGTCGCCGGCGGAGGGGGCGCGGGTGAGAATCACGCTCGGCGCGCCGACTTCTTTTTGAGGCGTCGCTCAGGGTGAATCGCCGGACCTTTGCCCCTAACCGCATCAAGCGTCGTGGTGCGAACAAAATCAGACAAACCACGAAACCCTTCTTGGCGAGCCGCCTCTTCGATCTGGTATCGCTCGTCTGCGGTCAAACGAACATTTACCTGTTCAGTGCGCTTGTTTTCCGTTGCGGGCGCGGGCGGCCTCTGCCCCTGCTCCAACAAGAACGCAATTGCAGTGCCTAGCATTTGGCGCGTCTTACTGATGCACTGGTTCGGAGTCTTGGCGAATGCAAAAACATTCGGCATTTCCAGGACCGTCCCACTGCAGCCGCCGTACTCCGGTTCATCTTTCACAATGATCCGATATTTCGGCGCCAGTTCTTCGGCTTGCCGCAGGAGTTCTGCGTCAAATGGGGCGTCAATCGCCTTGCGCTTTCCCACTGCGGATTGCCCGTTCGACCTGTCGGACATAGATCGGCTCTACCTTTCCACGGTGGACGGAAATGATGCAGTTGGGTTGGCCAGCTTTCGTGAAAATATGGTGAGAACCACTGATACGTGCAAGAGACCAACCTGCCTGCTCCAGTTTCTTCTGTACGACACCAAAGCGCATCTCTGAGCGCATGAGCGTCTCCAATGAATACGACATCCCGCCGCGTGCAGATGTCTAGTCTGTTGGATCGCTTGAGCTTGGGTGTCTTGGGCACAGTGGCGTGCATATCGGCTGCGCGGCCAGCCATCGTTGAAGGAGTATATCGTTCGATATACGCGGCGTCAATTCGCCAACTCACCGAACAGCGCCAGCGGCTTGGCGGTGCGGATGGTGACCGGGACGATGGCGCCGACGAGGGATTCATCGCCGTCGAAGATGACGATCAGGTCGCCGGGGGTGCGGCCGGAGAGTTGGACGGGCTCGGCGAGCGCGGTGGCCCCCCCGGCGTGGTCGCTGAAGCGACCACGCCGGGCGCCACGCAGGGCGCCGCCGATGCGCACTTCCACGTTCGACTCCTCGCGCTGCTTGCGGGCGTGAGCGCTGGCGCCTTCGACCAGCACGTCCACCGTCCGTCCCACGTAGCTCGCGTGAATCTGGCCGCTGATGCGGCTCTGCACGGCCAGCAGCGCGTTGTTCCGCATCCGTTTCACCTCGTCGGGCACGTCGTCGTGGAACCGGTCGATCGCGAGCGTGCCGGGCCGGGGTGAATACTTGAAGATGAAGCTGTTCTTGAAGCGGCAGCGTTCGACCAGATCGACGGTCTTCGCGAAATCCGCGTCGGTCTCGCCGGGGAAGCCGACGATGAAATCGCTGGCGAGCTGGATGTCGGGCATGAACGCGCGGGCCCGATCGACGAACGCCACGTACTCATCCGCGGTGTACTCGCGGTTCATCGCGGCCAGCACGCGATCCGAACCCGACTGCGCCGGCACGTGCAGGTACTGACAGATGCGCGGCGATTCGGCCATCACCGCCAGCACGTCGTCGCCGAAGTCGCGCGGGTAGCTGGTGACGAAGCGCAGGCGTCGGATCGCGGGCACCTGCTCGTGAATCCGCCGCAGCAGGTCGGCGAAGGTGGTGACGCGCCGGCCGACGTTCCACCGGCTCTGGGCCCGCTTGAACGCATCGCGCCCCGGGCCGACCTGCGGCTGCTCGCGCCCGCCGATCGTCACCGCCGCGCCGTGGTCGTAGCGGTAGTGGTTCACCGTCTGGCCCAGCAGCGTGATCTCGATCACCCCGGCCTCGGCGAGCTTGCGGCACTCGTCCACGATGTGGTCCGGCGGGCGATGCACCTCGGCGCCGCGGGTGAACGGCACGACGCAGTACGTGCAGAACTTGTTGCACCCGCGGGTGATCCTGACGTACGCCGAGCCGCGGTGCTGTTCGGGCGACATCGAGCGCGACAGGTCGAGCAGCTCGAGCTGATCTTCCGCGGCCGCGAGCGTGCCGCTGCGGCGGTGGGTGTTGCCCTGCAGCGCGATCTGCTTGTCGGCGGTCTTCATCGCGTTGTCGATGAGCATGGGCACCTTGTCCAGCTCGCCGGGGCCGGCCATCAGGTCGATCTGCGGCAGGCGCGAGGCCATGTCCGCGCCGTCGCGCTCGGCCATGCAGCCCAGCACGCCGATCACCACGCCCGGCCGCTTGTCCTTGAGCTCGCCCAGCCGCGAGTAGACCTTGTTCTCCGCCTGCTCGCGCACCGAGCAGGTGTTGAACAGAACCACATCCGCCCCATCGCGGTCGTCGGTGAACGCATACCCCAGCGAGCGCAGCGACGACGTGACCAGCTCACTGTCCAGCACGTTCATCTGGCAGCCGAAGGTTTCGAGATAGACGGTCTTTCGCGGCGAATCCGACATCGCGGCGATTATAGCCCGGCGGCGCGGGCCGATCAGAGTCGGCCGTCGTACGCCGCGGTCCAAAGCTCGAACCAGTAGGCGAGCTGCTGATACGGGGCGTACTGCTGGTAATGCTCGCGGGCCGCGGCGGCGACGGCCGGCGCATCGCCGCTGCCGCCGTGGCGCTGGCGGAAGTGGCGGATGGTTTCGGAGTCCACGGCCAGGCGATCGAAGCGGTCGAGCAGTTGCAGCACGTTGCTCGCGGCGTAGTCGCCGAAGCCGTGGATGGCGCGCAACGCTTCGTACAGTTCATCGCTGGTGCGGCCGGGCCGCTCGAACCACGCCAGGTCGAGTCGGCCTTGGTGAACCTCACGCGCAAGCCGGACGATACGCTCGGCGCGGTAGCCGACCCTGCACGCCTGCTTGAGCTTCGCCGGGCTGCACCGCGCGATCTCCGCGGGCGTGGGGAAGTCGCCATCGCGACCGACGTGCTCGCAGATCAGGCGGTTCATCTGCATGGTATTCGCCCACGCCACGTTGCAGCCGGTGATCGTCTTGACCATGTCCTCGAACATCGTGGGTGAGCGGAGCAGCCGGCCGAAGTTCCACCGTCGGGCCTCGGGGTTGAGGCGCTGGAAGCGATCGAACAGGCGCGGGTCGGTGTTCAGGTGCAGCATCCGCGCGACCTGCTGCTTGAGCGTGGCGTGGTGAGCCCGGGCGACTTTGCGATGGCAGCGGATCGTCGACACCCCACGCCGCGCCTCGTGCGTCACCGCCGCGCGGACCACCCGCCCCGCCGCATCGCGCAGCGGCCGGTGCAGCGTGCGCGTCGGCTCGTCCCACCGGTTGGGCGCGAGGACGAAATATCCGTAGCTGCACACCGCGGCGCGCAGGTCGAAACGGCGCGGCGTGGGGAGAGTGAGCGTCGTGGGCATGGGCGGAGTATAGCCCCCGGAGCTTGCGGCTCCCGGCGTGCTGGCCGACAATGATCGCCACGGCAAACCAAGGGGCGGCGTCTTGCAGATTCAGATGGAGCTATCGCGGATCCTGATCGCCGAGACGCGCGATTACCAGCTCATCGAGCTGCGCGAGGTGGACGGCGAGCGGCGCCTGCCGATCGTCATCGGCCTGTTCGAGGCCGCCGCCATCGAACGCCGGCTCAAGGGCATCGAAATCCGCCGGCCCCAGACGCACGACCTGCTGGCCCAGACCATCGAAGCGATGGGCGGCCGGCTCGAACGCATCCTCATCAACGACCTGCGCGACGACACGTTCTTTGCCCGCCTCGTGGTCGACCGCGACGGCGAGCGGATCGACATCGACAGCCGCCCGTCCGACGCGATCGCCCTGGGCATCGCCAACGACGTGCCGATCTTTGTCGAAGCGCATGTCCTCGACGCCGCTCACTGAAAGCGCCCATGCCCAAGCCCGATCCGTCCCGCATCGATGTCGCCCCGTTCCGCGTGCCGGCGGGCAATGCGGTGGACCTGCACCAGTGGCCGACCAAGACCTCGCCGGGCATCGGCCGCGAGGCCGGCAGGCAATTGCAGCACAAGCTCGAGAAGCGCCTCAGCGATCTGCAGGAAGTCTTCTACGCGCAGCACAAGCACGCGCTGCTGATCGTGTTTCAGGCGATGGATGCCGGCGGCAAGGACTCGACCATCCGCCGCGTGTTCGGCCCGCTGGACCCGCAGGGCATGCACGTGGCGGACTTCAAGCGTCCCACGGCCCGGGAGTTGGATCACGATTTTCTGTGGCGCATCCACCGCCGCACGCCGCCGCGGGGCATGATCCACGTCTTCAACCGCTCGCACTACGAAGACATCCTCATCGTGCGCGTTCACAACATGGTGCCCGAGCCGCGCTGGGCCAAGCGCTACGACCACATCAACGCCTTCGAGCGGATGCTGGCCGACGAGGGCACGACGATCGTCAAGTTCTTCCTGCACATCTCCAGGGACTACCAGCGCAAACGGCTGCAGCGTCGGCTGGATCGGCCGGACAAGCACTGGAAGTTCAACCCCGAAGACCTGGCCGAGCGGGCCAAGTGGGACGACTACCAGCACGCCTACGAAGCGGCGATCGAGCGCTGCAAGGCCGATCACGCGCCGTGGTACATCGTGCCGGCCGAGCGCAAGTGGTACCGTTGCCTGGTCGTGGCGCAGGTGCTGATCGACCTGCTGGAATCGATGGGGCTTGAGTATCCCAAGCCCACGTTCGACCCGTCCGATATCACGATCGAGTAGGCCGCGGCGCCGCCGGTCATTCGGCCTTCACCGCCCAGACGTTACAGCCCAACCGCGAGCGACGGGTTGGATTGTCGCACGGTTAATGTCGCGCGGGGCCTCGCCGATGGTTGGCATGGATCAGACACAAGCCCGACACAGGAGGTGTTCGATATGGGCCAACCCAATGGCGTGCGGATCGGCGAGCTGCTGGTGGAAGCCGGCGTGCTCAGCCGCGAGCAGGTGGACGAGATTCTCGCCGAGCAGAAGCGCATCGGCCGGCCTTTCGGCGACCTGGCCGAGCGGATGTTCAGCGTCGAACCCCAGGCCATCGAGCGCGCCTGGATCGAGCAGTACATCGCCCTGGGCACCGAGGTCGATCTGGACACCCAGCACGTCGACATCGAGGTGCTGCGCCTGCTCAACCGCCGCCAGGCCTGGCAGTTCCGCCTGCTGCCGCTGCGTCGGGAGCACGAGGAGATGGTCGTGGCCACCACGCGCCACGACCTGCCCCGCGCGGTCAACTTCGCGTGGCGGAAGTTGAACGACCCGGTCTTCTTCGTGATCGCCAAGCGCCCGCAGCTCGAACGGTTCCTGATGGAACACTACCCCTGGCCGGCGATGGCCGAGTACGAAGCGCTCGCCGCGTCGCTGTGATTAATCGGTGGATGGCGCGGGCTCATCGCCCGGCAGGCCGCAGACGCGCACCGCGCCGGGGCCCAGGGTGATCGCGTTCTTGCCCTGGCGTTTGCTCTTGAGCATCATGTCATCGGCGATCTGAACCAGCGCTTCACCGGTCTGCCCGTCCCACGGGTAGCTGGCCAGGCCGCCGGAGATGGTGAGCGTGCCGCGCGCCAGGTCGCCGAGCTTGGGGAACTTGTGCTGGCAGATCGCCTGCTGGAACCGGGCCGCGGCGCGGCGGACCGAATGCGGGTGCTGCGAGTCGATCTTGCGCGGGGCGTCGGCGTCCCAGAAGATCACCGCGAACTCATCGCCGCCGACCCGAGCCACCACGTCGTGCCGGCGGACCACGGTCTGCATCAGCCGCGCCGCCTCACGCAGAATCTCATCGCCCGCGGCGTGGCCGTACTCATCGTTGTACCGCTTGAAGTCGTCGATATCGAACAGCATCAGCGTCACGCGGAAATGCTGCTCGGCGGCCCGGCGAAGGATCGATTCGAGGAACTGCCGGAAGTATCGCCGATTCCAAGCGCCCGTCAGCTCGTCGCGCATCGCCAGCCGCTTGAGCTCGATGATCCGCCGCTCCACCGCCAGCCATTTCGCGGCCCAGTCGGCGTGGGCGATCAGCTCGCGGTCGCTGTGATCGTCGCTCACCAGGTACCCCAGCGATTGCTCGCCGCGCATGATCGGCACGCAGGCGTGGGCGTCGAGGTCCGGCTCCGCGGCCCAGAGCAGCGTATTCCCCACACGCCGACGCAGCAGCTTCACGATCGTGTCGCACAGCGACCCACGCTCGGCGAGCAACTGGTCGATCAGCACCCCGGCCTCGGCGTCGTGATCGACGCTCGACGACGGCGCGGGCTGCGGGGACTGGCGCGGCAGCTCAGCCCGCGGCGCGGGCGTTTGGACCGGCAGTTCGTCGCGATGAGCAACGATGTCCGCCAAGGCATCGGCCAGCTCGCCTCGCCGCAGCGGCGTGACGAAGTAGTCATCGAAGCCCAGCCGCACGGCGCGCATCGCCGCCGGCTCGTGCGCCGGATCGACCACCAGCAGCAACCGCGCATCGCTGCCCGCCAGCTCGCGCAGGGCCCGGGCGGTGGCGGCTTCCTCGCCGAGCATCGGTTCGATCGAGCCGACCACCGCGTCGATCGGCCGGTCGGCCAGCTCGCCCAGGGCTTGAAGGTAATTGCCGACGCGCACCGCCGGCGCCGCGCCGGCGCCGGTTCCGGGCCAGTCGGCGTCGCCGACGTAGATCACGCGCGAGCTGTGGGGCGCCGTGATGTTCATGCCCGCTCGCCCTCCGATTCGTCCGGCCAATCGCCCAGCAGCATCGCCAACTCCTGCTCGCTGAGCAGCGGTTCGTCGTCGGCCGGCGGCGGGTCCAGGTCGCGCGGCAACGGATCGTCGGGCGGCGCGGATGGCGCGGCCGGTTCGGGTCGCTCGCGCGCGTCCGTCCACCGCGCCAGGGCCGGGCGGTTCTGCCAGTCGTACCGCCAGACCGGCACGCGGGGGTGATACTCCGCCACCGCCGCGCGCAGCGCCTCGGCCGAGCGCAGCATGCTCGGCTCGACGATCACCAGCACGTGCCCGGCCGGCTCACGCTCGCGCGCCAGCGCGACCATCACCGCCGGGGCGTCGTGTACCTCGGCGACGCGCACCTCGCGGCGGCGCAGGCCTTCGACCAGATCGACCGGCGCGTCGTAGCCGCGCGGCAGCCAGAGCGTACACCTTGCCGTGCCGCCGCCGTCGGCCTCGTTCTGTGTCGCGCGTCTCTGCATATCGCCGTCATAATTCTACCGCGCGGCGCGGCCGAGGCCCGCGGAATCCGCCCCGAGCCGCCAATCACCCGCCGCCGCGCCGTTGCCGGCCGCACGCCTTGCCCAGCTTCACCCGCATCGCGACCGCGCCGGCCGCCGGCTTGTGCTACCCTCTCGCGGCATGTCGCTGCTGGCGCTGACCATGCCCTTCGCCGATTCGCCTCACCCCGCGCTCAGTTGGGCGCTCGCGGGCGCGGCGGTGGTGATCATCGGCATCGCCAAGAGCGGCTTCGGCGGCGGCGTGGGCATCATCGCCGTGCCCATGTTCATCTACGCGCTCGATTCACCGGCCAAGGGCATCGGCACGCTGCTGCTGCTGCTGATCGCCGCGGACATCTTCAGCGTCTATCACCACTGGGGCACGTGGGACAAGCTCAACCTCAAACGCATCTACCCCGCGTCGCTCGTGGGCATCGCGATCGGGGCGATGATGCTCGCGGCGTTCACCACGCGCGCCGACGGCGGGGCCGTGGCCCAGACCGCCGGCTCCGAGCGGGCGCTCAAGCTCATCGTCGGCATCATCGCCGCGGCCTACCCGCTGCTCGATCAGGTCAAGGCCCGCTACGCCGCGCACTGGTCGATCAAACCCACCTGGCTGGCCGGGTCGATCGCGGGGCTCACCGCGGGCGTCGCCTCCACACTTGCCCACGCCGCCGGACCGGTCACCAGCATCTACCTGCTCGGCCAGCACATGGACAAGCAACGCTTCATCGGCACCAGCGTCATCTACTACTTCACCATCAACTCGATCAAGGTCGTCCCCTACCTGATCCTCGGCCTGATCGCGACCGACACGTTCGTCCTGCAGCTCATGCTCCTGCCGCTGATCCCCGTGGGCACGTTCACCGGCACCCGACTGCACCGGATCATGAGCGAAAAGGTGTTCCGCAACGTCATCATGGTGCTGATCTTCGTCACAGGGTTGCAGATGATTACGGGGTTCAACCCGCTGGCGCTGTTGCGCTGACGCGGGACAAGCCCCGCGGCTAAATGCGTGGCGGCGCGGTATCATCAACTCGTCATGGCCGAAACCGGGAACGAACTGTCACCGCAGGACGCCATCACACCTTGCCCTTCGGGGCAAGGTGTCGCACCCGACAGACGCGGCGCAACGCTGCAACCTGCTCGAGCCGACACTACAGCACCAAGCAAGTTGCGGCTTACGCGGTCCGAGAGAATGACGGTTGGCTGGTCATCACGGCGATCGTCAAGTACTTCTAAGGCCCCGATCATGAAGCTCACCTACGACCCGGAACACAACATCGCGTACCTGCGGCTGCGGGAGGCGGGCGCGCAGGTGCAGACGGTGACGCTCAGCGATGAGGTGAACGTCGACCTGGCGCCCGGTGGCACGCTCTACGGCATCGAACTGCTGAATGCCGACGCTCAGTTGAGCAACGGCGGCAAGAACCTGTTCGAGGTGCTCAACCAGGTCTCGGGCGAATCGCGCGAGTTGGTCCTGCCGTTGTAGGCCGGCACGATCGTGTCATGACGGCCCGGCATCGGCCGCGTACAATCGGGGTGAGATGAGCAGCGACACGAACAATCCACTCGCCGCCGCGGCGCGGCGGTTGTACATGGACAACGCCGCGACGAGTTTTCCCAAGCCCCGCGCTGTGGTCGACGCGATGGTGCGGTACAGCACCGAGCTGGGCGCGTCGCCGGGGCGGGGCAGTTATCGCGAGTCGGTCGAGTCGGGCCGGCTTCTCGATCAGTGCCGGCAGCGGATCAGCACGCTGATCAACGGCGAAGACCCGTCGCAGGTGGTGTTCACGCTCAATTGCTCCGATGCGTTGAACCTGGGCATCAAGGGCGTGGTCGGCGCGGCCGCGGCGCGCGGCGACAAGCCCCACGTCATCACCACCGACCTGGATCACAACTCGATCCTGCGGCCGATCAACCGGCTGGTGCGCGATGGGCTGGTCGAGCAGACGCGTGTGCCGATCGATCCACAGACCGGGTTGGCCGACCCGGCGGACATCGCCCGCGCCATCAAGCCCCACACCAAGCTCATCGCCCTGCTGCATGCATCCAACGTGACCGGCACGATGCAGGACATACAGACGATCGGCGACATCGCGGCCGAGCACGGGGTGCTGTATCTGGTCGACGCCGCGCAGTCCCTGGGCCATTACCCGATCGACGTGCGGGCGATGCACGTCGACCTGCTGGCGGCGCCGGGGCACAAGGGGCTGCTCGGCCCGCTGGGCACGGGGCTGCTGTACATCCGCCCCGGCGTCGAGCGATGGATGACCACGCTGCGCGAAGGCGGCACCGGGTCGGTCAGCGAAAGCGACGATCAGCCCGAGTTCATGCCCGACCGGTTCGAGGCCGGCTCGCACAACACGCTGGGCATCGTGGGCCTCAACGAAGGCGTGAAATACATCCTCGACCGCGGCGTGGAAAGCATCTGGGCCCACGAGCGGGCGCTGATCAAGACGATGCTCGAATCGCTGACCGATTGGGGGCAGATGCCGGGGTTCACGCTGTTCGGCCCGACGGGAATCAAGCACCGCTGCGGGGTGTTCAGCGTGAAGATCGACGGGCTGGCGCCGCACGAACTGGCGGGCGTGCTGGAAACGCGGTACGGCATCCTCACCCGCGCGGGCCTGCACTGCGCGCCGGGGGCGCACGGCACGATCGGCACGACTTGCGGGGGTGGGACGACGCGGCTGAGCTTCGGGCCGTTCCTTACGATCCAGGACGTGAAGTACGCCGCCGACGCGCTGGGGCAGATCTGCCACACGATGGCCGACGCGGCGACCGCGAGCGGGTGAGGGGCAAAAAATAAACCGCCAATTCACTTGCCCGGCCGCGTCGCACGAACGATGATGTTAATGGCGGTGGAGCGATCATGTTCGGAAACGAGCGTCAATTCGAGCCCGGCGACTTGGTCGTGTACTGCAAGACCAAGCACTCGCCGCGTCCCGGGCCCCGCGCCAAGCAGATCGACCCGGAGCCCCGCGGCGAGGATTACACCTACCGCGTCGATAAATACTGGGTGGTGATGGACCTGCGCGACACCGGCGACGTCGTGGTCCAGACGCGCCGCGGCAAGCGGCACCTGCTGCCCGCCGACGACCCCAACCTCCGCCACGCCACGCTGAGCGAGCGCTGGCTCAAGGCCCGGCGATTCCCCGCGTTCGACCCGGCGCTACCCGCATCAGCCGCACCTTGAACTACCTGCCCGATCAGCCGCGGATCGATTACGAAGGCCGACGCCGCGCGCAGCAATCGCGGTACGTGGCCATGCTGCTGTATGCGTTGCCGTTCGTGCTGCTGCCGCTGGTGCTGGGCGGTCTGACGCTGTGGCGCGGGCTGCCATCGGAGCAGGTGCGCGTGATGCGCGATGAGGCCGCAGCGCTGCACGGGCGGATGGAAGAAGCCGAGGACTTGGGCGAGCTGACCGCGTTGCAAGCGCGGATCGAGCGACTCGAAGCGGCGATCGCCGAGTCCGAATCCCGCCGGGCCCAGTACATCGCCGCCCGCGTGTGGGCCAGCGGCTTCTGCGCGATCGGCCTGGTGCTGCTGGCGGCGTGGGCGGTGGCGCTGGTCAAGCTCACGCGGCAACGCACGCTGGCCGATCCCCGCTGGCCACCGGCGCAACCGTGAATCATTCCGCCTGGGCTTGGGCCATCGCGATCCGCGTCACACCGGCCTGCTTGAGCGCGTCCATCACGCCGACCACGTGCCTGAGCGGCGTTTTCCGGTCGGCCCGGATGATGACACGCGAGTCGTCCGCCACGCGCCCGCGCAGTTGTTCGAGAGAACTCGGCTGGCCATCGACGATCAACTCGCCGGCCTCGTTGATGTTCACGACCAGCGTCGCCGGAGCCGGCGCGGCCTCGCCCGGCAAAGCCACGCCCAACTCATCGGGATCGGCGAACGCCTCTTTAAGCCACCGCTTCATGTGCGCCCACGAGCGATGGTCGGCCCGCTTGTCGTAGCTCACGCCGTCCATGCCGTAGCCATCGGCGCCGGGGTTGGTGAAGCTGTGCTTCGCCCCGCCGTACATCACCATCTGCCAGTCGGCGCCGCTCCGGTTCATCCCCTGGGTCAAGGCGGTGATCGCGGCGGGCTCGGTAAACCCGTCGGCCGCGCCGTGGCAGACCAGCACCGCGGCCTTGATCTTCTCGTCGCCCGTCGGTGCCGGCAGCGACCCGTGAAAACTCACCACCGCGTCGAGGTCCGCCCCGCCGATCGCGAGGTTCAGCACCGTCGAGCCGCCGAAACAATAGCCGATCGCACCGAGCTTCTCGCCATCGGTCTGCGGCTGGTCGGCCAGCACCTTCAGCCCGACCTTGGCGCGGGCCATCCATTGATCCTTGTCCTGGTTGAGGTGCCCGGCCCACTGCCCGGCCTGCTTGGGGTCGGCCGTGACCTTGCCCCGGCCGTACATGTCCGCCGCGAACGCGACGTAGCCCAGCGCGGCCAGCATGCGGGCGCGTCTCTTGGCGTAATCGTTCAGGCCCCACCATTCGTGGATGACCAGCACGCCCGGCCGCTTGCCCTCGACCGCGTCGTCGTAGGCCAGGTAGCCGACGAGTTCGACATCCCCGTGGGTGTAGGTCATGTCCTTCGTGACGACCTCGCCATGAGCGAGGCCGGCCAAAGCGGTGGCGATGAACAGAATCGATACGGTGCGCGGTGCCTGATGCATGGGCGTGTCCCTTGGTTCGGTGTTTGCCAGGCACCATTCTAACTCACCGGGGGAATGACGCACGAAACGTCGACATCCGCTCACGGACGAGCACGAGCGATGGTACGCGTTGCAGAAACTTGCGGTACCGTGCGGGACCAAGGGATACCCCGGCAGGATTCGAACAACAGCGATGAATCTCGGGGAAACAGCGATGATGAGTGCAACGACGGTGCAAAATCCGGTGCATCGCTATCGCTGAATGAAGTCATTGAAGCATGGCCACGGCTCACACCTGCCCAGCGTGTGCGGGTGCTGGCGATCGTGCGCCAGTCGATCGGGGGTGCGACGTGATCAGTTGTGCGTTGAACGTATCCGAGGAGTTGGGCGTTTGGCTGGAGGTGTTCGACGGCGATCGCCTGGCGGTGTTCCCGGTCACTGAACCACAGCGGGCCGAGTTGGTGGGCCTGGTCACGGCGGTGGTGCATATCGGCGGCGAGCGGTGGCGGCTGTCGATTAGCCGGCGGGGCGTCGTGCGACTGTTGGACCCGAACGGCTCATTCGCGTCCGACCTGTCGGGGCTGCTGGATCGCTTCGGGGACGGGCCAACAGTCCAGCGTTCGCAGCACGACCAGGACGCGGCGTCGTTTCAGCGGGGCAGAAAGATGATGCCGGGGTGTCGGGGTGGCGAACGCCCGACTCGCCCGGGTGGTGACGGTCGAGAATCGCACAGCCGCAAGCCGGGCGAAACTGGGGGAACCGTCCAATGAGCGCAGGCCTTCGACGTGAGCCGATCTCTCAAGATGAGCAGCCCCCGGCCGCGAGCGGCCGTAAGGCCGCCGCGGCTGGGGTGCTTAGTCTTGACACAGAGGTTTCTAATTCTACGGACGCTGTGGAGGGTATCTTCCCGGTGCCGTTGGGCGGGCGTCTGGATCCGATCGGCGGCAAGCGCAAGCGATACGAGGACTGGCTGCGGGTCAAGGCGTTGCTGTCACGGATGACGGCGGGCGTGTTCCTCACGCTGACGACGGATCGCAGCAAGTGGACACGCTTTCGGATCATCGAGCGTTGGTACGCGATGGCGGCGGGCGATCGCGAGAAGCTGGGTCTGACGGCGACGGAGATCAACACGCTGCCGGTCGAAGAACTGGCGTACCGTTTCCAGGCGATCTACGTCAGCCGGTTCCTATCTCACCGGCTGGGGTTCAAGGTGTGGGTTCGCGTGGTCGAGCCGCAGACCCGCAGCGGCAATGGCTGGATGCACTGGCACTGCGTGGTTGAAGTGGCGGGCACACGTTGGGACACCGGCAATCGTCGCAAGCCGATCGATCTCAAGGGCCTGGCCAACGCCTGTTGGTCGGTCTGGCGTGACGATTACGAGTTCGGCATGGTGGATGTGCAGTTGGTCAAGTCGCATGACCGTCTCGCGTCGTACCTGTCGAAGTACATCACCAAGGCCTGGCCAGCGATACCCCGTTGGGTGCTTGAATCTTCCCGTGGCGTGCGTCTGGTGGGCTTCGCCAAGGCGGCGGGTGTGATCGTGCGGGACGTCATGGGCCTGCCTGAATCGTCGTCAGACGACGACGACGGGGACGACGACGGGGACGAGGACAAGCGGAAGGCGAAGCGTGCGAAGCGTCGCCCGTTGATCGACCGGCTCACTGAATCGGGGATGTCCTGCAACGTGATCCAGCGGCACGGGCGGTGTGCGTGGGCAGGGATGATTGACGCTCCGCTGTGGGCGTTGTTCGAGCTGGTGCCGGCGGTGCCCGGCTTGCGGATCGTGCGGCGTACGTGGCAGACGTTCAAGGGCCAGGTCGAGAAGATGGGCCTGGTCTGGGCGGGCGAGTGGACGCGGGACGGGCCGAGGTCGGCGATGAATCGGGTCATGACGGCTCTTGAACGGCATGGCCTGTTGGAGCGGATCGACCTGGAGAAGCGACGACGCCGGGAGCAGATGTTGGACAGTTGGGAACTGATGCAGTGGGAGCTTGAACAGGGGGTGTGCGGTGCTTGCTGATCTTCTCGCGATGTCTCATCCGATTGAGTTCTTCGGGCTGCCGGTGCCCTGGTGGCTGCTGGGCCTGGGTCTCCTGGTCCTCGTCGTGGCGGCCGCGGTCGAGACCTTCCCTTCGCTTCGTCTGGCTGTCGGTGCGGTCGTCTCGGTCGGCCTGGTCGGCTGGCTGCTGGTGTCCTGGATTGCTGACGGCCGCTGGGCCGGGGTGCTGTTCGTGCTGCTGGTGGGTTCGCTCGCGGTCTGGCCGCACGTGGCGCCCGTGGTGCGGGTCTGGTGGTGCAGCGTGCGCCGGAAGGGTTGGTGAGCGGAGAACGAAACTTGTGAACTGGACGCTTGACAAGCCGTTCCGTACTCGTCATACTGGTGTCACCCATGAAAGATAACAAAGCAAAAATCACAATCTCAATCTCTCCCGATCTCCTGCGTCGCATCGACGCGGTGGCCGAAGCCCGCGAGATGAAGCGATCAACGCTGATGGAGCGCATGCTGGGCAACCAGATTGAGGAACAGGAGGAATTCCTGCTCGGCATGGAGAAGCCGCTAGATCGGGCCGTCGCCAGAGTGCTGCTGCGGAATCCGAAGGTGATGAAGGCAATGTCGGTTGTGGTTGGCGAACACATCTCTGACGAGCAGATCGAACGTGCGAAGCGTGAGCTTCCGAACGAACTGGCTCGTGGGAAGAATCGGGAGGCCGTGAAGAAAGCACGGGAGAAGGCGAAGCGTGCACGTGCAGAATCAGACGGCGAGGTCGCATTCAGTTGATTCCGGAGGACACAGGCGATGGACAAACTACTGCTCACCTACCGCGAAGCGGCGATGCTGCTCGGAGTCTGTGAGCGCAAGCTGGCGGACATGGTGAAGCGTCGCGAGATTCCATGCGTGCGGATTAAGCGATCGGTGCGGTTCCGCCGCGAAGCGCTCTGCCGTTGGGTCGAGCAACTCGAGCAACAAGGGGCGGCGTGATGGCGAGCATCATCACCAGCAAGTCGGGCCATCGAACCATCCAGTTCAAAGGCGGCGACGGTCGGCGGCCGAAGATCACGCTCGGCAAGGTGTCGCGCAAGCGGGCCGAGTCTCTCCGGGCCAAGGTGGAAGACTTGGTCTCGGCGAGCATCACCGGCGAGTCGCCCAGGGCGTCAACCGCGGAGTGGCTCAAAATCATTGGCGACGATCTGCACGCGAGGATTGCGCACGCCGGGCTGGCTGATCCAAGGTCGAGCCGCGAGGCGGAGAAGCTGGGGCCGTTTACCCGCGAGTACATCGCGAGCCGCACAGACGTGAAGCCGGGCACGGTCAAGAACCTGACGGTTGCCGCTGAAGCCTTGGTGGGTTTCTTCGGTGCGGGCCGGTCGATGAAATTGATCACGCCGGGCGATGCCGAAGCGTTCCGCGTGCACCTGCTGGGCAATTGGTCGGACAACACGGTGCGGCGCATCTGTGGTCGCGGCCGCCAGTTCTTCCGTGCCGCGATGCGTCGGGGGTTGGTCGCCGCCGAGCCGTTCGCCGACATTGCCTGTGCGGTCGGCACCGATACATCGCGATTCCGCTTCGTCACACTCAACGAGATCGCTCGTGTCCTGGCGGCTTGTCCCGATGCGGAGTGGCGGGTGATCTTTGCTCTGAGTCGCTTCGGTGGATTGCGGTGCACGTCGGAGCATTTGTCGCTGCGGTGGGAAGACATCGATTGGGAACATAACCGCATGACGGTGCGCAGCCCGAAGACCGAGCACCACGAGGGCAAGGCGTCGCGTCTGGTGCCGCTGTTCCCCGAGCTGCGGGTAGGCCTGCTACCGCTGTTCAGCGAGTGCGAAGCTGGCACAGTGCATGTGATCAACAGGTATCGCGATCACGGGGTCAACCTTCGCACGCAGGCCCATCGCATCATCAAACGTGCGGGCCTCGAGCCGTGGCCGAAGGTGTTTCACAACATGCGGGCGTCGCGTGAGACCGAACTGTGCGACGAGTACCCCGAGCACGTCGTGTGTGCGTGGATCGGTAACAGTAAGGCGGTGGCGAGAAAGCACTACCTGCATGTGACCGACGATCATTGGGCACGAGCGACCCGTGTTGCAGTGGTGCAGAAAGCGGTGCAGCAAGCTGCCGCATCGGACCGCAACGGGAAGCACGGCGAACCGGATGAAGTTTCGAAGTCGCGGCGGTGCAGCGCGTTGCAGAAACTTGCGGTACCGTGCGGGACCAAGGGATACCCCCGGCAGGATTCGAACCTGCGACCTCAGCTTTAGGAAAGCCGTGCTCTATCCATCTGAGCTACGAGGGCGACGTGACCAGAATCGAATTGACCTTCGCGTGAGATGATATCCCATGGGACTGAAGTCCACATTCACTCACTCGCTTATCTCGTACGCCGTCTGGCCATCGAGCTCGAACACCGCGCCGGTGTCGGTCTGTTTGGCCGGCCGGACCTTGTCGCCGGTGAGCACGTTGGTCAGCGTCCTGGGTGATGCCAGCGCCTTGGGCACGGTGATCTTCCGCGGCTGCTTCGCCGGGTCGACGACGAGGTGGCCGGCCAGCAGCGCCGCGCCCTTGTCGACGTAGCGGGCGCTACGCACGCCGTGCTGCTTGACGAACGCGACCAGCCACTTGTTCATCGGGTCGCTGACCATGTCCTTGTAGGACTCGAAGGAGATCGGCGACTTGAAGACGGTGTCCTGCTTGGGATTGACCATCGCGAACCCGCCGTCGAGGTTGTAAGCCGAGCCCGAGCGGTAGACCAGCCGGTGGCGTCCGGCGTGGGCGATCTGGCCGAGGAACGCTTCGCTGCCGGTGTGGGAGCTGTAGCCGTTGCCTGCCAGGTCGGCGCTGAAGGTCTCGTGCCACATGAAGAAGTCGGGCGAGAGCTGCTTGCCGAAGCGCAGGATTTCGTGCATCAAGCTGTAGGCGCTGGTCATCGACTCGGCGGGGAAGCGTTGGAAGGGACGGGTTTGGGGGGGCGCGAAGTCGGGCGGGAAGGGCACGCCGCCGCAGTCCCAGAAGATCCCGTCGATGCCGAAGTCTTCGACGTACTGGCGGACGGTGGCGAGGTAGTAGTCGCGGACCTCGGGGTGGTTGTAGTTCAGCCCGTTGTAGAGGTCGAACGATCCCAGGGAGAAGCTGTCGTAGGGCCGGCCATCGTCGCCGAGCAGTCGCCAGTGGTGTTTGATGTCGCCGGGGTTGCCCAGGCCCGCGAAGGACATCCAGACGAAGGCGTGGCCGCCGAGGTTTCGGATCGTTTGGCCAAGCTTCTGCATGCCCTTGTCGCCGCCGTAGAGGGGGCTGGGCGACAGCGAGCCGGCCGAGCAGTCCCAGCACCCGGGCCGCACATCGTGGCCTGCGACGCCGAAGCCGGTGATGCCCAGTTCGTCGTGGAGGTATTTGGCGTGGTCGGCCATCTCCTCGAAGCCGCGCTGCCGCCGCTGCCACCAGTGCAGCCAGAACCAGGTCGTGTGATAGAACCAGTCGGCCGGCTCTTCGTACAGGACGAACGCGTTGGCCATCCGCTCGAGCATCTGCTCGCGCCCGCCGTTGCCCCAATACAGACTGACCTCCGGCGGGTAGACGATCTCGTTGGCGCCCAGGCGATCGTGATAGGCGAACTGGGCCTTGATCGCGTCGTGCTCGTAATCCCAGTGCATGCCGACGTTCGGCCGCTGGGCCGTGATCCACAGCCACCGCCCGTCCGCGTGGTAGTAGGCGGCGCCGGGGAGCATCTGCACGCCGGGGTGGGCCCGGCGGAAGGTGTTCCACAGCATCGGCACGACCTCGCCGACCGGTCCCTCCGCCACGCCGACGTGCTCGCTGGGCCCCGCGCCACCCGGGGCGGCCTGGAGCATCTGCGTCTGCGGTCCGAACCAGTCGGTCTTGGCGCACAGCGCGCCGAACGTGTCCAGCCAGAGCGGCATCTGCACCGGTCGGCTGCCAGCGCTGTGGGCGACCGGGTCGTCGTAGTCATCGACCTGCTTGCGGTCGAGGCGGTAGCGGACGTGCAGACTCTGCGGCGGGTTGAGGTGGTTGCCGAAGGGCTGATCGACCCGGCCGACCACGACGCTTCGAAAGAGGTTGAAGCTCTGATGGGAGCCGATCGCGGGGTGGCTGACGCTGCTGAGGATCGACTGGAAGGCCGGGGTGCCCGCGTTGTCGTCGACGTGGGTCAGCGTGGTCCGGATGCCGTGGCCGTTGATCTCGATCTCATGGCCGGGCGCGTAGCGGATGACGTCCATGTCCAGAACGGTGTCGCGGATGCCCAGCAGTTGCCCGGTCCGCCCGTCGTACCGGATGTCGATCCCGCCGCGCCGGTCGGTCTTGATATTGTCGCTCATGGCCACGCCTCTTGTGCGATGGGTGAGGGAGGGTCGGGCCGCATCCTACCCAATGGCCGGCGCGGTGCAATGCGGGGCGCGGCGGCCGGGGGTTGGTTCAGGTATTCCTCAACGTCACGCGCGGCCTCGCGCTTAACGTGTGAACGCCTGACAAAAGGCGCCTTGGCATGGATGCCCAAGCCCCGCCGGGCCGTAGAATGCGGCGGCAATCCTGTTCCGTTTTACCCTCGCACCATCGCCCGGCCGGTCGGCTCGCCGCGCGGGGCCGGGCGTGTGGTATAACCGGGTGTTTGCCGACGTCACAACACACCAAACGCATCGGAGGTACCCATGGCCGAGGACAACCAGGTCACCATCATCGCAGCCGACACGCACATCAAGGGCGAGATGAGCTTCGATCGAAGCTGCAAGCTGCAGGGCGCGTTCGAAGGGACGATCAACGCCAAGGGCCAGCTCCACGTCGCCGAGGGCGCCACGTGCAAGGCCGAGGTCGAAGCCGCGGACATCGTGGTCGATGGCAACATCGAGGGCAACGTCGTGGCGCGCGAGAAGATCCAGCTCAACGCCAAGAGCAAGCTGACCGGCGATGTGGTCGCGGCCAAGCTGATCGTCGCCGAGGGCGCCAGCTTCTCCGGCCACGTCTCGGTCGGCCCCGACGCGATCAAAGGCGGTGGCGGTGGCGGGAGGTCGGAATCCGCCTCGCAACAGGCCGCGCCCAAGGGCGACAACAAGCAAACCGCCGCGACGGCGAAATGACGATGACTCATTCCGAATGACGCAACCGACGCGCCGCTCTGCCTCTGGTCATTCGTCATTGCACATTCGTCATTCGCGGCCCGCGCCGCGCCACACTCATGGCCAAAACCCTGCCGCCGCGCTCGGTGCTCTGCTACCACTGCCGCCACCGCTTTGACGTGGGCGGGCGGGCGATGAGTGTGTCGTGCCCGGGGTGCAACAAGCCGCTGATCGTCGAGGACGTGATCGTCAAGACCTACAAGCCGGTGAAGACGCTGCAAACCTGCGGCATGCTGATCGTGCGGCGCGGCGGGCGCGTGGCGGCGACACATGTCGAGGCGCAGTCGGGCATCGATTGCCAGGGCGCGATCTGGGCCAGCGTCGTCAGCGGCGGGCGGGTACACATCGGCCCCAAGGGCGAATGGAAAGGCGACCTGCGTGCCCCGGCCCTGAGCGTGAAGGCCGGCGCCCGCATCCTCGGTGGCCGCTTCAGCATCCCCGACGACCCGCTGGCCGCGGACGCCGCCCCACGCCGTTAGAGCATCTTTCGGCGACCCGTAGTGGGTGCCACACCTTGTCCCGAAGGGCAAGGTGTGATGGCGTCCCCACCTTCGCACACCTTGCCGCTAAAGCGGACAAGGTGTGGCGCCCGACAGACGCGACGCTGCAACCTGCTCTAGTCCTTAAACCAGCGTGATGTTTGCGGTTTGGGGGATCGAAAAACCCCAGTAACCGTTCACACTCCTTGGCGAGTTGGCAGGGGATGATCCGATAACCATGGCA
>CAZUHK010000002.1:0-45559 GCA_964620345.1 uncultured Planctomycetaceae bacterium
AGCCCGCGGGCGAAGGCGTCCATGCCGCCGATGTGCGCGTGGAACAGGTCGATCGGGTCGATCGACTGGCGGCGGAGCTTGGCGTCGAAGTTCAGCCCGCCGGTGGTGAACCCGCCGTGCTTGAGCAGCGTCCACATCGCCAGCGTCGTGTCGTACAGGTTGGTGGGGAACTGATCGGTGTCCCAGCCCAGCAGCAGGTCGCCGCGGTTGGCGTCGATCGAGCCGAGGATGCCGTTGCCCGCGGCGTACTCCAGCTCGTGGTGGAAGCTGTGGCCGGCCAGCGTCGCGTGGTTGGCTTCGATGTTGAGCTTGAGATGATCGACCAGCCCGTACTTCTGCAGGAATGCGTGGCACGCCGACGCATCGTGATCGTACTGGTGCGTGGTCGGCTCCTTGGGCTTGGGCTCGATGTAAAACTGCCCGTCGAAGCCGATGCTCTGCTTGAACTGGACCGCCATATGCAGGAAGCGGGCGAGGTGGTCGAACTCGCGCTTCAGATCGGTGTTCAGCAGCGTGTCGTAGCCCTCGCGGCCGCCCCAGAAGACGTAGCCCGCCCCGCCGAGCTCGTGGGTGATCTCAATCGCCTTCTTCACCTGCGCCGCGGCGTGAACGAACGCATCGACGTACGGGCTGGTCGCCGCGCCGCTCATGTAACGCGGGTGGCCGAACAGGCACGCCGTGCCCCACAGCAGCTTGATGCCCGTCTGGTCCTGCATCTGCCCGGCGAGCTTGACGATTCGGTCCAGCCGCTTGTTCGTCTCGGCGAAATCGCCATCGGCCTCGGGCGCGATGTCCCGATCGTGAAAGCACCAGAACCCCACGCCCAGTTTCGTGATGAACTCGAACGCGGCCCGCATGGTGTTCTCAGCCGCTTCCATTTCGTCGGCGCCGCTCGCCCACGGCATGATCCGCGTGGCCACGCCGAACGGGTCGGCCCCGCCGCCCTTCATCGAATGCCAGTAGCAGACGCTGAACCGCAGGTGCTCACGCATCGGCTTACCCGCGACGACCTCATCGGGGTTGTAGTGCTTGAACGAGAGCGGATTCTTGGAATCCGGCCCTTCGTACCCAATCGCTTGAACATCGGGGAAAAACTCGCGGGCCATGGGCGTTGCCTCCTGGGTTGGGTGCGTGGGATCGAACCGACGAAAATAACGGATTGCAGGCCCAGAGCAAACTCGTATGGCGAACCGGTGATGAGTTGGAGTAGGAAATCGTGATCCCAGTCGTCGGCCTGCTTGAGCCAGTCCAATTCATCGGTCACCCAGCACGCATCGGGTCTCGGTGCGGCCGTGGCCGGCGTCGACGGTATGGTGCTGACTGTGATCGACGTCCTTGAACTGCTCGCGAATCACGCCGTCCGGTTCCACGCCGATCGTCGGCAGCTTGCCCTCAGCCAGTTCCACCACCGCCGGCATCCAATTCATGAAGCAACGCTCGAAGGCCTCGGGATTGAGCCGCCCCAAGACCCGGCGGGACGTGTCGGCCGAGGGCACGGCCCTGCCTTGAACCGACCGCCCGTGCCCCTTGGCCCTGCCATCGACAACGGCACCGAGCGAGGCCCGATGCCGTGTCGATTCATTCGCGATTTTTCACGCGCCGCTTACCACCGGCGCTGGGCCTTCTCGCCCTTGGGGCGGGCTTCGTTGACATTCAGCGTCCGGCCGTCCAGCTCGCTGTTGTCCATCGCGTCGATTGCCGCTTTCGCTTCGTCGTCGTTGGGCATGGTCACAAAACCAAAGCCCCGGCTGCGGCCGGTGTCACGGTCGGTGATCACCGCCGCCTCCTGCACGGAACCGAAACCGGCAAACGCCTGCTGCAGATCTTGATCGCTCGTGTCGAAGTTGAGATTGCCTACAAACAATTTCATGGAGAACCTCCAAACAGTAGAAGTGACCGCTCGGAGGACCAACTGTCTTGCTCGAACTGAACCAAACCGTCTGAACTCGCACGCGTCACTGACATGAATTCGCCGAGACACCTCGCCTCGGCACCAACCTAACTGTACTGGCATCGGCCACACCGATCAAGGGCGATGGTGATTCGTAGATTCGTTCACGGGCCTGTCATCTCGCCACCGGGCATGGAGATGCGGGGATAACGTAGCCCGGTCCACAAAAACGGCACCGGGCGCGAGCGCCCGATGCCGTGTGTGTTTGATGCCGATGGGTTGTCGCGGGTGCTTACCAGCGGCGCCCGCCACCACCACCACCACCACCACCGCCGCCGCGGCCGCCACCGCCGGTCTTCGGCTTGGCTTCGTTGACGTTGAGCGTGCGGCCGTCGAGTTCCTGACCGTTGGTCGCCTCGATCGCCGCCTTCGCTTGGTCGTCGTTGGCCATGGTCACGAACGCGAACCCGCGGGGCCGGCCGGTTTCGCGGTCGGTGATTACCGCCACTTCATCGACCTGCCCGTGCTCGGAGAAATAATCCTCCAGGGCCTGCTCGTTGGTGTTGAACGAAAGATTCCCGACATAGATCTTCATACCGATGCTCCACAAACGGTGACCGTTCGGAGGATCGGCGGGGCTTGGTCAATTGTGATCAAGGGGCTGACCTGCGTACGTGTCACGAGATGAAATCCGGGGCAACGGTTGCCCCGCTTGAATCGACGGTTGGCGGTCAAATGCGAATCGTCGTACCGCCCCTCGGCCCGAACCGCGCCGAGGGCAAGGCGGGAGTGTACCCGACAGCGCGACGCCGCACAACCGGCAGGCGGAACGGTCGCCAATCGATCGGTCAATCTGACCTTAGCCCGACATGCCAATACCCCCCGGGGAGCCGCGCCGTGCGAGCGCCGGCCAAGCCACGCGATGCGACGCGTTGCAGCGTGCCCTGCTCGAACGCTTGAGCCGGTGCATCCCAGAGGTCGGGTATTGCATTGTCCGGATTTCGAATGAATTCGCCGCCGCGCCGCACTATCATCGGCTACCCATCAGTTTGGAGCCGCATCATGCCCACGCAGACGCAGGACAAGCCGCGGGTCTATGACCGCTGCCTTTGCAGCGGCCTGACGTTCGCGCAGATCGGCGAGCACGCCCGACGTCGGAACACCACGAGCATCAAGAAGCTCAAGCGCGAGCTGGACATGGGCCTGTATTGCAGCGCCTGCGTGCCGTACCTGCGCGAGATGTTCAAGACCGGCCGGACGGTGTTCACCGAAGAGATCAATCTGTATTGATCGGCGCGGAGCAGACCGAGCGCTTCGGCTCTCGGCTCGTCGGTGGCGACGTGCGGCCAAGAGGGGCCGGCCGCTGGACGCCCCGCCTCGGCGCGGTATTCTGTCGCGTCCCATGGCCAACTACATCTTTCCGATCGAACAACACAACGCCCTGGTCGCCGCGGCGTTTTCGCAGCGCGGCTACACCGCCGACGAGGCCCGGGCCGCGGCTCGTTTCTGCGAGCTGGCCGCGACCCACGGCATCAAGACCCACAACGCCCTCAAGGCCCTGCACCTGGACGAGCTGTTCGGCTCGGCCGCCGGCGGCTGCGTGCCGGGCGCGCAGATCGAGAAGCTCCCGCCGCGCTACCCCGCGGTACACCGCTGGAACGCCAATCGCAAGCTCGGCCAGGCCACCGCGTTCGACGCGATGGAGCAGTGCATGAAGCTGGCCGACGAGTTCGGCACCGGGATCGTCACCGTCGATAACGCCTTCCATTACCTCTGGGGCGGCGGGTACGTGATCGACGCGGCGCACAAGGGCTACATCGCCTACACCTGCTGCACCGCCGCGCTGGCCGAGGTCGTGCCGTTCGGCGGCAAGTTCCCCACGCTCGGCACCAACCCGCACAGTTGGGCCTTGCCCACCACCGAGCAGATCGGCTACCCCATCTGCATCGACTGGGCGACGTCGAGCGTTGCCATGGGCCGCGTGCAACAGTTCAAGCGTGAGGGCAAGCCGCTTGCGCCCAACAGCGCGGTGGACAAGGAGGGCAAGCCGACGACCGATCCCGACGAGGTCGCCGCGCTGCTGCCGTTCGGGGCGCACAAGGGGTACGGGCTGTCGCTGATCAACGAGCTGCTCGCGGCGTACACCGGCGGATCGCTTCCGACGCTGCGCAGCCGGTGGAACACCGGCGACATCGACGAGAAGCGCACGCCGCACTTCTTCTTCCAGTGCATCAAGCCCGACGCGCTGGACTGCGGCGACTTCGCCCGCGGTCGCGACCAGGGGCAGAACGTCAAGGCGGTGCTCGACGACATCCTCGGCCACGGCAATCAGGCCTGCCTGCTGCCCGGCCAGCTCGAAGCCGAGGCGGCGCAGCTCACCGCGAAGTACGGCGGGCTGCTGTTCACCGGGGCCGAGATGCACGAGTTCGCCCAGGTCGGCCGCGAGGTCGGCCGGCCGATCGACCTCGAATCGCTCGCGCTCGCCGAGTAGACCGCCCCCGCCGCGCCGCCAAACGCGAATCGGCGGGCGTTACAATGTCGGTTCGATGGCGACCAACGCGATCAATCTGGCGATCGAAACCTCCAGTCGCGACGGCGGCGTGGCGGTGGGGCGCGGCGATGCGCTGATCGAAAGCGTGTCGCTGGGCCCGCAGCAGCGGCACGCAGTGGCGCTGATGCCCGCGATCGATCGGCTGGCGCAGGCCCACCGCTTTGAGCCGGGCGACATCGGGCAGGTGTATCTGTCGATCGGGCCGGGCAGTTTCACGGGGCTGCGCATCGCGGTGACGGTGGCGAAGATGCTCGCCCGCGGCATCGGCAGCAAGCTGGTCGCGGTGCCGACGCTCGACGTGGTCGCGGCCAATGCGCCGACCGATGCGGGCCCGCGCCTGGCGGTGTGCCTGAACGCCAAGGGCGGGCGGTGTTTCACGGGGCGGTACGAGCGCAGTGGCGGCGGCTGGTTTGCGCTGGGCGAGGCGGATCTGCTGACGCCCGGGCAGGTAGCCGCGGTGATGGCCGGGCCGTTCGCGCTGCTGGGCGACGCGGCGGTGGGGGCGCTGGACTGGCCGGCGCAGGCGACGCAGCTCGACGCGACCCTGGCCGTGCCGCGGGCCGAGCAGGCCTGGCGCCTCGGCCGGGCGATTGCCGCGCGGGGCGAGTTTGTCGATCCCTATGCCCTGACGCCGCTGTACGTGCGGTTGCCGGACGCCGAGGAGAAGCGTCGGCAGCGGCAGAGCGCGGCAGAGCCGCGGCGCTGAATATGCAGCAGGCGGCGCATCGCGGGCCGGCGAGGCGAACTTTCAACTTCGCACCTGCGACTTCACACTCCACTACACTGTGGCCATGCTTCCGAAAGTCGCCATCGTGGGTCGGCCCAACGTGGGCAAGAGCTCGCTGCTGAACATGCTGGCGCGGCGGCGGATCAGCATCGTCGAGCCCACGCCGGGGGTGACGCGCGATCGCATCGGCGTCGTGCTCGAGCTGCCGCCGCAGTCCAAGGGCAAGGCGCCCCGTGCCTGCGAGGTGTTCGACACCGGCGGGTTCGGGGTGTATTCCGAGGACGAGACCTACCACGTGCTGACCGAGGACATCGAGGCGCAGATCAACGCCGCGGTCGCCGAGGCCCAGCTCGTGCTGTTCGTCGTCGATGCGCAGACCGGCATCACCGAGCTGGACGAGCGCGTCGCGAAGCTGCTGCGCCGCACCGCCGCGGGCCGCGTGCCCGTGCGGCTGGTGGCCAACAAGGTCGACAACGATCAACTGGAGCGCGACGCGATGGAGGCGGTGAAGCTGGGCTTCGGCGAGCCGGCGATAATCTCGGCGACGACCAAGCGCAACAGTTGGGGCTTTCTCGACGCCATCGCCGACGCGATCGACTGGGACGCCGACCTGACCCCACCGGCGGCCAGCGAATTAAAACTCGCGATCGTCGGCAAGCGCAACGCGGGCAAGAGCACGCTGGTCAACGCCCTGGCCGGGGCGACGCGGGTGATCGCCAGTGAGCTGCCGGGCACCACGCGCGACAGCGTCGATGTGCGCTTCGAGATCGGCGGCCGGGCGTTCACCGCGATCGACACCGCGGGCCTGCGCAAGCGCAAGAGCATGGAGAACGACGTCGAGGTTTACTCGGCCCACCGCACGCTGCGATCGATCCGCCGGGCCGACGTGGTCGTCCTGCTGATCGACTGCACCGGCCCGATCAGCCAGGTCGATAAGAAGCTCAGCCAGGAAATCCTCGAGCACCACAAGCCGACCATCATCGCGCTCAACAAGTGGGATCTGGTGGCCGACGAGGTCGCGCTGGAGGATTTCAAGGACTACGTCGCGGAGAACCTGCGCGGGCTGCGGTTCGCGCCGATGATCAACATGTCGGCGCTCAAGGCCGAGCACGTGAAGGAGGTCGTGCAGCTCGCGCTCGAGCTGCACGATCAGGCCTCGCAGCGTGTGGGCACGGGCGAGCTCAACGCGGTGCTCAAGCGGATCATGGAACAGCGCGGGCCCAGCTCCAAGCTCGGCAAGCGCGCGAAGATTTACTATGCCGTGCAACCCGAAGCCAATCCGCCGACCATCGTGCTGTTTGTCAACGACCCCGATCTGTTTCCCGACCAGTACCAGCGGTACATGATCAACTGTTTTCGCGAGTCGCTGCCTTTCAAGGACGTGCCGATCAAGCTCGCGATCCGCGGTCGCAAGCGCCGGGACATGGACAAGCACGAACAGCCGATCGCGGAGGGATGAGGGGGCGGGGCGTGGGGTGGGACCGGATCCGATGGGAGGGGGCGGGAATATAGCGCGAAGCCGCGAGCGGCGGGGGAACTGCGTTCCCGGGGGCGCGGTGCGGGTGTGGGGTTACGCGGCGAGGGTGTCGTTGTCGTCTTCGAGCAGATCCTTCGTGCGGTGGTGGACGCGGATGACCCTGACCAGTTGTGCGGCGAGCACGGGGGCGACGTCGCGCAGCAGTTCGGCCGCGGTATCGCCCAGCGGCTCGGCGACGGGGCGGAAGAGCATGATGCCCGCCAGCGGTTCGCCGGCCTCGTCGACGCAGGGGATCGCCACGATGTTCATGCCTTCGAGAAAGCCCCGGCCGATCTCGATCCACCGGCCGATCTGCGCATCGGTGTCGAGTCGGACCAGTTCGCCCCGGCTCATCAGCCGCTCCGCCGCGTCCTCGGCCAGTTGCTGCATGACCACGGGCAGCGTGTGCTTGTCGTACGAGTAGTTCACGTACCCGCCGACGGTGTAGCCCCCGCCGGACGACGGCAGAAAGATCATCACGTTCGCAGCGCCGGCTCGGTCCAGCAGGTGCTCCATCGTGCGGCGCAGCAGCGGCTCCAGGTCGAGCTCATCGTCGATCTGCCACGCCGGGTCGGTCGGCGGGTCCGCGGGTTTGTCATCGCGGGCTTGCTCGGCCCGGCTGACCTGCTCGGCCAGCTCTTCGTAAGCGGCGACCAGGTCGTTGCAGAGAATGTCGACCTGATCGGTGATCTCGTGGCGGGCCCGGTTGAGCTGCTTGCAGAGCTTGCGCAGCCGATCGAACTGATGCCGCCGGCGGCGCTCGTGCCGGTTGGCGCGGATCGCCTCGGTGACGCGCCGGTTGAGTTGATCGACATCGAATGGCTTGGCGATGAAGTCATCGGCGCCGCTGCGGATGGCGTCGACGGCGTGTTCGAGCGAGGCCCGGCCGGTGATGACGATCGAGCGGATCGGCCGATCGGCGTCGCGCAGCGCACGGGCGAGGGTCAGGCCGTCGCCGTCGGGCAGGCCCACATCGATCAGCGCCAGGTCGATGGGTTGATCGGCGAGCAGCTTGCGTGCCGCGGCGAGGTCGGCCGCGTGGTGTACGCGGCGGCGGGGGCTGCGGATCGCCTCGGTGATCGCGTGGCGGACCGCGCTGTCGTCTTCAACGACCAGCACGTGGCGTTGATCGGCCCGGGTGGCGGGCGGGGGGTCGTTGATGTCGGTGCCGGTCCGCGGATGTTCAGTGGAACGCACGGCTTTCTCCTGCCGGTTGGTTCGACGATTCGGGCGTGGGTTCGTCCGCGTCGTCGTCTTCGTCGGGCGCCTCCGTGCGGGTCGGGTCGGGCCGGTCCAGCGGCAGTTCGATCACGGCGGTCGTGCCCTGGTCGGGCGTGCTGGTCAGCGCGACGCGGCCGCCCAGGCCTTCGATCAACCGCTGGGCCCGTGCCAGGCCCAGGCCCGGCTTTCGGCCGGCCTGCTTGGCGCTGAAAAACGGGTCGAACGCGTGGCTCAGCGTGTGGGCGTCCATGCCCACGCCGGTGTCGATCACCTTCACGATCAATCGGTCATCCAGCGGGTCGACCTGAGCGACGACCCGCAGCGGATCGCGCGGCTGGGCCTCGTGGGCGTTGATCATCAGCTCCGCCAGCACGCCGGCCAGGTGGTCGGGGTCGGTGTGCAACGCCGGCAGCGTCGACGCCGGCGAGAACCGCACCGCCGGCGCCTTGGGCATGTGCTGGCGGACCTTTGTCACCGCCAGTTCCATCACATCGGTGATCGTCGTGCGTTGCGGCTTGGGCCGGGGCGGCTCGGCGAACAGGTGCAGCGCGGTGATCAGGTCCGAAAGCTTCTGCGCCTGTTCGTACACGAGCGTGGCGTCGGCCTGCTCGGGGCTGGCCTTGTCGAGCTTCATGCTCAACAGTTGCGCCCGGCCGGAGATCACCGCCAGAGGGTTGTTCATCTCGTGCGCCGCGCCCGCGGCCATCTCGCCCAGCCGCGCCATCGATTGATGCCGCAGCAGCGAGTCCTGCGTCTCGGTCAGGGCGCGGTTGGCCTCGGCCAGTTGCTCGCCCAGGCGGCGGGCGCCTTCGTGCTGCGTCGCCGCGCCGATCGCCGCGCCCCAGGTGTGGGCCAGCGCATCCAGGTGATCGGCGTCGGGCAGGTCGTGCTGCTCGTGTACCATCACAGCCGCGGTCCCCCAGGCGCACGGCAGCGGCAACAGGTGCAAGGCGCGCAGGTCGTCGAAGCCGACCAGGAAATCGCTCAGCCACGGCAGCACGCCCATCCAGCCCACCGGCAGCTCCTCGCGGCGGCTGAGCACGGACAGATCGCTCAGGCCCGGCGGCGGGTCGGCCAGTTGGCTGCGCACCACGCGGCCCTCGGCGTTGTACTGGCTGACCTGCCACTCGCTCTGGCCGGTCGGCTGGTAGATGATGCCGTAGCGCCCCGCGCCCAGCACGCCCGCGGCCGAGACCACGACGCCGCTGAGCACCTCGCCGGCGCCGCAGCCGCTCTGCCGGGCCGAGGCGTGGAACTGCGTGATCGCGGTGATCGCCCGGGCCTGGCGGATGGTCTTGCGGCGTTGCTGATCGAGCCGGGTGTTGAGCCGGCCCAGCACGCCGTTGGCCTGCATGATCGATTCGAGGAACATCCGCCGGCTGGGCGCGGCGCCCAGGCCCAGGGCCGCCGCACGCCGCTCGAGCTGGTCGTGCACCTCGGCCGCGGCCTGCTCCACGCGGTCGGGCGCCAGGCCCACCGCCTGGGCGCGGGCGGCCAGGTCGTCGCCCTGACGGTGGTTGCCGCTGTAGCCGATGTGCTGGCGACGCACGTGCGCGTCGGCCAGGCCCACCAGCCCGATCATCTGCTTGTGCGGCAGGGCCGGCAGCGATTCATAACGAGAGCCGTGCAGCCAGATCACATCGCTCAACTGATGGCTCAGGCCCCACTGCTCGGCCAGCCGCTTGCCCGCGGTGTGGTGGTCGATGCCCAGCACCTTCCGCTCGGTCGTGGCGATGTTGGCCTGGGTCTGCTCGGCCAGCTCGACCACGCGCTGGTAGCTCTTGGGCAGCACGTGCTCCAGGGCGAGCTTGCCCACGTCGTGCAGCAGGCCGCAGACGAACGCCTCGGAGGCGTTGATGCTCCGCAGCTCGGTGTGCCGCGCCGCGATGCGCTCGGCGGCGATGGCCACGGCCAGGCAATGCCGCCAGAACCCCGCCCGATCGAACCGCACGGCCGGCTCGTCAGTCGCGCCGCTCGGCGGGGCGTCGGCGAACGTCTCGAACACCTTGATCGACAGCACCGCGTTGCGGATCGCCTCGAAGCCCAGCAGCACCACCGCCCGGTCGATCGTCAGCGTCTGGTTGCGGATGCCCGACCCCGCGTGCCGACACAGCGAGAGAATCTTGGCGGTCAGTGCCGCGTCGGCCTTCACCGCCTCGATCACCTGCTGCGCGTCCGAGTCCTCGGCGCTGGTGATCTGCAACAACCGCATCGCCACCGCCGGCAGCGTCGGCAGCGCGTCGATCTGCTGCAGAATCAACTCGATGCGACGGGATGAGGTGGTGTCGGTCATAAACGTATCGCGGATGTCGCAAGTCGGATGTCACATCACCCCAACGTTCTTACCGGCGCGGTCCGCCTACGAAGCGACGCGGCTTCGCCGCGTGGCGCCGGCTTCGCCCCGAGATACGCGACGAGTCGCGTCGCTTCATCCACGATGGTCACGCCAGCTCCAGCATGTCCGCGATGCGGTTGACGAGCTTTTCGATGTTGAACGGCTTTTTCACGAAGTCGTCGGCGCCGCAGGCCAGCAGGTCGTCGATCTCGTCCTGGTTGACCACCCCCGAGACGATGATGATCTTCATGTCGTCCAGCTCGGGGTTCTGACGGACAGTCTTGCACACCACGTTGCCGTTGATGTCCGGCAGCATGTAGTCCAGGATCATCAACTCCGGGCGGAACTGCGTGGTCTGCACGCCCGCGTCGTAGCCGGTGATGGCGGTGCGCACATCGAAGCGGCCGTCACGCTCGAGCACGTCGACGAACAGCTCGACGATCGCCTGGTCGTCGTCGACCACGAGGATTCGCCGCTTGCCGGATTCGAGGCGATCCAGCGGGATGTTGTTGTCCTTCATGAATCGCATCAGCTCGTCGCGCGGAATGCGGCGGAACCGACTGCCGGGCACGCGGAAGCCCTTGAGCCGACCGGCGTCGAAACAGCGGATGATCGTCTGCTGAGACACCTGGCAGACCTCCGCGGCCTCACCGGTGGTGAAGACCTGCTTGTCACGCAACTCGCTGGAAAGACTTTGCTCGCTCATCGCCATCGGCTCCATCCCATGGGCGTTGGGGCGTTGCGACCGGCGGGAATCAGAACCGGTCCATGTTCACTATATTACCCAACTTTACATCGGTTCGCTCAGGTGTGGACTTCGGTAGTGTGCGAAAAATGGTGAACAATGGGTGATACCCTCTGCCTGAATCCGTAATCGGTTGGTTTCTGGCGTTGGTTCACGGGCGGGTCGATCGACGCGATCAGCCGCCGGTTCTCTCGCGTCTGCCGCCAAGTTGTTATCATCTGATGCCGTATGAAAGAAAAGCTGCGTATCTCCAGCGGCTTGGATGGCGCGGTGTGGTCCCACCGATTCCAGCGTGACGCTCGTCGCGCCAGCCATCGACACGATGAACTGGAGTTCAATCTCATCACGCGCGGGCGGGCGAGCTACCTGCTGGGCGATCGGCGGGTGGACCTGACGCAAGGGGTGTTGATCTGGCTGTTCCCCGCGGTCGAGCACCTGCTGCTCCACGAGTCGGACGATTTCGCGATGTGGATCGTGGTGGTGCGGCCTATGGCACTGCGGCGTGGGTGTGCCACGCCCGACATCGCGGCACTATGCCAGCCGTCCCCGCCGCCGCGCGACTGCCTGCGGCTGGTCGAAGCCGACTACCGCGACCTGGATGACCTGGCGACGCGGGTGCGGGCGGTCGACGATGACCCCGATGCATTCAACGCGGGACTGGGCTGGCTCCTGCACAGCGCCTGGCGGGCGACGCAACGGGGCAAGACGGCCGGGGACACCGCAGCGCTTCACCCGGCGGTCGAGCGGGCCGCGACGATACTACGCGACAACGATCCAACGCTGCGGCTGGACGAACTGGCGCGGCGCAGCGGCCTGAGCGCCTCGCGCCTCAGCCGACTGTTCGGCCGACAGGTCGGCCTGTCCGTGACTGAATACAGAAACCGCGTCCGAGTCGATCGCTTTATCACGCTGTACGCCAACGGTCGGCGGCGGACCATGCTTGACGCGGCCCTGCAAGCGGGGTTCGGTAGTTACATCCAATTCCATCGGGCATTCAAGCGGCACATGGGGTGCGGACCCGCGGCGTATCGACGCCGTATTTCAACCGCGGCCACGGATAATCGCCAATAACCGGCGGTGCGCCGCTGGTGCGGTATCGCATGGTGGACGCAGATGAGTCACGCCGGATTTGAGCGACCACCCCTCTGACAGAGCGAGGGGGCAACGGGGTTGCCGGGCTTGAATCACGCCGAGCACATGGTGGAACAACGGGGTGCTCAGCGACGGCTGGCGATGGTGCTGGGCTGCGAAGACCAGAACGATCGCGATCGGCTGCCGTTCGATCGTGGCGTGTCCGTCGCCGCGTTCGAGCTCGATTCATGCCACCAGGCCGTCTTCATTTCCAGCCATCTTGGACATTACCCTTCCCTCGGATTCGGTGATAGGCCCCCGGCCTCCGTGATTGCGGAGGGACAGTTCAGTGTCTCACATGATTGGCCGATGGTTTGCTACGGTTTAGAGCTTATGAAGATGGATCAGCTTGAGCGCGTGGGGCGAAGTCTGCTCGGGTGGCTCGGCCTGCGTGAGCCGGTCAGCGACGCCGTGCCTTGCCGGGTTGAACGGCAGGGTTTTACCCAGCTTGACGCGCCGATGGCCAAGCGAGAGGGGATTGCGGTTGTTTTGGTCACTACAGGGCTTCCCTGACAAAGAATTCACCGTGTTAATTGAAATTATGCATTGACTTTCAGGGGAAGGCACTGTTTATTAAGACTCAGCCGGTCGGTGCACGGGGTCTGGACTTATGTGGGTCGCGGTCTTTCGGATGGAGACCGGATCGAGATAGGTGCCTCGTACAGTAAGGATGCTTGCCGACCGGGCCGAAGGAACGGTCTGAAGACATAATGGGAGATCGACCGATTTGTCCGTCGCGCTGTTGACGGGCTGGGGGTCGTGTCCCCGCGAGCGTTAACCCCCCTTTGTTGGGGCCACGGGGTTAACCGAACAGTTAGAGAACTCTGGCTCAAATCGCTGCGCACCCAAGGGGGCGCGCAGTCGAAAGGGGCGGAGCCATGCCTGATTTTTCTGAAAACGCTGTTTTTGATATCGATAAGCGTATTTTTGATCGCTCGTCTTGCTCGTCGATCGCCGCGGCACTCGCCGGACGCCGCCGGGCCGAGACCACCTGCGCTTCAGATCCCAAGGGCAGGCGGCCGACCCGCCAAGTTGTTGAATGACTGAGATTGATTCCCCTATCCAAGCCGCCGACGCCGACGCCGGCGTTGTTGTCGATCGCGTGAGCTTCGGCCGGCAATTGGCCAGCGCCGGGCGAAAAAAGGCCGTCCGCCGCCCCAATGGCCACGGCGCCGGCCAGCGCATCACCGTGCTGGTCGTGGACGACCACGCCCTGTTCCGCGCCGGCATGCAGCAACTGCTGGAGAATCACCCGCGTGTCAGCGTCGTCGGCGTCGCTCAGGATGGCCACGAAGCGGTCGATCTGGCCGTCAAGTTCAAGCCCGATGTGATCACACTCGACGTCACCATGCCGGGCCTCAACGGGCTGGACGCGGCCGATCTGATGCGCAGCAAGGGCGTCCAGGCCCGGCTGCTGTTCGTCTCGATGCACGCCGAGCCGTCGCTCGTGCGGCGACTGCTCCGCGAAGGCGCCTCGGGCTACGTGCTCAAGGGTTCAGCCCCGGAGGATCTGCTACGCGGCATCGTCGCATTGGCCGACGACGAGACCTACCTCTGCCCCAAGGCCGTGGGGCTGGTCATGGGCCGCAACAGCGGCCACGAAGAAGCGACGCTCGACTCGCTCAGCCCGCGCGAGCGGCAGGTGCTTCAGCAGATCGCCGAGGGATGCTCGAGCAAGGACATCGGCAAGAAGCTGAGTCTGAGCGTGAAGACCATCGAAACCCACCGCGCCCGGCTGATGCGAAAGCTCGACCTGCACAGCATCGCCGCGCTCACGAAGTTCGCCCTCCGCGAGGGCATCACGCAACTGGACGCCTGACCGGATGAACACCGCCGTGAACATTCAGCCGCCTGACGATCTGCTCGAAGGATTCGCGCAACTCAAGAGCGACCAACCCGATGCGCGGTGGGTGGTGCTGCGGACGCGCAGCCGGCAGGAGAAAGCCGTCGTCAAGGATCTGGCGGCCATGGGCGCCGGCGGGTTCCTGCCGCTGCTCAATCGCGTCCGCTACTACGGTTCGCGCAAGGCCAAGGTCGAGCTGCCGATGTTCGACGGCTACGTCTTTATGCACGGCCGGCTGGAGAACGCCTACGACGTCGACCGCCTCAAGCGGATCGTCAACATCCTGCCCGTGCCCGACCAGGACCAGATCGACCAGGAGTTGCTGAGCATCTACCTGGCGACCTGCCAGAACGCCGTGCTCGACCCGCACGCCTACCTGAAGAAAGGCGTCCGTGTTGAGGTGCGATCCGGCCCGTTCCGCGGGCTCAAAGGCGTGGTACAGAATCGCGCCAAACTCAATCGCATCGTCCTTCAGATCGAGTACCTCAACCGGGCGATGAGTTTGGAGATCGACGGCTCGCTGCTGGACGTGATCGACTGACGGCGGCTGCGCTTCGCGTCGCACGCGGTTGGACCACGAATGCAAGCGAGCCGAGGTTGACATGAACTACCTCGAAATCAGCACCATCGCGGGGGCGTCGCTTTTGCTCTGCGCGGCGTTGATCCCGCTGGCCATCCGTGTGGCGCGGCGGGTGGGGATGGTGGATCTGCCGGGCACGCGGCGCCTGCACAGCACCGCGGTGCCGCGCATCGGCGGCGTGCCGATCGCGGGCGCGGTCTTCACCGTCGCCGCCGCCGCCGTGGTCTGGGCCGACCTGCGGGGCCTGGTTTCCCCCGCGATGATGACGAAGCTGGTGACGATCGGCATGGCCGGATCGTTCATCTTCTTCGTCGGTCTGGTCGACGATGTGCGGTCGGTGCCGTCGAAGTTCAAAGCGCTGGCGCTGTTGACGGCCAGCGCCGCGGTCTGTGGGGCCGGCGTGCGGATCGATGCACTGGTCTGGGACAGCGGCACGATGAGCGTCGACCTGTCCTGGTTGAGCTGGCCGGTGACGATGTTCTGGATCGGCTCGGTCACCGTGGCCATCGCGTTCATCGACGGCATGGACGGCCTGGCCGCGGGCGTCGTGGCGATCGCCTCGTCCACGCTCGTCGCCTCCTGCATCGCGGCCGGCGAACCCGTCGCGGCCATCCTGCCCCTGGCGCTCAGCGGGGCGCTGATGGGCTTCGTGCTCTACAACGCCAACCCCGCGATGCTGTTCATGGGCGACAGCGGCAGTCTGACCATCGGGTTCCTGGTCGCCTGTGCATCGGTGGCCGCCGCGTCGCAGATCGGTGCGCCGCGCGGGCTGATCCTGCCGGCCCTGGCGCTGTCGGTGCCGCTGATGGACCTGTTCCTCACCATCTTCCGCCGCCGCTTTGTCCAGCGACAGAGCATCTTCTCCGCCGAGATGGGCCACATCCATCACAACATGGCGCAACTGGGCCTGTCGCAGACCAAGACCGTCATGATCCTGTGCCTGGTTTCAGTCGCGGCGGTGGCGATCGGCGAGATCTCCTTCCTGGCCGAGGGCTGGGCGACGCTGGGGGGTCTGTCGCTGCTGATCCCGCTGCTGCTGGGGCTGTTCCACGCGGTCGGTTCGGTGCGGGTTCGGGGGATGGTCCACGCGGTCAAACGCAAGTGGGCGCTGGACAAGGAGAAGCGCCGCTACGACTCGGCGGCCGACGAGATCAAGCTTCGCCTGCGATCGGTCATCCGCTTCAGCGACTGGTGGCAGGCGGTGTGCGACTGTGCCGATGCACTGAGTTTCACGTCGGTGACCGTGCCGGTCCACCACCGCGACGGCCGGACCAGCGAGCTCTGCTGGAAGCCGGCCGACGACCGGTTCGCCGGCTGCGAAACGCTCAACGCCGTGGTGCCGATCCGCGATCGCCGTGAGGGCCGGCCGTTGCGTGCCTCGGTCCAGGTTGCCGCGACCACGTGCCTGGAGTCCGCCGGTCATCGCCTGGCGCTGTTCTCCCGGCTCATGGCCGACCACAGCGTTGCCGAACTGCCTGATGAATCCGTCGCCGGCACCACCAACGGCCCCTGGACCCGCGACACCTACCCCGACGTGGATAAAACCATCGTGAGCGACAACGGCAAGAAAGAGCGGAAATTCGATCCGGACAATCCCCGCATCGCGGTCGTTCACGACTTCCTCTACGTCTACGGCGGTGCCGAGCGCGTGCTGGAGCAGATTCTCGCGGTCTATCCCAACGCCGATGTGTTCAGTCTGTTCGATTTTCTACCCGAAGGCGAACGACAATTCCTGGGCGAGCGGCAGGTGACCACCTCATTCCTCCAGAAGCTGCCGTTCGCGCGCAAGCATCACCGCAAGTACCTGCCGCTGATGCCGCTGGCGATCGAGCAGTTGGACCTCAGCGACTACGACCTGGTGATCTCCAGCTCGTACATGGCGGCCAAGGGCGTGATTACCGGCCCCGATCAGGTGCATGTGTGCTACTGCCATTCACCGGTTCGTTACGCCTGGGATCTGCAGCACCAGTACCTGGCGCAGAACAAGCTGGGGTTCGGCCCCAAAGCGATGCTGGCCCGGGCGATTCTGCACTACATCCGAAACTGGGACGTGCGCTCGGCCAACGGCGTCGATCACTTCGTTGCCAATTCGCACTTCGTGGCTCGGCGGATCCGCAAGTTCTACCGGCGCGACGCGGAAGTGATCTATCCGCCGGTCAGCGTCGAAGACTTCGAGCCGGCCGACCACAAAGGCGACTTCTACGTCTGCCTGTCTCGACTGGTGCCGTACAAGCGCACCGACCTGGTGGTGCAGGCGTTCAACCGGATGCCGGATCACCGGCTGGTCGTGATCGGCGACGGCCCGGAATACAAGCGGATCAGCGCCCTGGCCGGGCAGAACGTGCGCATGATGGGCCACCAGCCGTTCGACCAGGTCCGCAAGTACCTGATGATGGCCAAGGCGACGATCTTCGCCGCCGAGGAGGATTTCGGGATCGTGCCCGTCGAGTCGATGGCGTGCGGCACCCCGGTGCTGGCCTACGGCAAGGGCGGCGCCACCGAGACCATCGTCGAAGGCAAGACCGGCATGTTCTTCGACGACCAGACGCCGTTTGCGCTGATGAGCGTCGTGGAACGGTTCGAGCGGCAGGCCGGGCAGTTCGATCCGGCGGACCTGCGGGCGCATGCGATGAAGTTCGAAGCGCGCCGATTCCGCGAGGAGCTCGAACGATCCGTCCAGACGATCTGGCGCGCCCACGTGGCCCGGACCCGTAGCGGGCACGACCCGGCCAGCCCGCCGCCGCCGAGCGCTTCAGCCGACCCGCCGATCACCGCGGCGTTGGGCGCGCGGCAATGATCCAGACCCACCATCGAGCCGGGTGTCAGAGGGGGCTTTTGCTCAGGCCGGGCCGCGCGGCAGAATCAAAGGGGAAGCTGTCATGAGAATCCGCATCGCCATCGTAGAAGATCAGCACCTGTTCCGACAGGCATTGGCTCACCGATTGAGCGGAGAGCCGGGCTGCGAGATCGTCGGAGAGTTGGAAGACGGTCGCGAAGCATTGGAGCACGCTCGCAAGCATCGGCCGGACGTGATGCTGATGGACCTGGTCATGCCCGGGCTCAGCGGCCTGGACGTGATCCGCAAGATCGTTCGTCAAGGCCTTGCCACGCATTGCCTGGCGGTTTCCAGTTGCCTGGAGAGCCGCACGGTGATTGAAGCCATGGAGGCCGGCGCTCGGGGCTACGTGACCAAGAACGTGGTTTGTGAGCAGTTGATTGAGGCGATCCGCGCGGTCATGGCCGGCCAGAAGTGGCTCAGCCCCGCGGTCACCGATACGTTCGTCCAGCGTTACTGGACCGACAAAGAGCAGACGGGCAACGCCGGCGCCAACGGCAAGGCCAAGGCCCGCCCCTCACGCAACGGCAACGGCAACGGCAAAGGCAAAGGTGATGGCAGTGGCAATGGGAACGGCGAGGGCAACGGCAACGGCGGCAGTCGTTCCAGGCGGGCGGTCAGCGAACTGACCCCGCGCGAGCGCGAGGTGCTGCAATTGCTGGCCGACGGTCGGGCGAACAAGCAGATCGCCGCGGACCTGAGCTTGAGCGTCAAGACGATCGACAGCCACCGCGCGGCGCTGATGAAGAAGCTGCAACTGCACAGCGTGGCCCATCTGACCAAGTACGCCCTCCGCGAGGGCATGACAACCCTGGACTTCTGATCGATCTGTGCGGGAGCCATCGGTCCGCAAGACGACCTCACGTTGGGAGCAATCGATGAACGATTCAAGACTACATGAAATCGATGCGCTGGATGATCCGGCAACCGAAGGTGGCTCAGACTTCAACATCCTGCGGTGGTTCCACTGCCTGCTGCGGGGCCGCTACCAGTGGGCGCTGCTGCTGGCGTTGATCCTCGGCGGCGCCGGGGGCTATTACCTGCACCAGCGCGTCGAGCCGATCTACGAATCTCGCGGGACCATTCGTATCCGCTCCCACACGCCCAAGCTGCTCTACGGCAACGAGGCCTCGGGCGAGATGCCCAACTTCGGCATTTTCATGGACGAGCAGGTCCGCACGCTCCGCAGCGACCGCGTCACGGCCATGGCCATGGAAAGCGAGGCGTGGCGCGCCCTGGGTCGGTCGTTCACCCCCGAGGCCCAGGTTCAGTTCCAGAAGAGCTTGAACATCTGGCACTCGAATGAACTGATCGGCATCACCTACCAGGACAAGCAGCGGCACGTGACCGAAGTCGCCACCAAGGCGGTCATCGAGGCCTACCAGCGCCTGTTCCAGGAGACCGACCCGACCCAGGACCGGATGCGCATGCAGATCCTCGACGAGAGTCGCCGATCGCTGGCCAACCAGCTCAACAGCATCAACAACCAGATCGCCAGCTTCGGCGACGCGTTCGGCCCCGACGGCGTGAAGTTCCGCTATCAGCAGTCGGTCAATCGCCTGCGTGACCTCGAAGAGGCGATCCGCACGACCGAGATCGAGATGCAGATCGCCAAATCCCGCATGGACGAAGACCCGCAGATGCCGACCATGGACGAGTTGCGCGAACGCCGGCCGGCGCTCAACGCTCTGTTCAACGAGCTGGAGAATCGCGAGCTTCGCCTTGTGGCGATGAAGCGTGAGTTTGGTGAAGACCACTCGGCCATCCAGGCGATCCAGGAACGGATCGATCACGTGCAGGGCCAGATCGACGACGCCCTGGCGACAATCAATCTCAAGCAGTATCGCGACGCCTGGCTGAGGCAATGGCGGGAGCGGATGACGACGCTCGAGGCGCAGAAAGCGGACCTGGCATCGCGACTGGAAGAAGGCAAACGCGAGCTCAAGCGGGTGTCGGAGGAGAACAACCGTTTGCAGCGGCTGGAACTGGAAGCCGACCAGGTTGAATCGAAGCTTGCGGAGGTCCGCAATCGTATTGAGCAGTTGAACTTCGAGAGCCGGATGGGCGAGCGTCTGGTCGTCTACGAGTACGGGCGGGCGAGCGATCGGCCCATCAACGCCGATGAGCCGTGGAAGATGGCGATGATGGGCTCGGCCGCCGGCGGCAGCGTCGGCTTGGCGATCGTCATGCTCGTGGGCCTGGCCAACCCGAAGCTGCGCCGCTCGGACGACCTGTCGGTCACGCGCGGCGCGCCCAAGGTGCTGGGCATGCTGCCCCACCTGCCCGATCAACTCAGCGATCCCGAGGAGGCCTACTTCGCCGGCCAGTGCGTCCACCAGATTCGAATGTTCCTCCAGCTCGAAGGTGGCGATCAGGCGGCGCAGAGCTTCGTGATCACCGGCCCCGAGTCGGGCGCGGGCAAGACCAGTCTGACGATGGCGCTTGCGTTTTCCTACGCCGCGGCCGGCGCCAAGACGCTCGCGGTCGACTTCGACATGATCGGCGCCGGCCTGACGGCGCGTCTCGGCTTCGGCCGGTACAAGCGGCTTGGCCGACTGCTCCAGGAAGAGGGCCTGGTCAACGCCGATGTCATCGAAGAGGTCGCCGGCGACCCGACGGTCGATGGCCTGCTGGGCGAAAAGCTGGTCGCACGCGGCCTGATCGAGCCCGAAGATATCGAGCGCGTCCTCCAGCTTCAGCAGCAGAGCCGCGTGGGCCTGCTCGACGTGCTGGCCGGTCAGCCGCTGGACCACTGCGTGCTCGACCTGCCCACGGAGAATCTGAGTCTGTTGTCGGTGGGCAACGCCACGGCCGAGCACATCAGTCGGGTCGGCCGATCGGCGGTCAAGCGGTTCCTCAAGAGCGTCGGCGAGCAATACGAGGTCGTGCTGATCGACACCGGCCCGGTGCCCGGCAGCGTGGAAGCTTCGCTCGTCGCCGCTGAGGCCGACCGCGTCGTTCTCGCCGTCTCCCGCGGCGATGAGATGCGACGCCTGAGCGGTTGTCAGGAGTTTCTCCGTTCGATCGGGGCCCGAATCGCCGGCGTCGTGTTCAACCGCGCCGAGCGACAAGATATGTACCGCTCGCGTTACTCGCTTTCCAGCAGCATTCGATCGCAGTCGATCGCCCGACAGGCCGACGAGGATCATCCGCGTCGCCTCGGGCCCGTCGCCGGGGCGAGCTCCGGCAACCTTTGATGACCGGTCGCCGACGCGCCGCGCCCCCGCTACCCTGCACGGGCCGTTAACCCCTCAGATTCAGGAACACGCAAACCAATGGTCAGCACACCAGCTCAGGAAAACGTGAAGCGACGCCGCCTGCTTCTTGTCTCGGTCGTCGTGTTGTTGATCGTGCTGATTGGCGGCGGTCTGTACCTGATGCAACTCAAGCGCCAGTCGAGCCACATCGACACGCTCAAGCCGCGCGGGCTGGCCGAGGTCGAAGCCGGCGACTACGCCCAGGCCGTTCGCCTGCTCAGCGGTTACCTGTCCAAGCATCCCACGGACGTGCAGGCCCTGCGGGCCTTTGCCGAAGCTCAGGAGAATATGTACGAGCGCGGCGGCGGGCACATCAAGAAGGCCGTCGATGTGCGCCGCCGCATCCTTGAACTCGACCCCGACGACCAGGCCACCCGCCGCAAGCTGATGGAGCAGTACGTGAAGATCGGTTTCGCCGTCGAAGCCATCGAGCAGGCGGACTGGCTGATCGCGCAAAGTCCCGACGACGCTCAGGCCCTGCGTGCCAAGGTCCAGGCGCTGGCGATCAAGGGCGATCATGCCCAGGCGCTCACAATCGCCGACCATTACACCCGTCTGCGACCGGGCGACGTGCAGATTCACATGCTCGCGGTACGGGTGATGCATGCCGGGGGCGCACGGGAGCAGGAGCTTCTTGAGCACATCGCGGACGCCCGCTTCAGTGAGGCGGCCGACGACGAGGAAATCGCGCTTCAGCGGCAGGTTCTCGAGCGCATCGGGGCGTGGGACTGGAACCGGTCACCTCAGATGCGCCAGGAACTGGGCGGTATGGCCAGCCGACACAGCCAGCCCGATGCGTTCATGTCGGTCCTGGGGTTCGGCTATCAGCTTCTTGGCGATCTGAACCGCGCCCGCGAGTCGATGAAGCTCGCGGCCGAGCAGGCGCCCGACGACGCCGAACAGGTCGAACGCCTTGCGACGCTGATGGACCGGCTGGGGCTGTTCAATGAAGCCACCGCACTGCTGAGCAGCGCCCAGCAGAGCATCGAAGACCCTCAGGTCGAGCGGCTCTACGTCGGACGGCTCTGGGAGCGGGGCGAGATTCAGAAACTGCTCCAGCGCGCTCAGGGCCTGGACGTCAGCGATCCGCGGCTGGAGACCGAGACGCTGGGCATCTACGGCCTGGCGCTGGTCAGCGCCGGTCAGGCCGAGCGGGCCAAGCCCTTCATCGAGCAGTTGCGCGGCCGCGGCGGCGATCGGCTTGCGGCCAGTTGGGCCTCCATCCTGCGTGCGATGGCGGACAAACAGACCAAGCCCAAGCAGATGGAAGACCTGACCGCCACCGCGCTGGTCCACCATCCCCAGTCGCCTTACTTCCACTTCTTCCACGGCCAGGCGCTGGCCGCACAGGGCAAGACCGAAGAGGCGCTGCAGGCCTGGCAGATGGCCGGACAACTGGCGCCGGCCTGGGATCAGCCGCTGACCCGAATGACCCAGGCGTTCCTGAGCACCGACCGCAGCGCGATGGCGGTGAGCGTGGCCCGCGCGACGCTGCTGCGATCCCCGGACAATCTCGAGGCGAACCTCCTGCTGCTGCGCGGCCTGACGCGGAAACTCGGCGATCTGTCCGATGAGCAGGTCCAGGCGATGGCGCCGCAGGTCGAGCGCTTCGCCCAGCAGCTTCCCGAGCAGACTCGCCACCTGGTGCTTCCGGCCCACGCGGCGATGCAGGGCCGCATCGGCAACACCGACGCCGCCCGCCAGGCCATCGAGCAGGCGCTGGCGTCGGCTTCGCCGATCGACGGCTCGATGCTGATTCAGTTGGCCGGCATCAGTGAGCAGTACGACCTGGGCCTGACCGACCGGTGCTTTGACGTCTATCGCCAGGCGTGGGGGCAGACGCCGCAGTTGGCGCTGGCGACCGCCGGCCTCGAAGCCACCCGGCACGGTGCCGACAAGGCGATCGAGACATTCGACCACGCCATGCGGCAAGCCGGGCCGACCGACGAACCGAAGACCCGGGCTTGGCGACTTGCGCGGGCACAACTGATCGAGCGGATCGACGGCGGGCAGGCGAGGCGGGTGTGGCAGAAGTTGATCGAAGACTATCCCGACGACCTGGAGGTGCTGGCCACCGCCGCGCGTTCGCAGCACCTGTGGACGGATCCGCAGACGGCCCGCGCGCTCGTCCAGGCCCTGCGCGATGTCGTCGGTGAGCACAGTCTGCTCTATCGCCAGTCGAAGGCAGCGGGATTTGTGAACGACCCGGAGGCGACGCAGCGCGAGCTGGCCGAGGCCACGTCATTGCTGCTGGACGTGACCCGGGACGCGCCTTACCAGATCGAGCCGCACCTGTTGCTGGCCCGTTGCTTCCTTCGCCTGGGCAACCAGCCGCGGGCGCTGGAACTGCTCAACGAAGCACAGGGCCTGGCGCCCCGATCGATCGAAATCGCCCTGCAGCGGGCTTACCTCCTGCAACAAACCAACGAGCACGATCAGGCCAAGCGGCTCATGCGGGACATCGAACAGATGCCCGGCATCACGACCCACCACCGCTTGCAGCTTGCCACGCTCATGCTCCAGCAAGACCAGGCGCCGGCCGCGGAGAAGCTGCTGCGGGACATCGTCGAGCAAGCTCCCGATGAGCAGGAGCCCAAGCTGCGCCTGGCCCTGCTGCTGTGGGACAACAATCAGCCCGACCAGGCACGCGAACTGTTCGAGCAACTGCTCGAGCGGCCCAACGGACGAATCCTCGCCGCGGCCGTCAGCTTCTATCAGGCCCAGGGCGACCAGCAGGCCATGGAACGTCTGACGCCTCAACTGGACAACCATCAGGACATCAGCCCGGCGGATCGAACGGCCCTTCAGGTTCGCCTGGCGATGCATCAAGGCCAGGTCGACCGGGCCCTGGCGCTGCTCGAACAATTGGCCGAGTCCGGTCAGGCCTCGGCCCAGAACTGGCGGCAACTGATCGCCATCCAGATCCAGCGCGACCAGGTCGATGCCGCCTTGGCCGCGGCCCACAAGGCCGCGCAGGCCCATCCGGATCAGCCGATGTTCGCCTCGTTCGTCGAGCACGGCGATCTGGTCCGTCGCGCGATCGAGCGGCCGCAGCTCAACCGGCTCACCGCCGCCATGCTCGTCAGCGGCGACGCCCGCCGCACCGCCATCGAGGCGCTGGGGTTGCTGCTCGACGCCGAGCAGTCCAATCGCACCACGGCCGAGGTGGTCGTGGACCTGCGTACGTTGGCCGACCGGCAGCCGACGTTCCTGGCGTTGCAGGATCTGCTGATGAAGCTCTACTGGCGCATGGAGCGGCGCGACGACGCGGCACGGATCGCGGTGCGGACGATGCGCGTGCTGCCCCGCTCGGCCGAGGCCGCCTGGATGGCCGCCAACATGCTCTCGGCCGCCGGACGATGGACCGAGGCCGAGGACGCGGCCTGGGAGTACCAGCGGCGGCGCGGCCAGCGCACGCTCGCCTCGGACATGCTCATCGCCGAGTCCAAGCTGCGCCTGGGACAGGCCGGCGAGGTCGACGATCAACTCGAGCCGCACCTTCAGGTCCAACAGGCCGCGGGCGTCGCTGCGATGCTGCGTCAGACCCGGGCCCGCGCGCTGATCGAGCAGGGCGAGCACGAAAAGGCCCGGCAGATGCTTCTGCCGGCACTGGGCGATTCCCGTGAAGCCCGCATGGCTTTCATCCTGCTGGCGATGCGATCCTTCGATGACCCCGGCCGAATCGAGCAGTGGTTCGGCGATGTCGAGCGGGCGATCCCCGATGGCGAAAAGCAGGAGCGCCTGACGCTGGCCGGCGCCTGGCAGGAGGCGGGCCAACGCGTGGGGCAACCGCCGTTGGTGCGGCGGGCCAACGCGATGATCGCCCAACTGATCGACCAGGGCTATCGCGAACCCCAGGTGTACTAGACGCAGGGCGTGAACCACGAGGTGCAGGGCCAGATCGACCAGGCGATCGAGGCCTATCGCCGCGCGGTGGAAGGGGATCCGGACCTTGTGGTGTCCCACAACAACCTCGCGATGCTGCTGCTCACGGGTGAGCGGCATGCGGAGGCGCTGCGACACGCCGAGCGGGCGATCAGCGCCGCGCCGCGGCGAGCCGCCTTCCAGGACACCTACGCCCTGGCGCTGATGGCCGCCGGCCGGACCGACGAGGCGGTCGACGCCGCCCGCCGCGCCGCCGCCCTGCAGCCGAACAACCCCGAGTTCTACATCACGCTGGCCGAGGCACTGGTCCAAGCCGACCGCGGCGAAGAAGCCCGCGAGGTCGTCGCCCGCCTCGATCAAGCCCTTCGCGATGTGGACACCCTCCCCGAGCCGCTGAGCCGACGGCTCGACGCGCTTCACAAGAAGCTGAGCGAACGTCCCGTGTTGCCCGATTCCCAACCGGTCGATGCGGCGATGAACGTCCGCTGACACTCCCGCCTCGCCCGTGTATCGGCCAACCCCAGGAACCCCGGCATGAGTACGATCGACGCCCATCCAGCGCGCCGCCCTTACATGGTCATCGAGCCGCCCCGCGGCTGGGCGCCGCTGAACCTCCGCGAGCTCTGGCAGTACCGCGAAATGGTCTACCGCATGATGATGCGGGACATCAAGAGCCGCTACAAGCAGACCGCGCTGGGGCCGTTCTGGATCATCGTCATGCCGCTGATCTCCGCCGGGGTGTTCACGATCGTGTTCAACGGCATTGCCGGCCTCGAGCCCGGCGAAGGCCAGGCCGGCCAGACGCTTCACCCGATGGTGTTCATGTACGCGGGCCTGCTGATCTGGAACGCCTTCAACCGCGCCTTCAGTTCGACCTCCACCTGCATCCGCAGCCAGGGCGGACTGATCAACAAGGTCTACTTCCCCCGCCTGATCACGCCGATCATCGGGATCGCCGGTGGCCTGCTCGACCTGGCTTTGGGTTGCGTTCTGCTGGGCGTGATCATGTTCGCCACCGGCACGACGCCGACGCTCGCCATCCTCGCCACGCCCCTGTTCCTCCTGCTCGCATGGATGGTGGCGATCGCCTGGGGGCTGTGGATCGCCTCGCTCTCGGTGCGCTTCCGCGACCTGGGCTACGCCACGGGCTTCGTCGTCACCATCCTGATGTGGTTGACCCCCGTGGTCTGGCGGGGCAGTCTGCTGTTCGAGGGCGACAAAGTGCCGGCCCAGTGGCAGACGCTGGCGGAAGTCGGCTTCCAGCTCAACCCGCTCTACCACGTGGTCGAAGGTTTCCGCTGGGCCCTGATCGGTTACTCCGGCTGGCACGTCTCACCCCTGACGTTCATCAGTCTGGGCTTGACCGCCGTGGTGCTCGTCGCGGGCATGTACTTCTTCCGCCGCATCGATTCCAACGTCGCGGACTACATCTGAGCGGCCCACCGCCGCGACGGTGGCGCCCGCGTTTCTGATCAGCCACGCTTATGTCCAACATCGCCATTAGAGTCGAAAACCTGGGCAAGCGGTTCGAGCTCGGCGAGCTCGGCACCGCGTCCGACCTCATCCGCAAGGCCCGCGGCCTGGGCCGACGCTTGCTTGGCTTCGGTCGCGACGGCCACGCAGCCGCTCGTCCCTGGGAGGACGAAACCGACCCCAACGCCTTCTGGGCGCTCAAAGGCATCGACTTCGAGGTCAACGAAGGCGAGGTGCTGGGCATCATCGGCCGAAACGGCGCCGGCAAGAGCACGCTGCTGAAGATCCTCTCCCGCATCACCGCGCCGTCCTGCGGGCGCATCGAGGCCTACGGCCGCATCGCTTCGCTGCTGGAAGTCGGCACCGGCTTCCACCAGGAACTCACCGGCCGAGAGAATATTTATCTCAACGGCTCGATCCTCGGCATGACCCGCGCCGAGATCAACGCCAAGCTCGACGAGATCATCGACTTCGCCGGTGTTGAAAAGTTCGTCGATACACCGGTCAAGCGCTACTCATCGGGCATGAAGGTCCGCCTGGGCTTCGCCGTCGCCGCCCACCTCGAACCGGAAATCCTGATCGTCGATGAGGTGCTTTCGGTCGGTGATGTGGGTTTCCAGCGCAAGTGCCTGGGGAAGATGAACGCGGTTGCCAACAGCGGCCGGACAGTACTCTTCGTCAGTCATGTGATGCCAACGATTCAAGCGCTCTGCTCCCGAGCGATCCTTCTCGATGACGGACGGGTTGCTCTGGATTCAGATGCGTCGTCCACGGTCGGCGCGTACCTCGCCTCCTTCTCAGATGTCGCATCGAGTGGAACGCTTGGCGCACGCGAAGATCGTGGAGGCAACGGCCGCGTACGCTTCACCGATATTGAGGTGATATCACCGCAGGGCATGCAGGTGGGTTCGGTCAGCTCAGGAGGTCCTGTCGTTTTTCGTATCGATTACGAAGTGAAGGGTGAACACGCGGGATTGGAAAGCGTCGTTGTTTGTATTGAGTTGCACGACGAACACGATCAGACCGTCGGCTTGTATCGAACAAACTTCACCGGCCAGAACTTCCGGATCGGTGACCGCCGCGGGAGCTTCGAGTGCCGTCTTGAGCATCTGCCGCTGACGATCGGCTCGTACCGCATCGATTTGTTCATGTCGGCCAGCGATGCAGAGGTTTTGGACTACGTGCAGGGCGCCGAGACGCTCACCGTTGAGGGCGGGGATTTCTTTGGCACGGGAAGCCCGGGTCAGCCGTCGCATTGTCGCATCCTCACGCCGTTCCAATGGGCGCACAGCCCAGGTCGCGCGCACGATACGCTCCATCCTGAAAAGCTCAGCCATGTCTGACAAAGCCGCAATTGCGACGCTGGCTGTCGAAGGCGCCATCACCGCTGAAGAGCTGGTGTATACGTACGCCCTTGAAACAAGCGACTACTTTCTCCACGTCGCGGGTTCTGGACACGGTATGGCAGCGCTCACCAACTGACACACCATGAACTGCCCTTCGTACTCATCTGCTGATCGCGATGGAGAGTTCAGATCGCTCGAAGTCCCGGTCGTGCTGGTCGTATTCAATCGGCCCGACTGCACGCGCCGGGTGATCGATGCGCTGGCCCAGGTGCGGCCGAGCCGGCTGTACGTCGCCGCGGATGGGCCGCGGCACGCGGAGGATGAGCCCAAGTGCCAGGCGGTGCGGGCGTTGTTTGACGGCCTGCCGTGGGACTGTGAAGTCCGGCGAAACTTTTCAGAAGTGAACCTCGGCTGCGGGCGACGCCTGCCGACGGGGTTGGACTGGGTCTTCGAGCAGGAGCAGCGGGCGATCATCCTCGAAGATGATTGCGTGCCGCACCCGAGCTTCTTTCCTTACTGCCAAGCGCTGCTTGATCGCTATGCGGACGACCCCACCGTGGGCTGCATCAGCGGCGACACGATCGCCGAGGCCGGCGGGTTCGGCCAGGCCAGCTACCGCTTCTCCTGGCTGCCGCTGATCTGGGGCTGGGCGACGTGGCGTCGGGCGTGGGCGAAGTACGATCATTACCTGAGCGACTGGCCGGCGTCGAAATCGGAGAGATTCCTTCGCAAGCGGCTGGGCGAACGGCTGATGCGGCGAACCTGGGCGGAATGGTTCGACGAGGCCAAAGCCAAGGGCGACGGGTTTAGTGTGTGGGACTACCAGTGGAGCTATGCGTGCCTGCGGCACGGGATGAAGTCGATTCATCCACGGCAACTGCTGGTGAGCAACATCGGCGTCGGGCCCGGCGCGACCCATACCGGCGGCGGTTACGGCGGGCCTCGCATGGCTCGGCCGATGCAACGCATGCAACTGCCGCTGGTCCCTCCGACCAGCGATCAAGTGGATCAGCCGGTGGACACGGCATTGTTCCATGCGGTGCACCGGTTTGTGCGCCGCCGGCAGGTGCCGTGGCCCAAGCGGGTACGGCACGCCGTGGGACACGGGCGGCGGCGACTGGCGGCGAGTCTGGGCATGGCATGAGCATGCGGATCGTTCATCTCAGCGCATCCGACCTGGCCGGCGGCGCGGCGCGGGCGGCGTTTCGGCTGCACCGGGCGCTGTCGGACCAGGGCATCGATTCACGCATGCTGGTTCGCTCCAGGCGCTCACTGGATGATCGGGTGATTCCGGTGGGCCATGCACGGGGCGTTGGTGCGAAGGTCAAGTCGCGATGGATCGATCGGACCGTCCGCAAGGCAGCGCGTCGATATGCCCGCACTCGCCCCGCGGGTTTTGACCCGTTCACCGACGATCGTTGCGGGGCGGGGGAACATCTGCTGCGGATGCTGCCCGACTGCGACATCATCAACCTGCACTGGGTCAAGGGGCTGATCGATTTTCGGCGGTTCTTCGCCGGCCTGCCGCCGCGGGTCAGGATCGTCTGGACATTGCACGACATGAACGCGCTGACCGGCGGATGCCATTACGATCATGAATGCGGCCGGTTTATGACCGGTTGCGGCGCCTGCCCGCAACTGGGCTCGACCGATGCGAACGATCTGTCCGCGGCCGTTTTCGCCCGCAAGCGCGCGGCGTTCGAGCAGATCGATGCGGATCGCATGCGGATCGTGACACCGAGCCGATGGCTGGCGGGCCTGGCAGAGCGATCGCCGCTGTTGGGCCGCTTCAATGTGGAAGTGATCCCCAACGGCATCGACACCGACGCCTTCGCGCCACGCGACCGCATCTTGGCGCGGCGGACGCTGGGGCTGCCCGAAGGTGCGAAGGTGCTCGCTTTCGTCGCCCACGGCTTGGAAGGTCGCAGGAAGGGCTTCGACCTGCTGCAGCGGACGCTGGCCAACATCGCCGACGTGCCCGGGCTGCATCTTCTGTCGGCCGGGGCCATGCACGAATTGCACAACATTCCGGTGCCGCACCTGAGTCTCGGCCCGGTCGATCAGGAGCGGTTGCTTTCGCTGGTCTACAGCGCGGCGGATGTGTTCGTGATTCCGTCGTTGCAGGACAATCTTCCGAATACGGTGATCGAATCGCTGGCCTGCGGCACGCCGGTCGTCGGTTTCGATGTCGGAGGCATTCCCGAAATGGTCGAACCAGGCCGCACCGGCTGGCTGGCTCCGGTCGGCGACGCCGCGGCGCTGGCCGATGCGATCGCCGCGGCACTCGAGCACGCCGATACGCTGCCCGCCATGGCGCGGACCTGTCGCGCCGCGGCGGTCGATCGGTACGACCTGTCCGTGCAGGCGCAGAACTACACGCGGTTCTACCGTGCCATCCTCGACAACCAGCCGCTGCCCGCGACCGTCCCCGCGGCCCGACTCGTCGGGAGCCCGGCATGAGGCAGACCGGCAAGATCACCCTCGTCACCCCGACCTACGCGAAAGATCTGGAACGCTTCCGCTTCCAACGCGAATCGATCGAGCGGCTGGGCATCTGCGATCGCATCCGACACCTCGCCGTGGTCGATCACGAAGATCTGCCGCTGTTCAAAGACATCGGGTTCGACCGCAACCTCGACATTCTCTCGACGCGCCAGGTGCTGCCGCGCAAGATCGAACAACGCCGCGCCGCCCGCGGTTACCGGCGACGTGACCCGCGCTACTGGCTGACCCCCAAACCGCTGCACGGATGGATGGTCCAGCAGATCATCAAGCTCGCCGCGGTCGAGGCGGTCGACACCGAAGGCATCGTTTCACTGGACTGCGACACGTTCTTCGTTCGGCCGATCGACCACGGCGACTACTTCGCCGAAGACGGCCGGATGCTGCTGTTCGAGGAAGATGTCAAGGCCCCGGCGAAGTTCATGGATTGGGTGATCAGCGCGATGAAGTTTCTGAAGGTCCGGCTGAACCAGGCGCCGGTCAACGTCTACACCTTCTCCGCGGTGCCCATGCACTGCGGCGTCATCGCCGACCTCAAGCGACACATCGAGAAGGTTCACGGATGCGCTTGGGACCGGGCGATCATCGCGGGCAACGTTTTTGAGTATTCATTGCACGGCGTGTACGCGAGGTTTGTCGATCAGTGCGCCCGGCAGGTCGCGGTCGAACCGACTTTGACGCTGCACCTGTGGAACCGTGAAGACATGGCGGGTTTCGCGGACCATTTCGCCCAGCGTGTGGCGAACTCAAGCGCCAAGGCCGCGATGATTCAGGGCAACATGGGCCTGTCGCCGCAGGTGTACGGGCCAACCGTTCGCCAGGCATGGCAGCACAGCTCCAGCATGGCGTCGATCCCCGCGTGAAGCATTTCGCCCGTCAGATCGTGCGGACAGCGCGAAGGCCATGGGTCTGGCGACAGGCCATGCGGGACGTGCTCTCGCGCGACATCAACGGGTGTGCGGATCCGCAACTGTTGCGTCGTTTGAGCTACGGCTGGGGCAACTTCTACTACCGTGCGGGGATGCACCTGCTCTCGCTCGCCGCGGTACAGGCGTGCCACCACGATGCACTCGCCGAAGAATTCTGCGACGGATTGCCCCGATGAAAGTCCACCTCGCCAACGCGTATCCTCAGATGCCGCGGAGTTACATCCCGCTGGTGCGGGAACTGGCGACGCAGGATCGCTTCGGCCAGCACACGCTCGTGGACGAGCCCGAGGCGGCCGACCTGATCTGGTTCGTCGACGCGCGCAGCGACTTCAAGGACTGGTACCTAACGCGGCTTCGTCGCCATCCGCTCGTGCGAAGGTTTCCCGAGCGCTGCATGATGTACAACGAGATATCCAACGGCTGGCCGGCACTGCCGGGCGTCTTCGTCTCGCCGCCGAGGTCGCGGTTCGACCGGCGCCGCCAGCGGTCGTGCGGCTACATCGTGGGTTCGCTGAACCCGCGCTGCGAGGAGCCGGCCGACACACCGGCCCAACGCGATCTGCTCTACTCCTTCGCGGGTCGGCCCGTCTGCCCGATGCGACACGCGCTGATGAACATCGCCCACCGGCGCGGCCTGATCGAAGACACCAGCGGCTACAACTTCTTCACCGGCACCCTCGACGAACGCCTACGTCGGCAACAGGCCGAGTACGCCCACACGATCCGACGGTCGAGTTTCGTGCTTTGTCCCCGTGGCATCGCGACCTCGTCTTATCGTGCCTACGAGTCCATGGCGGCCGGGCGATGCCCGGTCATCATCAGCGATGAATGGGTGCCGCCGGCCGGGCCGGATTGGGAAGAGTTCGCCGTGTTCGTGGCCGAAGATGAAGTCGGCAAGATGCCTCAACTGCTCGAATCACTCGAAGACGAAGCGGCGCAGCGGGGGCGGCTGGCTCGGGAAGCATACGACGAATGGTTCGGTCCGAACGTGCGCTTCCACCGCATGATCGACTGGTGCGGGGAGGTGTTCGCAAGCCGGCGCTGGCCCGAGCGGGTCGTCCAGTGGCTGCCCAACCGACAGGCGCTGGATCAGCGGGCAATGGATCTCAAGGTGGGCGCCAAGCGCCGAATCAAGCGACTGGTCAGGAAAAAGGCCGCGCCCTCGGGAGCCACCGCATGAGCGCGTGGCCGAAGATCAGCATCATCACGCCGTCGTTTAATCAGGCGGCCTTCCTCGAGCAAACGATGCGATCGGTGCTCGAGCAGGGATATCCAAATCTCGAGTACATCGTCATCGATGGCGGCAGCACCGACCAGAGCGTCGAGGTCATCCGCCGGTACGAGGATCGGCTGGCGTACTGGGTCAGTGAAACCGACCGCGGCCAGGCCCACGCGATCAACAAGGGCCTGGCCCGGGCAACCGGCGACGTGGTCGCCTTTATCAACAGCGATGATCTGTATCTGCCCGGCGCGTTGCTGGCGGTCGGTGACCGATTCCAACAGGAGCCACACACCCGATGGCTCGCCGGCGGTGTGTTGATGTTCGGCGAGCCGCAGGGCCTGCGCAATCCGCAATGGTGGCAGGCGCCCTGGCCGCCGGCCGATGCCGCGGCCTGCGTTTACAAGAACTACGAGGCGCCTCAGCCGGGCATGTTCTGGCGCCGGCAAATGGTCGAGCAGGTCGGCTTGTTCGATGAGCGGTATCGCTACTGCTTCGATCATGACCTGTACGTGCGGTTGCTCCTGGCTGGCGTCACGTGCGAAGTGATCGACCGCCCGCTCGCCGCGTATCGCTTCCATGGCAGCAGCAAGAGCGTCGCCGAGGCCAGCGGCTTCACGAAGGATTTCGCCGCCGTCCGCGAGCGCTACGAGTCGCAGCTCCCCGCCGGCCGCCGCCGCGCCGAAGCGCGTCTCGCCGCGCGGCGCAATGCGCGCACCGGCGTCTACGGCGCGTTCAACAAGGCGATCCGGCTCGCCGGTGAGCGACACCGCTGGCTGGCGTGGCGGGAGTGGTTCCTAGCGGTGCGAAGCCGGCCTTCACTCGCGCTGTCCCGCTCGTCCCTGGGTTGCCTCAAGCAGGTGGCCCGCGGCTCGCTGAGGTGGGGCAGCGCCGGGGTGGAGGCATCGGAACGATGACCGTGCCGATTGTCTATCACGGCCAGGGGATTCGCTGGTCGGACTGGTCCGCCGGACGGCATCTTTCGCTGATGAAAGCGATCGCCCGGCGACACCCGGTGGTGATCCTCGACGCCCCGGACCTCGCCGGCGGCCCCATGCGTCGGCGGCGACCGTGGATCGAGCCGGTCCATGAGAATCTCACGGTCGTCCGCAACGCCTTCGGCTGGCGCGCAGCGAAGATCGGCCGACGCCTGGAACCGCTGTCAGCGTACATCGATGCCGCGTGGACCCGATCGGCCCTGCGGCGGCTGGGCGTCCGCGAGTACGTCCTGTGGATGGGATCGCCCGCGCCGCAGCGCACACGCTGGATGGATGTCCGCCGGCTGGTCTACGACTGTCTGGACCCTTGCTTCGATCCGCGGTTCCAGGATGACTTCGACGCCCGCGAACGCTGGCTGGCGAGCCATGCCCGGCTGGTGTTCGCCTCGGCCGAGCTTCTGGTCGAGCGCATGGCCGGCTTCGGCGCCCGCGTCGAGCACGTGCCCAACGGCACGGGCGAACAGTTTCTCGATGCCCCGCGGTTGCCCGTCCCCCCGCCGCTGCGGCAGCGGCCCCGGCCGGTAGTCGGCTACATGGGCACGCTCGATGGTCGGTTTGATTTCGCGGCGGTCGAGACGGCCGCTCGCGCCTTGCCGCGGATGACCTTCTGCCTCGTGGGCCGGCTCAACGGCGATCAGGCCGACCGGTCCGCGGGCCTGCAGAGTCTTCCGAACGTGCACTTTGCCGGCGCCGCGTCCGGCGACCTCGCGATCGCCTACAACCAGTCGTTCGACGTCGGGCTGATCCCGTTCTGCGTCGACGATCCGCTGAATGACGCTCTGGACCCGGTAAAGCTATACATGTACTTCGCCGCGGGCACGCCCGTCGTTGCCGCCGCGACGCGCGAGTGCCGCCGCCGCGACGCGCTGGTGCACATCGCCGCCGACCCGACCCGGTGGGCCCCGGCCATTCGAGATGCGGCAAACAGCCCCGAGGCATCGCGGGCTCGACGAATCGACTACGCCCGGCAGAACACGTGGTCCATCCGGGCTGAGTCGGTGCTTCGGAACCTCGCGGTCAATGGGCTGCTCACGCCCTCGGCTGCCGGCGAGCACTGTCCGGCCGGACTCCGCATGACACGCCGCCCGGAGACACCGTGACGATGACGATCGCTCAGCCCAATCCCGCCGGCGACATGAAGTTCTCGGTCATCATCGCGACGATGAACCGTCGCGATCTGGTGCTGGAGGCGGTGCGGAGCATCCTGCAACAGACGTACCCGGCCCACGAGGTGATCGTCGTGGTCGACGGCTCGGACGACAACACCGCGCAGGCCATCAGAGAACGCTACCCCGAGGTTGAGGTGCTCGAACAGGAAAACCGTGGCGAGTCGGCGGCTCGCAACCTCGGCATCTCGGTCGCCACGGGGAACTGGCTGGGCTTCCTTGACGACGACGACCTGTGGCACCCGGACAAGCTCCAGCGTGCCGTGGAACATTTGCAACAGCAACCGGATTGTACCGCGATTCAGAACCCGCATTTTTACTTCGCCGACTCCGACGATGGCCCAAGGTTTCGGCTGGGCATCGGGCGACACTTCGTTGCGCGGGATTTCGACGAATGTGTGCGAAGGGCCAATGAACTCGGTCTGCTCGACGAGGCCGAGGCCAGTCGGTTGCGTGTGACCGGCGACAGCTACCGGCTGATGCTCGAACGCAATCGTGGCACGTTTTCCTCGACGCTTGTTCGCAGGGACGTGCTGCTGCGAGCCGGGCTCTTCCCTGCACACGCCAGCTACGGCGAAGATTGGATAATGTTTGTTAACGTGGCCCGCTTCGCCGAGTGGCACGTCCTGCCGTGGCGGTTGGGTTTCACCCGGCTCCACGCGGTCCAGCAGACCGGCGATGCGGCACTGGGCGGCATGAAGGCGTTGGCCGGCCTGGTGTCGATGTGGTATCTGGGCCGTCCCATGCCCGATCGGGTTCGCGACGCGGAGTTTGGCGAGCAATTGGAGCGCTACGGCCCGGTATATCGCCGCGTCGTTCACGGCTTCGTGTGGCAGGCGCTGCGACGCGGCCGCCTCCTGCGGAGCTTGCGGCTGTACGGATTGGGTGCCTGCCTGCTGCCTCGCTGGCAGGACCGGGCGTACGTCTGGCTGCCCAAGCCGATCGCATGGCGGATCGACCGACGGACCCGTGCCCTTCCCAAAGGCGTCGCCGATGAGACCGGCAGGTGGCCGGCGCTGTACCGCTCCCCAACGCCTTGGGCACCATGAGTGTGAGAGACCGCCTCACCGTTATCGTCGTAACCTTGAACCGCTACGACTGCGTCGAGCGGTGCCTGGCCTGCCTCGCGGCACAGCGGCGCCCGGTCGAGCAGGTGATCGTCGTCGACGCCTCGACCGACGCGACGCATCGACAGCGCACGGCCGCGGCCGTGCGCGAGTATCCCGGCGGCGGCCTGCTGCTCCGCAACGACGCCGGCTACGGGCACATGACCATGTCACGCAACATCGGCCTGGCACACGCCAGCGGCGAGATCATCGCGTTTGTTGATGACGATTCGTTCGCCCAACCCGACTGGGCCGAGCGGCTGCTCGATACCTACCGCACCAACCCGGACATCGGCGGCGCCGGCGGCAGGGCGGTACGCCGCGAAGAACAACTGAACGATCCGATCGATCCGCATCAGACGAAGTTCGGTGTGCTGCGCCCCGACGGCATGATCGGCGGGGCGTGGTCCGTCGATTGCGGTCGGGAACTGGATGTCGAACATCTGCAGGGCTGCAACATGTCCTTCCGTCGCGAGGTGTTGGCTGAACTCGGCGGCCTCCGCGATGAGTATCCCGGGCCGGAGGTGCGGGAGGAAACCGACCTGTGCTTCCGCGTCCGCCGGCTGGGCCGCCGGCTGGTGTACAACCCCAAGGCCGTGGTGTTGCACATCGGCGCGCCCAAGCCCCAGGGGGCGCGATTCGACTTCCGGTACGAATACTTCTCTCGGCAAAACCACGTGTATTTGCTGATCCGCAACTTCGGCTTCGCGCCCATCGTCTGGCGCTACCTGCTGAGCAGCGTAGCGATGGACTCGCGTCTCTACGGTGCTCAGTTCTGGCGAACGCGCGGGCGGCAGACCCCCGAGGCGCTCTGGGGACTGGCCGTCGTACACGCGGGCAAGGCGGTCGGGTTCATTCGCGGCGGCATTCGTCGGGTCCGGTCCGGTCTGTCGCCGGTGCGAACCGATGCCATCGGGCGTCGCCTGCGCGAACACCTGTCCGGCCCATCGGTTGGGCCCGATGCATCGCAACTTCGCGCGGCGGTTGAGCCGGCCGTGGGAGTTCAGGCGTGATCGCCCAGGGCAGGAGCATGGCATCGACCGGGCGCTGGGCGCTGCGACGGATGACGCGCGTTCGCGGCCACGTCGCCGGTTACATCGGCGGGCACGGCGGCGAGAACCTGGGCGACAACCTGATGCTGGACCTGGCCCAGCGGCTGCTCCCGCGGTGGCGGCTGGCCGACTACGCCGAGTCGTGGCACGAGAAGCGGTTGGCGCGGCTGGGCTTGAGCGGCGCCCGCTATTTCCAGCACGTGCTGCTGGGCGGCGGGACGTTGATCAGCCCGTTCTGGTACGGCAAGGTCGAGGCCGCGGTGAAGCAGGGCCTGCCGATCGCCACGCTGGGCACGGGCGTGGGCAGTTGCGGTTTCATTCAACCCGACGGCATCGATCTGTCCAACTGGGCGCCGTTGCTGCGAGCGTTCGAGCACCTGGGCGTGCGCGGGCCACGCTCGGTCAAGCGGCTGGAGGCGATGGGCGTGACCCACGCCCAGGTCGTCGGCGACCTGGCGTTGTACCTCACGCACGATCGGCCGATGGACCCCGCCCCGACGCCGACGGTCGCGGTGAATCTATCTCTCCCGGCCGAGGGTGATCCGCAGCATGGCGAAGCCCAGCGATTCGAGGAACTGCTCCACACTTTGTTGCCCTACATCAAGCAGGGCTGGGCGATTCGGCCGTACGCGATGAACCCGGTGGACATCGAGCCCACGCGGCACCTGGTGGAGCGCCTGGGCCGGTCCGACGCCGCCGTGCCACTGCTCGACTCGGTGCCCGCGTTCTTCGAGTACGTCGGGCCGGCCACGGTGAACATCGCCGTGCGTTTGCACGGGGCGATACTCGGCTGCTGCGTGGGTGTCCCGCCGGTGATACTCGGCTATCGCGAAAAGTGCCTGGATTTCGCCGAATCCCTGTATCTACGAAAATGGTGCGTTTATTTACCGGAGGCACAGATGGGCGACGTGGCGATCACGACCGCGTCGGCGATCGACAGCGCGACCGATGCCCGCCAACGCATCATCGCGCGAGCGCTCTCGCTCAAGCAATGCCTGATCGACTACGCCCGGCGGATCGCCCCGGAGCCGCGCTGAGCTGAGCCATGCGCCTGCCCCTGGTCTTTATTCTGACGATGCAAGAGAGCTTCACGCCCACACGGAGCGGCGCCATCGCCACGCACACGCACGCCTGCTGTGGGCAGGCGCGGGCGGCCGGCGTGGAGACGCTCGTGCTGGCCCGGCCGCACGAACAATCCGAGGCGTACGACGATGTGCAGTCCCTGCTCTTCGAAGCGCCGCGCGAGCCGGCGGGCTCCACGGCCCTGCTCGTACGACGCGCCGAACGACGCGTCCGCCAGTGGTCGCGATTGCGGTTCGGCGAATATGTCGATCGCACGCTGGCCGTCCTCAAACAACGCAAACTCACCCAGGCAACCCTGGTCGTCCACAACGATCCGGAGCTGGTCGTCGCCCTGCGAAAGCGGATGCCCAAGGCGTTGTTGATTCATTGGTTCCACAATCAGCACGATTGCAAGCCCCGGCCGCGACGACTGTTCGCCGCGGCGGTCGACCACAGCATCGCGGTCAGCGATTTCATCCGGGCCTGGGCTCAACCGCGCTACGGCCTGGCCGAAGCCGCGATCGACCGCGTATACAACGGCGTCGATCTACAGTTGTTTCAGCCCGGCGGCGAGCAAAACCCCGGCGACGCGCCGGTAGTTAATTTCACCGGCCGCACCGGCGTGGAGAAGGCGCCGGATGTCCTGCTCCAGGCAACGCTGGAATTGACAAGGCGTGGGGTGAACCGGTTCGCGGTTCAGATCATCGGCGCCAACCACTGGGGCGAGCGAACCATGGACAATTACCAGTTGCGCCTCGATCGTCTCGCTCAACAAATCCAGGAGCAGGGCGTGAACGTGCGGATGACCGGACACCTCGGCCGTGAGCAGACGGCGCGCCAGATGCAGCGGGCCGACCTCCACGTCGTGCCCTCGCGATGGCAGGAGCCGTTCGGCCTGACCACGGTCGAGGGCATGGCGTGCGGTCTGGCGACGGTCGGCTCACGCACCGGCGCCACACCGGAGATTCTCGGCGACGATGGTCTGCTGTTCGACAACGAAGACGTCACGGGCCTGGCCGTCCACCTCGAAGCGCTGATCGGCGATCGATCGCTTCGCGAGCAGTACGCCAAGCGGGCCCGACAGCGGGCCGGCGCGTTCAGTTGGGCCCGGACGTGGCAGGGACTCCAAGCCGTGCTGGAGAAAGCCGCCTGATGCGAATCTGCTTTCCCCTGCCGCCGATCGAACGCTACTCGCCGGTGTCCGGCGGGGCCATCGCCACATGCGTGATGCAGGTGGCGCGGGGCCTGATCGAGCGCGGCCACGAGGTCACGGTGCTGGCCGACAACCACGGCGATGAGCCGTACCGCGTCGGGCGGTTCATGCCGATCCGGTCGGGCATCGGCGCCGCCGTGCCGCTGTGGCGACGCGGGGTTTCCAAGCTGCGGTACCGGATGCATCGTCACGACTGGCCGCGCCAGGATATCTACGTCGACGCGGTGCGCGCGGCCATCGGTCGGCTCGATCCACTGCCCGATGCGGTGGTAGTCGAGAACGACCTGCACACGCCGCGCATGCTCAAGCGATCGTTCTCGAAGGTGCGCCAGGTGCTGTGGCTGCACAACGAACAGCACCCGCGCCATCCCGCACCGGCCACACTGCTCCAAGTGGTCGATCACCTTGTGACCAACAGCGATTACATCCGACGATTCAGTCAGCGGCGGCTGGGCGTGGCGGCCGAGCGGTTCAGCGTTGTTCACAACGGCGTCGACCGGCAGGCGTTCACGCCCCGCGACCGATTCGATGCACCGCGGCAGCCCGTTTGGATACTGGCGCTGGGTCGGATCGATCCAAACAAGGGCGTGGACCTGGCCGTGGAGGCCGTCGCGGCGCTACGGGCCCAAGGCCTGCCGGTCGAGCTGACGGTCGCCGGCGGTCGATGGTTCTTCGCGGCCGACCCCGCCCACGTCGATCCGTTCGCCGAATCGCTGCAACAGAGGATGGACGAAACCGACGCGCACTATCTCGGGCACGTGCCTCGCGCCCAGGTGCCGGCCCTGGTTCGCGAGCACGACATCGCGTGCGTGCTGTCGCGCTCGCAGGAGCCGTTCGGCCTGGTCGCGCTGGAGGCCATGGCCGGTGGATGTGCGGTGATCGCTTCGGACCGCGGCGGCCTGCCCGAGGCCTGCGGCGGGGCGGCGGTCGTCGCGGATGTCGATCGGCCGCAGTCCGTCATCGAGCGGATGCGGGAACTGGTGCTCGACCCCGCGCGGCTGGCCGCGGTCAAGCGCGCTTCCGTCGAGCGTGCGGCGTCGGCCGGATGGGACACCGCGGCGGCGAAGTTCGAAGCGATCCTCGCACGCGCGTGCGGCATCGAGCCCGACTCGGCCGCGGTCGGCCGGCCCGACACCCTGCCGACGGAGGCGGCCCTGGCATGAGCGAGCGGACACTGATGTTCTCGATGGCCTTCAACGGTTACGACCTGCTCTACAACAGGTGCATCCGTTCCCAGCGCGCCTACGCCGACCGGCACGGCTACCTCTACCGCTTCGTCAACCGCCCGCGCTGGACGAGTCTGACCCGCGAATGTGCCTGGCTGAAGATCGCCCTGGTGATCCGGGCGCTGCGGCGCGGCTACGACTGGGTGTTCTTCATCGACGCCGACGCCGAGGTCAAGCCCGACGCCCCGCCGATCCAGCAACTCGCCGAGCCGGGCAAGAGCGTTTACCTGGTGCCCGGCTGGTCCGGCCGGGTCAACTCCGGCGTGCTGATCGTCCGCAACGCCCCCGAGGCCCTGGCGATGTTTCAGACGATCCTCGACAACGCCGAGAACCCGGTGCCCGATGAAGATTCGATCAGTTGGGGCGAGAACGGTCACGTGATTCACTATTCCAAGAATCAGCCGTTCGTCAAACTCTGCGATCGCAAGTGGAACAACAATTCCGACCCCGCGATGCCCGACTATGTGCGCCACTACAGCAACGGCCCGATGCGCGATACCTACACGCAATCGCGGCTGTGGCGGTCGCTGTTCACGGTTGAAAAAACGCTGGCACGCGGGCAGGGCCGCATCGTCCGCAAGGTCCAGCAACAGCTTGGACAATCGCGCCCGTTTCTGGAAAACCTGCGGATGCTCGAAGAACGCTGCGGCCGCCACTATCCCGAGTTCCGTTCCAACGGCGCGGGCACGTGACAGCCACCTCCGATTCGATGACCGATCGGCCCCGCAACATCGCGATGATCTCGCTCTACCTGCCCGGCGACAGCAAGATCGGCTCGGGCTGGCAGGCCCACTACATGGCCAACGCGCTGGTCAAGCGCGGCCATCGTGTGACGATGTTCAGCCCCGATCGCCCCGGTGAAGATGCGCGATACGATCACCATCGCGTGGATGTCGGGCAAAAGGTGAAAACGTTCCGTTTCGCATGGAACCTGCGAAAAGTGGGTTTGCAAAACTTTGATCTGATTCACGCCCACGGCGATGACTACTGGCTGTGGGGTCGCAAGTACCCACCGCACGTGCGGACGATGCACGGCTCGTGCCTCGCCGAGGCACGCCACGTGCCTTCGCTCAAGGGCAAGCTGCGGATGGTCATGCTCGGCTTGAGCGAGTTGCTCGCGACGCGCGTGGCCGACCGGACGGTGTGCATCTCCCGCGATACCTGCCGCTACTACCCGGGCGTGGATGATGTGATCGTCAACGGCGTCGATCTCGATGCGTTCTACCCCTGCCCGCTCGACCAGAAAGAAAAGCGACCGACGATCCTCTTCGTCGGCACGTATCACAACCGCAAGCGGGGCAAGCTGCTGATGGAGCAGTTTCAGCAGATCGTCCGTCCGGCCATCCCCGACGCCCGACTGTGGATGGTCTGCGGCGATGCCCCGCCGGCGCCCGGCGTCCAAGTGCTCGGCCGGCTGAGCACCTCGGATCTGGCCGACCGCTACCGCCGCGCCACCCTGTTCTGCCTGCCCAGCAGTTACGAGGGCTTCGGCGTGCCGTACATCGAAGCCATGGCCAGCGGCACCCCGGTCGTCGCCACGCCCAATCCCGGCGCGTTGGAAGTTTTAGGCGGTGGCGAGTTCGGATGCATCGTCGAACCACACGAACTTGGCAACGCCCTGCTGAATCTGCTGCAAGACTCCGACCAGCGATCTCGGCTACGGGCCGCTTGCCTGACAAGAGCTGCTGTCTATTCCTGGGCAAAGGTGAGCGCCGCATACGAAGCCCTATATCAGCAGTTGGACGCGGAATGTCGGCACCCGCGAGCGGCGAACCCGCCCCTCAGGCCGCGCAATGCCTAGGCCAACCACAAGTGCTTCGAATACTGTTGGCCGCGGACTGATCACAACTCGACGGCGCAAGGAGAAAGTATTGTCACAGTCGGGATCGTTGATGCGATGATTTCCACAATTCTCTGTTCTGCCTACCGTCGGAGGGTCAGGGGGGCTGGCCGTCTGCTTCAGTGGTACTCTGCCAAGCGTGAGAATGGTTTGCACAAAGCCGTTACACGACACGGCGTAACCATGTGGCTAGATTTCCGATCACGATTGGAGCGAGCGATCCTTCGCTTCGGCGAATATGAGCCCGAAACGCTCGCCTGTCTCCGGGAGCTGGTCGCTGACGGGGATGTCTATTGGGATATCGGGGCCAACATTGGTTGCCATGCGATCACACTCGGTCGTCTCGTGCCAAGCTTACGCGCCTACGCCTTCGAGGCCTCTCCCGTTGTCTTCCACCGACTGATGCGACACTGTATAGCCAACGAATCACCGGTCACGCCGATCTGCCTTGCAGTAGGACCCCGTCGCGAGTACACGACGCTCTCGGTCCCAAACATGCATGAAGCGGGTCTTTCGTCCCTCACGCCATGGCCGGAAACCGAGTATCACATCCGCCTGCCCGTGCTGACCGATACAGCAGATAACATCGTGGACGCTGGGGTGAGCCCGCCGCCGAACGTGATCAAGATGGACGTCGAGGGCTTTGAGGATCAGGTGCTCGCGGGGATGCGACGTACGCTAGCGAGCAGTACGCTACGGCATGTGCTATTTGAAGGGCAGCGTGAGCTTTGGCAGGACGGCCGCAAGGACGCCGCCAGTCTGTTGCTCGAAGAGGCGGGATTCGAGGTGCAACTGGTGAGCCGCGCCGATCGCACCTATCTGGCAACGCGAGTTGAAGCCAAGCAGCCCGACGAATCTTCGGCGAGGCCGCTTCAGGAGATTCGATGAAGCCCGCCGTTTTCCCCAGTGCGTTCCACCCGAGTCTCGGGGGTATTGAGGAGCTGTCGTTAGGGGCAACGATCAGCGAGACGCTGGATTCGCCACAGATGTTTGAAGACATGCGATGGGTGGGGCTTCGGCGGGCGCAGGAACACGGCTGGTGCAACGTGATGGGACGATATGATCCGCTTCCCGAAGCCCACCACTCCGACGCGAAGACAAAACGCGCACCGGCATCGCAGATATCATGAGCCGAGCTATCTCCACATCTCTGGCCGGAGTGCAACGCCGCATCAATCGAACCAAGCGGGTGCAGCATCTGTTTGCGGCGGCACTAGTGGTCTTGGTCAGCGCGATGTACCTTGCCGACCTCGGTCAATCGCCATTGTGGGGGGATGAACTGCGAAGCGCAGAGGACGTGGCCCAGCCCTTTACGCGCATGCTCGTCGCCAGAGCCGAGGGCGGTCATCAGCCGGTCTATTTCAGTCTTCTGTATGCTTGGCGACAGCTCGTTGGCGAAAACCCCGCGTGGTTGCGATCGCTCAACCTGATATTCTTCGTCTCCGCAGCGATGTTGGTCTATGTGGTGGCACGACGTCTAGCTAGTGGTTGGTGGGCGGTGCTGGCCTTGGCGCTGTTCGCGCTGAATGCCCAGGTGATCTACCTGACTTCGATCATTCGCCCGTATGCCCTGGTGGTGTTATGCACGGCGGCGGTGACGTGGTTGTCGGTCTGCCGCCAGCGACCCAAGGGGCGGGGCTTCTGCGCGTGGGTGGTGCTATTGGTGGTCGGTTTGGCCAGCCATTTCTCGTTCGTGCCCGTCGTCGTGGCCGCCGCGTTGGCCGCCGTGGCCGACCGGCGGCCGGACTGGCGACGACTGGTGGCGATCGTCCTGTCGGTGCTGCTCTGGTTGCCGCTTTGCTGGTGGGCCGCCCAGCAGTTCCAAACCAGCGAGAGACTGGGCTGGCTTCCGGAGGCGATAGATTGGCGATCGGCCGGAATGCCGGCGCACCACGTCTTCTCCGGCCATGCGTCGTACGTTGTGCGAAGCGTGCCGCTCGTTGGCCCAATGCTCTGGATCGCGCTGGCCGCGGGCGTGCTGGCATTGCAGTTGATCGGGGCCGTGCGAACATGGCGAAGCGACTCTAACGTGCCTGGTATTCTTTGGGCTACAGCGATATTGCTGATGCTTGGCACGTTTGTTGTGAGCGGCAAGAACATATTGCTGATCGAGCGGTATGTGCCCGGCTTGCTCGTTGCCCAGACCCTGCTGATGGCCGCGGCCTTGGCTTTCGTCGGCCGCAAGCGGCCGCGCATCGCCTGGACGGTGGCTGGATGCCTCATCGCATGGACCCTGCTCGGTTTCGTTCAGAACATACGGCATGATGTGTGGGTGCAGCACTATGGCTGATCGTCCGAACCGCAGAAGGCAGGTTGCCTTCGACGGAAGCCCGCACAGAACGCCCACTCATTATTGCATGCCCATGAAGCCCGCCGTTTTCCCCAGTGCGTTCCACCCGAGTCTCGGGGGTATTGAGGAGCTGGTGCGCCAGTTGTGCCTGGAGTTGAAGCGGCGCGGCGACGAGCCGACGCTGCTGGTCAACCGCTGGCCGCGCGATCTGCCGGCCTGCGAAGTGCACGAAGGCCTGCCGATCCATCGCTTCCCGATGCGCGTCCCGGCCACGGGCAACCTCAAGGCCCACGTCAGCTATCACCTGACGCACAGAACGGTGCGGCGACAGGTTGTTGATGTGCTGCGTCGAACAGGGGCCCAGGTGCTTCACGTTCAAGGCGTGAGCTGCCAGGCGGTGTACGCCCTGCATGCCCGTCGGGCGCTGGGGCTGCCGCTGGTCGTCACGCTGCAGGGCGAGTTGACCATGGACGCTCGGCGAATCTTCGAGCGTGAGCCGTTCGCTCAGAACCTGATGCGTCAGGCGTTGGGTGAGGCGGACATCGTCACCGGCGTGTCGGCCAAGACGCTGGCCGATGGCGAGGCGTTTCTCGGCCAATCGCTTGAGCACAAGGGCCGGGTCATCTTCAACGGCGCCAGCGTGGATGACTTCCGCGTGGCCGAGCCGTACCAGCACGACCGGCCGTACGTGCTGGCGCTGGGTCGGATGGTGCCGCAGAAGGGCTTCGACGTGCTGCTCCAAGCGTGGAAGCAGGTTCAGCCCGAAGGCGTCGACCTGCTGCTGGCCGGCGACGGGCCGGACCTCGATGCGTACCGCGATCTTGCGAAGAAGCTGGGGCTGACCGAATCGGCGGGCGTGCACTTCCTGGGCCGCGCCGATCGGCCGAAGACCGCTTCCCTGTTCCGCGGCGCGATGTTCGTCGCCCTGCCCTCGCGCACCGATGAAGGGCTGCCCGTGGTCTGCGCCGAGACGATGGCCGCGGGAAAGACGATGGTCGGCACGAGCGTCGGCGGCGTGCCCGAGGCGTTCATCGACGGCGAGACCGGCCTGATCGTCGAGCGCGACAACGTCGAGCAGTTCGCCGCGGCACTGAAGACAATGCTCGACGATCCGGCGATGCGCGATCGCATGGCCGCCGGCGCTGAAAATCGGGCGGCGTTGTTCGGCTGGCAGCGCATCACCAGCGAATACCAGGCCGTCTATCGCGACGCGCTGGGCATGACGCGCGCCACGCCGGCAGCGGCGCACGCATCAACGTGAACATCCAGACGATCCAGCCCGACCGGGTGAGCCACGCGGACCCGATGCCGCCGAGCCCGAGCGACGACGCGCGCGTCGGTGTGATCATCCCCGTCTACAACCGCCCGCGCATCGTGCTCGACGCCATCGACTGCGTGCTGCGTCAGTCACGGCCCCCGCATCGGCTGCTGATCGTCGATGACGGCTCGACCGATGCCACGGCCGCGAACATCCAGTCGCACCTGGATCAACACAGCCCGGCCTTCGATTGTCGGCTCGTCGGCCAGGACCGTGGCGGCGTCTCGGCGGCGCGGAACCGCGCCGCGGCCGAGCTGACCGATTGCGACGTGCTGGCCATGATCGACTCCGACGACCTGTG
>CAZUHK010000002.1:45569-51751 GCA_964620345.1 uncultured Planctomycetaceae bacterium
ACCTGTGGCCGGACGATTACCTCGAACGCATGGTGCGCCCATTGACCCAAGACCCGACCGCGGCCGCCTCGTTCTGCGATCAGCAGTTCGTCGACACCCGCACCGGCGAGCGGCGCGATCGCGACCTGTCGGTCTACGCAAGCGACACCACCCGCCGCATGTTTCTGTACGGCCCGCCCACACCGTCCTGCACCGTGGTCCGGGCCGGCCTGTTCCGCAAGCTTGGCGGCTACGACCCGACCCTGACCTGCAGTGAGGATTATGACCTGCACCTGAAGCTGAGCATGGAAGGCCGCTGGGCGTACGTGCCGCGGATCAAGGTGCAGATCCGCCGCGCCACGGGCGTGCGGCGGCTCAGCGCGGCGCACCTGACCGAGGATCGGGATGTGCGGATCGAAGCCCAGCGGGTGATGATGCTCGACCGGTTCGCCCGCGCGTTGGGCGGCAGCCGGGCGATGCCCTGGCGGGCGTGGCGCGGCGGGTTGGCGCGGCAGTGGATGCAGGTGGCGGCGCGGTTGCGGGCCGACGGGCAAGCCGATCATGCCCACTGGTGCTGGCGGCGGGCGCTGGGCGTCGCGCCGTGGCGGATCGACGCATGGTGGCGCTGCGCCGCGGCCCGGTTCGGGCCGAGCGCGTCCCAACCGCCGTTCGTCATGAACCACGACGAGGTGACACTGTGAAGCCCGCCGAGCCGTTGCACCTGATTTACGCCGCGGACGCCAACTTCGCCATGCCCACGGCGGTGTCGCTGCATTCGGCGTTGAGGCACTTGAACGCCGAAGTCGAGGTCGAAGTCTGGATCGTCGACGGTGGACTCAAACCGTGGCAGCGTCGGCGAATCGAGCGGGTTGCCCGCCAGGCGACTTCGTCCCATCAACTGACGTTTCATTTCGTCAAACCCTCGAGCGAGTGGTGGGCGAACGCCGAGCTGGACTTCAGCAGCAGTTCACTCAAGGAGGCCACGCTGTACCGGCTGGGAGCGCCGATGTTCATGCCAGCCGATGCGAGCCGCGCCATCTATCTGGACGGGGACACGCTGATCAAGGCCGACCTTGTTCAGATGGATCAGGCGATGCCCGATGAGGCGGCGATCGCGGCCACGCCGGACTACTGCCTGCCGACGTGGGGCCGACGCTGCGCGGATCGACCTGAATTCATGGAACAGCTCGGCATCGACCCCGAGCAGCCCTATTTCAACGCGGGCGCCATTGTGATGAATCTTGATTACTGGCGGGAACACGGGGTGGCTCGCCAGGCCGCGCAGTTTCTTAGCGACCATCATCGCTGGTGTTGGCTGGCCGACCAGGATGCGCTGAACTATGCGCTCGTGGGCCGCTGGCATGCGTTGCCGCTGACCTGGAACTTCCCACCGACCTGCCGCGACAAGCTCAGCCGGCGCGGCATGACGGTCGAACAACGAACAGGCATGAGCTTCGGGCAACTGCAGCGCGAAGCCAAGCTGATCCATTTCACCGGGGCCAAGCCGTGGAACCAGGGTTTTACCAACCCCGAGCGGCCGAGGTTCGTCGCCGAGCTCAAGGCCAGCCGATGGTTCTCGAAGATCGGCTACGCCGCATGGCTCGTCGCATGGTATCGCCGGCTTATTGTTCGTGGATTGCACAAGACTTGGCACTGGAAGCTGCGACCGCGGTTGTCGCGGGCCGTCGCCCGGCGACGCCCGCAGGCCGCCGGGTGAAACACGAGCCGGCGACCGCTGGCGTCATCTTCTGAAGGATACTGGCTTGACCCTGACCGACGATCGATCGCTCACGCTGTTCTTCGTGGCGGATGAAAAGTTCTCGATGCCGCTGGCCGTGACGCTCACGTCGTGCCTGCGGAACGTGAGCAACATCGACCGGATCGCGCTGCACCTGCTGGACGGGGGCCTGAGCGAATCGAGCCGACGGCGGCTGGAGCACCTGGCCCGACGGCACTGCCCGCGCGGCGTCGAGCTTGAGGTGCACTGGCCTCACGTGCCGGACAAGTGGCTGCCCGACCTGACCCACTACGTCTTTCGCAACACCAATTTCAACCAGACCGTGTTCTATCGTTATGCCATCCCGAAGCTGGTGCCCGAATCGTGCAGCCGCGCGGTCTATCTGGACAGCGATCTGGTGGTGCAGTGCAACATCGCCGAACTCCAGGACGCGGTCGCCGATGACGTCTCGGTGGTCGCCGTCCGTGATTACAGCATCCCGACCTACGAGCAACGCTTCAACGGCAAACGGGTCGGCGACTGGCTGCCTTACACCCCACAGCAGCGGTACTTCAACTCGGGGGTGCTCGCGATCAACGTCGATTACTGGCGTGCGCACGATGTGCACGAGAATGCCTGCCGCACGCTTTCGGATCACCCGGACACCTGCCGCTGGCCGGGACAGGATCCGCTGAACTTCACCCTTCGCGGCACGTGGCGCGAGATGGATCTCGGCTGGAACCTGCAGACCGGCGGGCCGGATCGCATTCGGCGGCTTGGGGGATCAGAGACCGAGTTTCTCGGCGAGCCGTACGAGCAGATTCGCAAGCGGGCGAAGATCATTCACTTCACCGGCAACAAGCCGTGGGAGCAGGGGTTCACGAACCCGGATCGGCCGGCGTTCTTCGAGGCGTTGCGGCGGTCGGGCTGGTACGGGCCGATCGGCTATCGCCGCTGGCAGGCCCGGTGGTGGGCCAAACTGGTCAAGCGGCAGCTCGACAAGAAGCTGGCGCAGCGCCGGCAGGCCGCGGCCCCGGCCGTGGCTGCGAAAAAAGAAAGCGGCACGTGATCCCGCCCACGCTTTGCATGATCTTTGAGGCCATCGGGCCCTACAACGCGATCGGGAAGATCGCGGCGGCGGAGGTTCGCGCCGCGCTGCGTGCGGGCTATCGCGTGTCCGTCGTCGCCCATCGGCTCGATGAGTCGCTCCACGGCGAGGTCGAGTGGCTGAAGCTGTACAACCCGCGGCGCGGCTTCGCGCTGAAGTGGCTGACCGCCCGCCATTTCATCAAGCGGGCCCTGGGCGGGCGAACGTTCGATGTGGTGCACGGCCATCAGCCGCAGATCGCCGATCTTTGCGATGTGTTCCAGTGCCATTTTCTCACGCGGGTCGCGCACGAGCGGGGCTGCCTGGTGAGCGGAACGGGCCTTGGCGCCGCGGTCCGACGCTGGCAGCAGCAGGCCGTGATGCGCGTGGAGGACCGATGCTACCGGCGGTGGAATCCGAGTACGCAGATGCTCTTTGTCAGCGCGTTGATCCGCAGCGAGTTTGATCGGCTCTACGGCCTGCCGCCGCGTTGGCGTGTGTTGGAAAACGCCGCGCCGTTGTGGGATCCGATCAGCGAAACCGAGCGCACCGAAGCTCGCCGACATTATGGCATCGGCGATGTCTCGCAACCGGTGGTCGGCTATCTCGGCGGCCTGCAGCGCCGCAAGGGTTACGCCGAGTTGCTCGACGCGATAGCGGCCATGCCCGGTGCGTACCTGCTGATGGCCGGACAGATGACCGATGGCTTCGTGGATGAGCGGTTGGCCGGTCGCATGAGGGGCGTGGGGCTGATCGAGCCGCGCCGATTCCTCGCGGCTTGCGATGTCGTGGCGGTGCCCAGTCGCTTCGATCCGTGCCCCATGATCGTGCTCGAGGCGGCGGCGCGCGGCGTGCCGGTGATCGCCAGCGAGGGCGTGGGCAACCAGGCGACGGTGTTGACCTGTCACGCCGGGCTGGCTTGGGACGCGGGGCAACCGTTCGAGCCGGTGCTCGGCCGACTGATGTCCGATCGAGAAAGTTTCGTCGCCGGTTGTCGGCGACTTGTCGAGGATCGCAGCGAAACGGCAAACATGGCGGCTTTACTGGAAATCTATCAGGATGTTCGCCGCGGCAAGGCCGCCGATCCATCGCACGTCGCGACGACGGGGGATGACCTGCACCTTGTATCAGCTCCGGGGGCGCGTCCATGAGCCACACGCTGGCAACCGCGAACTTCGCCCGGCCCACGACCGGCGGCGAAGGATGGCAGGGCGATCCGCGGCTTGAGACCCTGGTGCAGATCCCCACGCCCGGCGATCACTACTCCGCGTCCACCGGCAGCGCGCTGGTGACGATCATCTACGAGATCGCCCGCGTGCACGCCCGACATGGTGGCCGGACGCGGGTGCTGGTCAGTCAAGGCACGCGGCACGATTACCCGGTGGGTGAGTGCATCGAGGTGCCGCCGACGGCGCCGCCTGTGCGATGGCAGAAGGCGATCGACATGGCCGCCGGCCGCGTCGGCCTTGGGCGCCACTTTGGCAAGCGGGCGTACCGGCCCTACCTCGATGCGATCGACCCGGCGTTCGCCGGCCCGATCCTGGTACACAACAACCCGGTGGCGCTACCGATGCTCAAACGCCGCTTCCCCCGGGCGATCGTCTGCCTCTGGGCCAACAACGAGTTGTGGGGCACCTACAACCCGCGTGAGGCCGGCCGAATCGCCGCGGCTTCGGATCGGCTGATCTGTTGCAGCCATTACATCGCGGACCGGACGCGCCAGCGCATCGACGAACGGTGGCACGAGCGGATTCGCGTCGTACACAACGGTGTGGATGTCGAGCGATTTGGGCCAAGCGAAGCGAAGCCCCCCGATCCGCCGGTCATCCTCTTTGTTGGTCGGGTCGTGGAACAAAAAGGGCCTCACCTGCTGCTGGAAGCGGCGGCGAAACTCGGCAAAGAGGTCGGGCCGTTTCAGGTCCGCATCGTCGGCAGTTCGGGGTTCGCGGCCGACGGCGCGCTCAGCCCTTACGAACAGCGATTGCGCGAGCTGGCCAGGCCGCTTGGCGATCGGGTGGTGTTCGTGCCGTTCCGCGATCGCGCGGCGGTACTCGAGGAATACGCCCGCGGGTCGATCTTCTGCGTGCCATCGAACTGGGACGACCCGTGCCCGCTGACGGTGCTGGAGGGCATGGCGTGCGGCATGGCGGTGGTGGCGTCGAGGCGCGGCGGCATCCCCGAAGAAGTCGGCGACGCAGCGCTGCTGTTCGACCCACCGGACACCGCTGCGTTTGCTGAGCAACTGCGCCTGCTGCTGGATAACGGCCAGGTGCGCCAGAAGCACCGCGAAGCCGCACGCGAACAGGCGAAGCGCTTTTCATGGCCGACCCAATGGCGATCGTTGCTCGAGGCGGTGGCGTGACGGTTCTGCAACCGGTTCGACCGACCCCGCCGCCCGTGCCGCCGATGGCAATCGGCAGTCGGCTGAACGTCTGTGTCGACGCGCGGGGGCTGGAGGCCCCGGTTTGGCGCGGCTGGCAGGTCTACGCCTATCAGTCGATCAAAGCCCTGGCGGACCATGATTCGACCATGTCGCTGCACGTGCAGATTCGGGGCCGCGAGGTGCCGCCGCGATTGGCCGAGCTGACCCGTCGGAACAACATCCGCGTTCACCCCGTCGGCGGGCAGAAGCGCGCCCACATCGCCTCGCCGTGGTGCGCACGGCGGATGCGGTGCAAGGTCTACTGGCGTTGCTTCAATGAGTTCCGACCGATCTATGTGCCGACCGGCTGCCGCAACGTGATCACCGTACACGATCTGCAACACGTTTTGCGAGACAACGAAGGGCGCCAGCGCCAGGCCCCGATCGTCCCGCGGAGCTGGTCATTCGCTCGCCGGTGGATTCATCACATCGTGACGGTGTCCGAGGCGACACGGCGCGACATCGTCAAGCATCTGAATTGGGATGAATCCAGGACCACCATCGTCCCCAACGGCTTTGAGCAGCCGGCGCGACCGGCTGCGTTGCCCGAGGGCTTCAACGCCGAGCCGCCGTTCTTGCTCGCGGTGAATCTGGCCAACCCTTATAAGAACTGGCGGCAGCTCATCGAGGCCTATGAAAGTTTCATCCGCGGCGATGGCTCGCCGCCGCCGCTGCGACTGGTGATCGCCGGTGCGCTGCACAGTCAGCAACAACCCCTCGAAGCATACCTTCGCGAAAGGCCCGAACTGGCGCGGTCCGTCGAGCTGCCGGGCTATCTGCCCGAACAGGCGTTGCACGGTCTTTACTCAAATTGCGCGGCGTTCATCTCGCTCTCGCGCTACGAGGGTTTCGGTCGGCCCCTGGTGGAGGCCGCGGCCTTTGGCGCGCCGGTCATCGCGTCTGACATCCCAGCCCACCGGGAGGTGGCCGGGCCCGGCACGCGGTTTGTCCCGCTGGACGACGTGGCCGCGACCGCG
>CAZUHK010000002.1:51761-59891 GCA_964620345.1 uncultured Planctomycetaceae bacterium
GGAGGCGTTGTGCCTGCTCGGCATCCTTACGCGCGGCGTACCGCTGGCCGGCCGTCGCCGAGCTCCTCAGCCGCTGTCTGCGTGCGCAGGCCCGTCCGGCGTGACACGCCGCGTCGGCTCACGAAGAAATCCATGCAACACCGATTCGGTTCAAGAATCAAGAACGTCGGCAAACGGCTTTCGCTCGATCTGGTCCGCAAGCCGCGCGTCCTGCTGGATCGGCCTGACGCTGAACTGCGGGCCAGTATGGAACTGGTCGCCGCGCACCTTTCGCGCTACAAGGCGGACATCACGTTCGTGGAGATCGGCGCCAACGATGGCGTGCTCGCCGAGGGCTTGGTGCCGATCGCAATCCTGTACGGCTGGGCGGGCGTGCTGGTCGAGCCGCAGGCGGCGATGTTCGCCAAACTTCGGCAAAACGTGGCCGACCATCCCCGAATCCGCTGCGTCAACGCCGCGGTCGACGCGGTGCCCGGCCAACGCACGCTGTACCGGGTGGCCGACGACGCGGATGTCCCCGACTGGGCGGCCGGCAGCGCTTCGTTCGAGCGCGAGCACCTGCTGCGGCATCGTGGGCTGATCCCAAACATCGACCGCGTGCTCGTGGAGGAGCGCGTGCGGTGCCTGACGTTCGACGGCGTGCTCGAAGAGGCGCAGCTCGACCGGTTCGACATTCTGCAGATCGACTGCGAGGGCTTTGACTACGAAATCCTCAAGCTGGCTGACCTTCCGCGGCGCAAGCCCGCGATCGTGAACTTTGAGCACGTGCATCTGAGCGACGCGGATTGGAACGCGGCGGTGTCGATGCTCCTCGATCTGCGGTACCGCGTTGCGAAGATCGACAACGACACGCTGGCCTATCGGTTCAACCCATGACCCCTGGCGCTGAACAAGCCACGAACGACATCATCTTCGTCTCGCTCGAGCCGTGGGACGAGGTCTGGCGGCGGAACCAGTTTTTCTGCGCGGCGTTGGCGCGGCGCAAGCCGTTCCGGCGGATTCTTTTTGTCGGGCCCGCGGTGGACATGTCCGCGGCGGTTCGGCGGGGGCGGCCCGACGAGATGTGCGGCCGTGAGACCTGCCGCCTGTCGGACCTGCCGAACGTGACGGTCACCCGGCCGGCGAAGTGGTTGCCCAACCGCACACCCCCCGCGCGGTGGACCAACCAGGCGGTGGTGCGGCGGCACGTCCGACGCGAGGGCCGGCGGCTTGGCTTCTACGACGATGCACGCCGGCCGCTGCTGTGGCTCAACCCGTATTACGCGGCGCACATGATCGGGCGGATGGGCGAGGTCGGCGTGGTCTACGACATCACCGACGACTGGACGCACTTCAAGCAGGACGGCCGATTGCGACGCCAGATCGTTCAGCAGGATCAGCAGATCAGCGATCGGGCCGACGCCATCATCGTCTGTTCCGAGGCACTCGAGGCATCGAAGCGACCGTACGCGCACAAGGTCCACCTGATTAAGAACGGCGTGGACTGCCGACACTACGCGGCGGTGTTGACCGACGCGGCGTTGCCCGACGCGGCCTCGACGTGGGAGCGGCCGGTGTTCGGCTACACCGGCACGGTTCACCGCGACCGGCTGGATGTCGCGCTCGTCGAGCAGGTGGCGCAGCGGATGAACCAGGGCACCGTCGCGCTGATCGGTCCAAGCCACCTCAACGAACGCGAGCGGCGGCGGCTGACGAAGACCGGCCGCGTCGTGATGACCGGCGCCGTGCCGTATGCCAAGGTGCCCGATTACATGCGAGCGTTCGATGTGTGCATCGTGCCGCATCGTGTGACGCCGTTCACCGAGAGTCTGAATCCGATCAAGTTGTGGGAATACCTCGCCTCGGGCAAGCCGATCGTTTCGACACCCGTCGCGGGCTTTCGGGACTTTCCGCAGTTCGTGCGGTTGGCCCCGGACAGCGCCGGTTTCCTCGCCGCGGCGCACGACGCGGCCTTGGAGAACGGCGTGCACGCGGCGGCCCGCCAGCATCTGGCTGCCGGGCACAGTTGGGCCAGCCGTGTGGAGCAGGTCGAAGCGGTGCTGCAAGGCGTGGTCGCCGCCGCGGAGGCGCCCAAGCCGTGAGCGGTTGCCCGGTTGACGTGAGCGTGATCCTCGTCAGCTACAACACCTGCGAGATGACGCTGGATTGCCTGGATGCCCTGCACGCCGGGTTGGCCGGTCTGCGGGCGGAGGTCTGGCTGGTCGACAACGCCTCGACCGATGACACCGCGGCTGCCGTGGCCGAGCGGTTTGCGAGCGTGCGGTTGATCGCCAACGAGCGCAACGCGGGCTTCGGCGCGGCCAACAACCAGGCGATGAGCCGAGCGGCGGGGCGATACTTCCTGCTGCTGAACACCGATGCATTCGTCGAGCGGGGCACGGTGGATCGCCTCATGGAGTACATGGACCGCAACCCGGAGATTGCCGCCGCCGGGCCGCACCTGGTCAATGGCGATGGATCGCACCAGGCATCCGCTCACCGGTTTGATACGCCCGGCCGCGCCTTCGCCCAATGCAGCGGCCTTGCCCGGCTGCGCGGCGGCGGCGGCGTGGCCCTGCCCCATGAGTCGGGCAGACAGCCGGCCGATGTCTACCTCAAGGGGGCCTGCCTGATGGTTCGCCGGACGGTCTACGAGCGGATCGGCGGGTTCGACGAACGCTTCTTCTTCTACGGCGACGAGGCCGACTGGGAGAAGCGCATGATCGATCAGGGCTGGCGGCTGGGCCTGGTTGCCCGGACGAAGGTCCGGCACCTGGTCGGCACAAGCGGCAGGTCGCAGCGCCTGCGCTTCACCCTGCACTACTACGCCGCGCGCGATCAGTACATACTCAAGCATCACGGGCTGGCGGGTCTGATGGTCTACCGGGCGGGCGTGCTGCTGTGGTGCTTGCGCAAGCTGGCGGAGCAGGCGTGGTGGCGGGTCCGCCCGGGCAGGCAGACCAACCCCTTCGCCATCGCGGTCCATCGGTTCCTGCTTCGCGGCCTCCTGCAGCGTCCGTCAGACCTGGTTCACCGCATCGATCAGGCGCAGGAAGTCCCGGCCCGGGATCCGATCGTCGCCTCGCCGGCAGCTTAGATATGAATCATCCGCCACGTACAACCCGCGACGCGCCCGGCCACGCCTCGACCGTCGAGCCGTGCGCGGTCGCGGTCATCATCGTCAGTTACAACACCCGGCCGATCACGCTGGAATGTCTGAGCCATCTGGAGCCGGCGCTCGCCGAGCTTCAGGCCCAGACGATCGTGGTGGACAACGACTCGCACGATGGCAGCGCCGAGGCGATTGCCCAGCGGTTCCCGCGGGTGCAGTTGATCGCCAGTGACCGGAACCTGGGGTTTGGTGCTGCGAACAATCTGGCGATGGAGCGGGCGGCGGGCCGATATCTGCTGTTGCTCAACAGCGACGCTTTCGTGGCGCCCGGCGCGATTGACGTTTTGATTCAGTATCTCGACGAGCACCCGCGGGTCGGCGTGGTCGGGCCGAGGTTGCTGAATCGAGATGGTACGCTGTAGCGATCGTGTTTCCGCTACCCCACGCCCGGCCGGGCCTGGCTGGAGAACCTGGGCGTGTCGCGGGTAGCGCCGCCGCGGTCGCGCCTGGGCGATTATCGCCGCTGGCCGCACGATCAGGCCGGCGAGGTCGACTGGGCGATCGGCGCCTGCCTGCTGGTGCGGCGGCAGGTCGTCGAGCAGGTCGGCGGTTTCGATCCGAGCTTCTTCATGTACGCCGAGGAAACCGATTGGCAGAAGCGGATTCGCGACGCCGGCTGGGCGATCCACTTCACGCCGCAGGCGCAAGTGACGCACCTGGGCGGCGCCAGCGGGGCGTCGGACCGTGCCCGGGTCAACCGCTTGTTTTTCGAGGGCATCGACCGGTATCAATTGAAGCACTACGGCCCGGCCGGACTGATCGCGTTTCGGCTTGCCATGGCGGTCGGCGGCCTGGGCCGATTGCCCGTATGGACGCTGGCGTACCTCGTGCGGCCCGGCGCGCGCGCGAAGGCCGCCCAACGGATTCGACTGTACGGCTGGCTGATCTACCGGCAGTTGTTCTGCTGGCCGCGCCGGCAACGGGTGTGAATCAATCATGACTGCATCGCTGAGCATCCCCCGACCCGTTCCCTTCGCCTGGCGCCAGTGGCTGGCGATTCTGATCGTTGCCGCCATGGCGCTCTACTTCCTCGGCCAGGTGGCGATGCCGCTGGCCGGCGCGCTGTTCATCCTGCTTTTCATCGCGATCGCCTACGTGCAACCCGAGGCGGCGCTGATGGTGGTCCTGGCCAGTGCGCCCTTCCCCTACGACATCTCCCCGGGCTTCCTGCCGGTCAACTTCTCGATCTCCGAGCTGAGCTTGATCCTTTGTGCCGCCGTCCTGGCGATCAAGCAGATGCAGGGGGACCGGCCGCTTCGATTCGGGCCGATGTTGCGGCCGGTCGCCGTGTACCTGTTGATCTGTGTCCTCTCGGGCATCATCAGCTATCACGAACGCGCGACGGTCAAGTCGATCGTGCAGATGATTGTCTACTTCGTCGCCGCGGTCGGTGTGTTCGCTTCGATGGTGGACTCGAAGCATCGGCTGATGCCGGCCCTGTACGCGCTGCTGGGCGTGGGGTGCTTCCAGGCGGTGCTGACGATCATGGGCATGACCTACTCGATCGGCATCCACAAGAACGCCGCGGGCGCTTCGCTGGCGGGCATCTTCGTGGTCGCCTTCGAGCTGTGGTTTCAGGCGCGCAACCCCCGCCACCGCCTGCTGCTCACACCGGTGCTGCTGTTGATCGGGGCGGGCCTGCTGATGAGTCTGTCGCGCGGCGCGTGGGTGGGCGCGTTCCTGGGCTGCGCGGGGATCATGATGCTGCGGCGACAGGTCGCGACCCTCGGCAAGCTGCTCATCATGGGCATCCCGGTGATCCTGGTCTGCTGGAGCTTTTTGCCGCCGTCGGCGCAGGATTACGCCTTCACCTTCAAGGCCGCGGGACACAACAGCATCACCCACCGCTACGAGAACGCCGCGGAGTTCTGGGCGCACTTCACGGCCAACCCGCTGATCGGTTCGGGCACGGGCATCCGCAAGCTGGTGGATGCGACGAACGTGATCCTCTCCACGCTCGCCGAGACCGGCGTGCTGGGCCTGGCGGCGTTTGTCTGGATCTTCGTCGCCTTTGGCCGCATGGTCTGGTGGGCTCACAAACGGGTGCCGCGCAACGATCCATTATTCTCGCTGCTGGCGATCGGCACCGGGCTGATGCTATGCCGACTGGGCCACGGCATGTTCGACCACTACTGGAGCCGCGGGGCGCTGACCGTGGCCTGGTGCGCCGCGGGCATGGCGACCCTGGCCTACCTCACCATCCGCACACGCGAGAAGCGGCGGCTGGCGGCCGAGCGCCTCGCCAGGGCGCAGGCGTGAACATCGCCGTCAGCTTTCCCGGCTGTTACCGCCGCGGCGGTGTCGAGCGCGTCGTGCTCGAAGCGGTCAATCACCTGGCCACGCGCGAGCACGCCGTCCACCTGTTCGCACACGAATACGACCGCGAGGCGATCGATGCGCGCGTGAAGATCCATCAGGTCGATTACCCGCGGCGCCGGCCGCTGGCGCGCGTCCGGCACTTCCCCCGTGCCTGCGGTCGCGCGATGCACGCGACCGGGATCGCGTTCGACGCCCACGGCGCGTTCGGCGTCATGTCGCCGCCCGGCGGAACGATCTGGGTCGGCAGCGTCCACGCCGCCTGGCTGCGCATCAGCCGAAGCCAGCGCGACTGGCGCGGTCGGCTGCGCCAGCTCGCCAACCCCTATCACCGCTACATCCTCGCGCTCGAGCGGCAGGTCTTCGGCGGCCGGCAGTACCGCAAGCTCATCGCGTTGACCGACCAGGTGAAGATGGACCTGATCGAGCATTACCACGTTCCCCCCGACGACATCGCCGTCCTGTCCAACGGCTATTGCCCCGCGGAGTTCAATCTCGAACGCAGGCAGAGCCAAAGACACACCGTTCGGGCCCAACTGGGGTTGACCGAAGATCAGAAAACGATCGTCTTCGTCGCCAACGAAACCGAGCGCAAGGGCTTTGGCCCGCTGATCGAGGCCATGGCGCGGCTGGACGATCCGGGCGTGGCGCTGCTGGCGGTGGGGCGGCTGGACGCCTCGCGTTATCGCCAGCGCATCGCCGAGCTCAACCTGACCGGCCGGGTTCACTTCACCGGGCCGACCGACGACGTGGGGCGCTACTACGCCGCGGGCGATGTCTTCGCCTTGCCCACGCAATACGAGGCATGGGGCCTGGTGATCGTCGAAGCCATGGCCTGCGGCCTGCCCGTGCTCACCAGCCGCCTGGCCGGCGCCGCGATCGCGGTGGACGAAGGCGCGACCGGCGAACTGCTCGACAATCCCAGGGACGAACGCGAGATCGCCGAGAAACTCGCACGACTTCTCGATGGGCACCACTGCCCCGTTTCCCAGATCGCTCAGTCCGTTGAGTCGCTGCGATGGCCCAGCATCCTGGACAAGTACATCACGCTGGTTCAACCGACCCCGCTGGCGGCGACAAGCCCATGACGCCGCTTCGCTCAGGCCGAGCCGTCACATTGCTGCTGACCGATTCCGATGTGTTCGCCGGCACCGAGCGGCATGTGCTGGACCTGGCCCAGGGGTTGATGCACCAGGGGTTTGCCGCGGCGGTGGGCTGTCCGGCGTCGACGCCGCTGGCGCAGCGGGCGGGCGCGGCGGGCATCGAGCATCGGGCGGTGCGCAAGCGCGGGGCGATCGACCTGGCGGTCGTGCGTCAACTCGCGGGGTGGCTGAAGGAAGGTTCGATCGACCTGATCCACGCCCATAACGGGCGGATGGCGCTGCACGCGGCGTTGGCCAGGCGTCGGGCGCGGCGCGGGAAAGTGGCATTGACCCAGCACTTCATCAGCCCAAGCCGGGTGCATCGTCGGGGGGTGAAGCAACGGGTCTCGCGGCGGGTTCACGCATGGTTGACCGGGCAGATCGACCACACGATCGCGATCTCCACGGCGGTGCGCGACGCGGCGGTGGCTCGGGGCGATGCCCCGTTGGATCGGATCACCGTGGTTCACAACGGCATGGCCGACCCGGCGGCCGAACCGCGACGGCCGGCCGCCGACGTGCGGGCGGAGCTCGGCGTGCCGGCCGAGGCGCCGCTGGTCGTCTGCGCCGCCCGTCTGCAGCCGGAAAAGGACGTGGCGACGCTTATCGAAGCGATGGGGCGCGCGTTGAAACAACGGCCCGACTGCCGCTGCGTCGTCGCCGGGCGGGGCGCCGAGCGCGAGGCGTTGGCCGGCCGGATCGAATCGCTGGGCCTCGGTCGGCACGTTCAGTTGCTCGGGTTCCGGGAAGATGTGCGCAGCATCATCGCCGCGGGGGATCTGTTCGTCCTGCCGGCCCGGGCCGAGCCGTTCGGCCTGGTGCTGCTGGAGGCGATGGCCCTGTCTCGCGCGGTGCTGGCCACAAAGGCCGGCGGACCGCTGGACATCGTGCAGCCGGGCCGGACCGGCGAGCTGATCGAGCCGATGAACGCACAAGCCATGGCCAAGGCGATCGTCGAACTGCTTGCGGACAAGGCCAAGCGGCGGGCGATGGGGCAAGCAGGGCGGCAGCGGTTCGAAAGTCACTTCACCGTGGATCGCATGGCGGCCGCGACGGCGGACGCCTACCGGCAGGTGCTCGGTGCCGACGTTTCGGTCGCAGCACCGGCCGGTGTGTCCACGGCCGCGGCCCTGGAGCGTTGATCGACCATGCGTGTTCTGCTGATCTCCCACACCTGCCAGGCGCGGACCGAGGGCCAGCGCAAGGCCGACCGCATCGGCCGCCTGCCGGGCATCGAGCTTCGCGTGCTCGTGCCCGACCGCTGGAAGCGCTACGGGCAGTGGCGGCAAGCCGAGCCGGCGCTCGGCGACAGCTTCACGCTTCACATCGGCCGCGTTCGCTGGCCCTGGCTGGGGCCGGCCCAGACGTACATGCACCATTACCCGCGCCTTCGGCGGATAATTCGCGCGTTTCAGCCGGACGTGATCGACCTGTGGGAAGAGCCCTGGAGTCTGGCCAGCGCCCACGCCTGCCGACTGCGCGACCGCGCGGCGCCCGGGGCGCGGATCGTCTCGGAGACCG
>CAZUHK010000002.1:59901-60875 GCA_964620345.1 uncultured Planctomycetaceae bacterium
TATAGGCAAGGTGCTGCCGCCGCCGTTCGAGGCGTTGCGACGATACACGTTGGGCCATGCTGATTTCGTGGTCGGCCGCAGCCGCGAGGCGGTCGAGGTGGTGCGGCGCAAGGGCTACGCCGGCCCGGCGGCGGTGGTGCCCAACGCGGTGGATGCAGAGCTGTTCAAGCCGATGGATCGCGCCGCCTGCCGCCGACAGCTCGGCGTCGAGGGGTTCACCGTCGGTTACGTCGGTCGCCTGGTCCAAGCCAAGGGCGTGGGCGAGCTGATTCAGGCCGTCGCCGCCCAGCAGGAACGCACGACGCTGCTGCTGGCCGGTTCCGGGCCGGACCAGCAGGCGTTTGGTGACCTGGCGGATCGACTGTCGATCGGTGATCGTGTGCGGTTTCTCGGCAGCCGGCCGCTTGAGGCATTGCCGGCCCTGATGAATGCGATGGACGTGCTGGTGCTCGCTTCGCGGACGACACCGAGCTGGAAGGAGCAGTACGGCCGGGTGATTATCGAAGCCCATGCGTGCGGCGTGCCGGTGGTCGGCTCGGAATCCGGGGCCATTCCCGAAGTCATCGGCGACGGCGGCCGCGTCGTGCCCGAGCGGGACGCCCCAGCCCTGGCCGCGGCGCTCGATGCCCTGGCCCGGTCGCCGCGGCAGGCGCGTGAGCTGGGGCAGCGCGGCCTCGAGCAGGTCCGCGCCGGCTGCACGTGGCAGCGGGTGGCCGAGCGGATGCACCGAATCTATCAGGATGTGATGGCCCAGCCCCGCCGGTCGGGCCGCGCCACGACGCAGCAGACCATCACGGACCTGTCGCGCCCGGCCGCCGCGCCGCCAAGCCACGGTGAACGCATCGAAAGCGCAAGATGAATCTGATGGACCCGATGGTGTGGCTGGCGATCGGCGTGGTGGCACTGGCGACGGTGGGCGTGACGGCCCGCTGGGGCCTTGCCGCCGGCGCCGCGGCGTGCGCCGTGCTGGGCAC
>CAZUHK010000003.1:0-1317 GCA_964620345.1 uncultured Planctomycetaceae bacterium
CGCGGCACGGTTTATCTACCGGGAATCGACAACATCACTTGCCAACCGGTGGTACCTCATTGCTTCCAGGCGGATTAATCCGTCACTGCCGTCGGGTGATCCACGTTTGATGACTTTGATGACAGGAACAACGCATCGTCCTGGACCAGAATCAAACCGCCGCCACGGCAATCCATCCGACGCAATCCAGCGGCGAGCGACTTGCGCTCAACCTGCATTTCCATCGTCCGCCGCGGTGTCGTTGCACAATTTTTTCGAGGCACTAATCTGTCGGCCTGAACCGGATGGAACTCGGAGCGGGCATGGCCGTTGCATTGAAACTGCCGCGAGTGTTTAGCGATCACATGGTCCTTGAGCGCGATGTACCGCTGCCGGTGTGGGGCGAGGCGGCGGCGGGGGCGACGGTGAGCGTGTCGTTCAAGGGCCGATCGCATCGGACCCGGGCCGACGCCCGCGGGCGCTGGCGGGTGGCGCTGCCTCCGCAGCCGGCCGATCGCGAGGCGGCCTCGCTGAGGATCGAGGCAACGGGCCACGGTGTTCGGCCGCAGTCGGTGACGATCGGCGATGTGCGGGTCGGGCAGGTGTGGTTGTGCTCGGGCCAGAGCAACATGGCGATGCGGCTGCCGGCGGCCGCGGGCGGCGAGCGGGCGGCGGCCGAGGCCGACCTGCCTTTGATCCGTTCGTTGCGTGGGTGGAACGACGAATCGGATCCGCCCGGCTGGCGCGTCTGCACGCCGGAAACCGCGACCGATTTCGGGGCCGTGCCCTTCTTCTTCGCCCGGGCGCTGTGGCGCGATGAGCAGGTGCCGGTGGGCCTGATCGAATCGGCGATGGGCGGCACGGGCATTGCCACCTGGACCCGCATCGGCGCCTACGACCAGCAGCGGCGGCTGAAGCATGAGATCGTCGCCGGCTGGGATATCCTGCGGCGTCAGCTTCCCGACCGGCTGCCGGCCGAGCAATGGCGGGCCAAGCTCGACGAGGCCGGCGGGGACCACGAAAAGGCGATCGACCTGGTGCTCAATGCTCGCGGCCTGTGCCCGGGCACCAACTACGCCCGCGCCATCGAGCCGATCATCCCCTACGCCCTGGGCGGCGTGGCGTGGTACCAAGGCGAATCCAACGCCTGGGGCTTCGACGTGGCCGGCCAGTATGAAGCGAACCTCAAGCTCATGCTCGAAGACTGGCGCCGGCAGTGGGGCCGGCCCGACTTGCGGATGGTGATCGTGCAACTGCCCCACTACCCCGGCGCGTCCGGGGCCCTCGGGTCCCCCGGCCCCCGACCGCAGGAAATCAGCCCGTGGCACGTGGTCATCC
>CAZUHK010000003.1:1327-55802 GCA_964620345.1 uncultured Planctomycetaceae bacterium
GGCCGGCCCGACTTGCGGATGGTGATCGTGCAACTGCCCCACTACCCCGGCGCGCCCGGCGCCCCCGGTGCCCGGCCGCAGGAAATCAGCCCGTGGCACGTGGTCATCCAGGCCCAGCAGCGGGTCGCTCGCCAGTTGCCCCGCGCCTGGACGGTGGTCAGCATCGACCTGGGGATGAAAGGCGACATCCACCCGATCTACAAGGAACCGGTCGGCGAGCGGCTGGCGCGGGTGGTGCGTCGAAACGTGCTGGGGCGCGACGTGGTCGACCGGGGGCCGACGTTGGCCCAAGCCCAATGGCTGGGCGACCGGGTGCGTCTGCGGTTCGATCACACCCAGGGCGGGCTGGTCGCGGCCGGGGGGAAACTGGAGGGCTTTGCCGTGGCCGGGGCCGATCGCCGGTTCTTCTGGGCCCAGGCGACGATCGAAGGCGATGCGGTGATCTGCCGCAGCGACCAGGTGCCCGAGCCGGCCGCGGTGCGGTATGCGATGAGCGAGGGATCGAACTTCACGCTGTGCAACGGGGCGGGTTTTCCGGCCGAGCCGCTGGCCACGGATGACTGGCCGACGGACCTTCACGCCGACCCGCCGCGGCGCACGCGCGCGGTGCGCGCGACGGCGGCGCCGGCGCTGGACGGCCGGGCCGATGCCGCCCCCTGGCAAGCCGCACCGGCCGCGACGGGTTTCACGATCCCGCACACGCTTCGCCGGGCCGAGCACGTCACCGAGGCGCGGTTGCTGTGGGATGAGGCGCATCTGTACGCCGCGCTGCGCTGCGAGCAGGACACGACGCGCCTGACCACCGGCGCCACCGGGCTGAACGACGAACGCATCTGGTGGGATGACAACGTACAGATCATGATCGACGCCGACCGGGACCGGATGACGTATCACCGGCTGGTGGTCAGCGCCGCGGGAGCGGTCGCCTTCGGCCGGGCGGTGAACAACCTTCGGACCGACAGCCCGTTTCATTGCGGGCATCTGCTGCACCTGGACCGGGAGTTGGTGCTGCTGGACCGCTGCCGCTGCGAGGTGGCGGTGGCCCGCGATGCTCAGGCCTGGAGCGCGACGGTGGCGATCCCGTGGGCCGCGCTGGGGCTGGACACACCGCCGGGGCCGGGCGCGGTGATGGGCGTGCAGTTCACCCGCACGGTTGGGGCCGAGGATGAACGCAGCGAATGGACCGCCACCGGCCGCGACCGCAACACCGGCGCCATGCCGCCGTATGCCATGGCCCACGGCTGCGTGCAGCACCACGCGGTCAGCCGCTTCGGTACGCTGACGCTTGAACCGGCCGCCGATTTTTCATCCTGATAGGACCTTCCATGAACACGTCGATTGAAACCGTGCCCCTTCGTTTTATTCGCGCCACGCCACAGCGCGGGGCACAGGTGACCCACGGCACCGACACGATCCAGATGGCCTGGCCCGCGGCGGCGGATTGCTCGGTGCGCCTCACGCCCAACCCCGAGGGCGACGTGATCCTGGCCGACCAACACCACGCCCGGCTCACGCTCCATGTGCATCTTCGGGCCGACGGCCCGGTGACGCTGCGTGCCCGGCTTCGCGGCACCGGTTGGCTGGCCAGCCATACCGAGCTGTGGTCCGATCACACGCTGAGCGACGGCGAGAACCGCATCGACCTGGACACGCGGGCGCTGCGCATCTGTCACCAGCGTGGCCCGGCGGATTACCTGCTGCTGGAGTGGCGCGATCAGCCGGCCGGCGAGCTGCGCCTGGCGGGCATGGCGGTCGAGGCGCAGAGCGGCGCCGAGTATTTCGCGCCGCGGGTGGATCGGTTCGGTCAGTATCGCCACGGGGACTGGCCGGGCAAGGTCCACGATGAGGCCGAGCTTGCCGCCGACGCCCAGGCCCCGCTGCCGGCGCCGATGGCCGGGCGCGACCGGTTCGGCGGCTGGGCGGAGGGGCCCAGGCACGAGGCGACCGGATTTTTCCGCACCGAACAGGCCGACGATGCGTGGTGGCTGATCACGCCCGATGGCACGCGGTTCCGCAGCTTCGGGCCGTGCTGCGTCAGCGCCGGCACCCTGCGTTGCCGGACCGAAGATCGGCAGGAGTTATTCGAATGGCTGCCGCCGCGCGAGGGGCTGATGCTCGACGCCTGGCAAGGCGCCCGGCCGGGCAAGCGGAGCGAAGTGGAGATGTATCCGCTTGATTCCTTCGGTGGGGATCCGAACAGCTCGGTGGTGAACCTGTACATGGCCAACCTGCTGCGTAAGTGGGGCGAGCGTTGGCACGAGCGGTGGAGCGAAGCGGCGGTGGCGCGGCTGAAGCACTGGGGGATGAACACCCTGGCCTGCTGGTCGGACCTGCACCTGGCCGAGACCGGCTGCATGCCCTACTGCTTCTCGGCCGAGCGCGTGTGCGAGCACGACTTCGGCGACCTGGCGGCCGGGGCCGACGCGGGCCTGTTCCCGCTGAAGCATCTGCCCGATGTGTTCCACCCCGCCTTCGAATCGCGTGCGCGCGGCTGGTTCGAGGAACTGGCGCGGTTCCGTGACGATCCATGGCTGCTGGGCTATTTTTTCAAGAATGAAGAGCCGTGGCTGGCGTGGCACTCGCCTTTCGCCCTGCCGTTGCACTGGCAAAGCCGCAGGAAATTCATCGATGAGCTGCGCGACCACTACGGCACGATCCAGAAGCTCAACGCCGCGTGGAACACCGGGTTTGTCGGCTTCGAGCCGCTGGCGCAGCGACAGATGGCGGCCAACCCGCCGGGGCTCAGCGAGGAGGGCGAGCGGATGTGCGACGATTTTATCCGCCGCTTCGTGTCGCGCTACTACGAGGTGGCGCGGCGGGAGATGCGCCAGGCCGATCCGAATCACCTGTTCCTCGGCTGCCGCTACCTTGCCCTGCCGCCGCGGCCGTGCATCCTCGAGGGCGCCGCGCCGCACATGGATGTGGTCAGCATCAACTGGTACCTGTGGCACAAGCAGCAGCCGGAGGACGCCGCGGACTTCCTCGGGCGGTGGCACGAGATGTGCGGCGGCAAGCCGCTGGCCATCACCGAGTATTCGTTCACCGCGACCGATGCGCGCATGCTCGCCTGTCACCTGTCGCACTTCACCCAGGCCGAACGCGCGGCCACGGCCGAGCGATTCACCAAAAGCTGCCTCGCCCTGCCGTTCCTCGTGGGCATGCACTGGTTTCAATATGTCGACCAGCCGCTGCTGGGCCGGGCACTGGGCGACGGGGAGCGCGCTAATTTCGGCCTGGTTGATGGCTGCGACCGGATTCATCCGGAGATGGCGGAAGTCACCCGCCGCTGCGGCGGGGTGCTTTATCCCCGGCCGTGAGGTTCGTCACGGGCTCGTCCATCGCCGATGCTCGCTGGGCGTGCAGCGGCGCAGGCGGCGGAAGACGCGGTTGAAATTGGACAGGTTCTAGAGCATCTTTCGGCGACCCGTAGTGGGTGCCTCACCTGGTCCCGAAGGGCGAGGTGTGATGGCGTCCGCACCGGCTCACACCTTGCCGCTGAAGCGGACAAGGTGTGGCACCCGACAGACGCGACGCAACGCTGCAACCTGCTCTAAGGTTCCGCGACCGCACCGCCGTCGGCTGCGGCCCGCTGGCCAGGCGGCGCGTCTGGCGCGCCGCGGCGAGGCGACCGAGCACCTCGATCAACCCGGTGACCCGCCGATGCCCGCTCGCCGATTCCAGCGCCCGCAGGCACGGTTTCCAGCTCAGCACGCATATCCGGCTCCCGCTGTTGCCCAAAATTGATCGAGGACGACATAATTGTATCATTTGGCGCACAGATCGGCGCGGCGATCGCGTCTGACCGAGATGAAAATAAAGTGCAGCACCGACCCACCTCAAGCGAAGGAAACCCCATGCCCACCGAACAGACCGTGGATATCGATTCGCCCTACGCGTTGAACGAAGAGCAGATTCGCCGGTTCCGTGAAGACGGGTTCATCAAGCTCAAGGATGTGCTCCGGCCTGAGACGATCGCGCACTACGAGCCGCACCTGACGCGCGTCACGCTCGAAGCCGGCGGCAAGAACCTCAAGCCGATGCAGGAGCGCGACACTTACAGCAAGGCGTTCATCCAGGTCAGCAACGTCTGGGAGATGGACGCCCGATGCCGCGAGCTTTCGTTCAGCCGGCGACTGGCGCGAATCGCCACGGAACTGCTGGGCACGGTCGGCGTGCGGATGTGGCACGACCAGTGCTTATACAAGGAACCGGCCGGCGGGTTCACGCCGTGGCATGTGGATCAGCAGTACTGGCCGATGGCGAGCGGTCAGACCGTGACCGCGTGGATGCCCCTCCAGAAGACGCCGATCGAGATGGGGCCGCTATGCTTTGGCAAGGGCAGCCACCTGAAGAACATCGGCCGCGACCTCGAGATCAGCGACGAATCCGAGCAACGCATCCGTCAGATGATCAAGAACGAAGGCGTGGTCGAGGTGTATGAGCCGTACGACCTGGGCGAGGTGAGTTTTCACTACGGCTGGACGCTGCACCGGGCCGGCCCGAACACCACCGATCAGCCGCGCAAGGTGCACACGGTGATCTACATGGATCGGGACATGGTGCTGGTCGAGCCGAAGAACCAAAACCAGCGCAACGACTGGGCCACGTGGACCCCCGGCACGAAGCTGGGCGAGGTGATGGCCGATCCGAAAAACCCGGTGCTGTACGAGCGGGAGGCCTGAGCATGCCGCGCAGAGGCGGCGCCGGGTTTAATCGAAGCCGTAGCCGCCTTCTTCGGTGAGTTCGAAGGCAACCGCATCGCCTTGGCGCTTGCCGGTGATGGTCTTGCCGGAGATCACGTGCGTCAGCTTGTCGGCCGGCGCCTCGGGGACGGTCACCGTCTGTGGCGCGGCTTTGGGGCTGACCACGACAAACTCGTCGAGTCGACTCACGCCGTCGGCCAGGCCCGTTGCGTGTCGCACGCCGCGCTCGCGCACGGTGCGACAAATCCACCGGTTCATGGGATCGGCCGCGAACGCCTTGTAATCCGCCATCGATCGCCCGACGTCGTTCGCCGGGTTGAGCATCACCCAGCCCGAGGCCAGGTCGTGCGCCCAGGCCGACCGCCACATCAATCGGCGCGGGCCCAGGTGGGCCAGCCGCTGCATGAACCGGTTGCCCGAGTGCTCGCCGTGGCTGCGGGCGTCGACGGAGAACAGATTCATCGGCATATCCAGCGAGATGCCCTCGGCCCACTGGAAGAAGTCGTCGCTGAGCGTGCGGCCCAATCGCATCACGCGCTGGTAGAACTGCATCGCCCGGGCGTTGGTCTCGCCGGGGAAGCGCAGGTACGGCTTGTCGCCGAAGTCCGGGGGGATCGGCTGGTAGCCCGAATCCCAGAACAGCCCGTCGATGCCCAGCGAGCAGACGTAATACTCGATCCATCGGAAGATGTAATCCTGGAAGTCCGGGTCGGCGGGGTTGATGATGTCGAGGTTGACGCCCGCATCGGGCCGCGTGCGCAGCCGGACGGGCCGACCATCCACACCGCGTACCGCCCATTGATCCTGGTAGCCCAGCGTGTCGGGACGGTGGCCGTGCCGACTGAACCAGGCGTAGCTGTGGGCGCGGGCATCATGAATGGCCTGCATCAGCCGGCGCATCGGCTGCTCGCCCCCGGCGGTGAAACAGGGGGCATAGCTTCCCGGATCGATATCGTTGCCCGACGGCGGCACATCGTGAACCATCAGCCCGAAGCCATTGACGCCGCACTCGCCGGACAGCACCTTAACCGCCTCGGCGGCGCCGTCGAAGTCCACATCCACAGCCCAGGCCGGGTGAAGCCAGAACCAGACAGAGTGCCACGCCCAGTCCGGCGGCTCTTGGTACTGATCGAACTGCCGGGCGAGCATCTGGTCGGCGGCGTCCAGCCCCTGGCCCCAGAACAGCGAGACCGCGGGGGTGAACACTTCATCCTCCACCGGCAGGGCTTTGTGGTAACCAAAGCGGTAGGCGATGTGGTGTTCGTCGAAGCAGATGCGCCCGGTGGTCGCCGGGCGGCGGACGAGCATCCAGACCCACTTCTGGGTCTCCGGGTCGTAGTAGAGCGCGCCGTTGGCCGAGAGTTGACCGGGGAACTCCGAGCGGAACGGCGTCTGAAGCCAGGGCACGATTTCGGCGACGGGGCCGTCTTCTAAACTGACATGCTCGCGCGGGCCGGTGCCCCCGATGGCCAGGGCGCGCATGCGGGTGTTGGGCCCGAACCAGCGCATCGGCGCCCCCAGCACCGTCAGGGTCTCCAGACGCACCGCCGCCTCGATCGCACGCCGCCAGATGTAGTCGATGCCCGACTCGGCCGGCTGGTTCGGCACGCGGGTCAACTCATAGCGGATGTGTACCGAGTTCGCCGGACCCGGACGCAGGTGATTGCCCCCGCGGCTGATCACGCGCCGAACGCTCAAACTCGCCGCGGCGCCATAGCCCGACTCGATCGTCCCGCTCAGTTGGGCGATGTGCTCACCGGTCGATTCGTTGTGGCCCACCAGGCGCGTGGGCAGATCGACATCGTTGAAGCGCAATTCCACGCCGGGCTCGCAGGCAATCAGCGGGATCGACGTTTCCGGATCGGCCAGCGACCGCAACTGGCCGGTCTGTGGGTCCACCTCGATGGACAAGGAAAACGGCTTGCTCATGTCGGCACCAACTCCTGCGACTTAACACGACCGGCAGGCGCAGTACCGCCCACCAGTTGAAAGGAAAAGGTCTTACTGCTTCGAGGGCAGCACGTGCAACCCGTCGAGCACGCCGCCGGCCCAGATCGCGCCATCCGGCCCCTGGGTCAGGCAACTGATCGGCAGCGGACCCTTCAACACCGTGACCCACTTGCCGTCCTTGTGGTAGCGCAAGCCGCCCACGGCCTGCGTGCTGATCCAGACCCGACCATCACTTGTGGTTTCCAGCAGGTTCACGCCGCCTTCGTCGCGCAACTGGTTTTCCCACTTCTTGCCGTCGTAACGGAACAGACCGGTCTGACTGGTGGCCACCCAGATCGTCCCGCCCCGGTTTTCGCGGATGGAAAAGGGGTAGATCTCTTCCTTGCGCAGATGATCGTGGAACTGCTGGCCGTCATACATCGTCACGCCCGAGCCCCAAAGTCCGAACCATGCGCGGTTCTGGGAATCGACGAACAATGTCGTGACGTTCAACCCCTCCAGCAGGTGCTTGAATTCCTTGTCGCCCTGCTTCGGATCGAACAGCCCCACACCGTCGCCGTCGAACACCACCCACACCCGCCCGTCATGCGTGCGAACCACATCCACGGCGCTGCGCCCTTGCAGCGACTCGATCGGCTGCCATTGGCCATCGGCGAACTGCATCACGGTGGAATTGCGAGCGTCGAACCCACCTTTCCGCGTCAACGCCCAGAGGTGGTCGTCGTCGAACTGGATGATCGGCGTGACCAGGTACTGCTGCAGCTCGTGCTTCTTCTGGTCGTCGGTGATTCGGAACACGCCCTGGTTGGTGCCCACGATCAGTTGGCCGTTGTCCCGCAACACCGAGTAGGTCTGCTGGTCGATGATCGGTTCGCTGACCTTGCCGTCGGTCACGGTCACCAGGCCCTTGAACGTGCCGATCCACATCGTGCCCCGGTCGGCGGGCTTGATGAGTTGGATTTCGTTGCTCGGCAGGCCATCCTCGGCGTCCAGGTGCCGCCACTCGTCCGCCGCTGCAACGCCGGTGCCGGCCAGCATCGCCACGATCCACAGAATGTTCAGAAGCTTGCTCATGGCAGTCGTCCTCTCGGTCAGGTGGGGAATTCACTTGGTGATGAAAAGCTCGGCCTGGCGCTGATACATCGGCAGGTACTGGTTCTCGATGCCCAGGATCAGCAGCGCCATGGCGGTGGAGTAGGCATGCCCGGTTCGGGTGACCTCATCCTTGGAATTGTCCGGGAACGGCCAGTGGCCGTCGCCGGCCTGATGATCCAACAGCACGCGCTGGATGCGCGGGCGGAACTCACGCCATGCCGCATCGCCCTGCTGGAAATAGCCCAGGGATTTGTAAAAGCTGACGAAGAAGAAGTAACCCTTGTTCTGCTTGGTGCCGCGCCAGACCGGCGGAAAGCCGTCCAGATACTTCAAGGCCTGGGTTTCTCGGGGATCGCGGGGCTGATTCAGCAGGCGCAGCACACCCAGCGCCGCGCCGGTCACGCCCGCCTCGGGCTCGGGAACCGACACGCTCGGGTGGTAAACGAAACCGACATTGCCGTCCTCGTCTTCGATCCACGCGCTGTTGACGTACCGCAGGCCCTCGGGGAACGCCTTTGGGTCGATGGCGTAACCGCACTGCCGGGCGGCGTGGAGACTGAGCAGTTGCCAACTGGTAACCGAGACGTCGCTGTCCATCGCCTGGGGCTGGTAGCGCCAGCCGCCGGCTTCGAACGAACGCTTGGGCACCTGCTGGGCCTGCTGGGTGAGGTTGGTCGCGCGGCGCACCCATTGGGCCAACTCCGGCTCGGCCTGGATGTCCTCGGCCATGCCCAGGTAGGACAGGCCGAACAACGTCGCGATGGCGTGAATGTACATCGAGCGGCCTCGCGCCCCGAGGTAGCCGTCGGACGTCTGGGCCTGACGGACGTTGGCCATCGCCGCCCGCACCACGTGGCCGTACTCCGGGTCGGTCGGCAGGTGGCCGTGGGCGAGGAACGCCAGGCCGGCCAGACTCGTCACCGCGACCGGATAGCTGCCGGCGGACCAGCCGCCGGCCTCTTCACCGCTTTGAATCTGCTGTTGGGCCAACCACTTCAGCCCCGCGTCCACCGCGGCGCGAACCTGCTGCGGCTCGATCGGCGGCGGCTCTTCGTCGGCCTGGGCGCCAACCGGCGCCGCCGGCAGCGCGACGCCCAGGCAGATCGCCGCGGCGATCAATCGAAATATCGAACTCGTGTGTGTCATCATCAGTACTTCAGATAATCGCCGACCAGCTCAAGATACCGCTTTGCCGGGATCGTGTAGAGTTTAAGTTCGCCCAACTGTTTGGCCTGCGACAACTGGGCTTCGAGGTACTTGATGAATTCATCGACTTTGGGCTTGGTGCCTGCACCCCCCGAGCGGACCCCGCCGGTCTGGTAAAGGTCGCCGCGCACCATTCGATGAACCAGCGCGGCCCAAGCGTAGCCGCGCTGCGGCGTCGCCGCATCGCCTTGCGCACGCAGCGGCTCCAACGCCGCCAGCAGGGACTGGCGACGGCAATGCTCGGCCAGCGAGGCCAGACGAGCTTGCGTGTGGCGCACATCCTGGTCGTAGGGCTTGGCCCACTGACCGACCCGCGGCCCACCGCGGAAAACCATCGCGGCCTCGACCGGCGGCGGGCGGTCGAACTCCGCGATCAGACTCGCCGACTCGCGTGTCATGTCCTTCAGCAAGAACCGGGCGCGATTGATCGCCTCGGGGCTGTCCAGTGGTTCGCCCTGCAATTGTTCGATCCGTCCGGCCAGCGACGCGACGCGACCGACCACCGCGGTGACGGAGGAATCGTCGGCCACGATGCGCATGCCCGTCGTCACCGCGTCCAGCGCCGCGCGGGCCTGGGTCAAGTGCCGGCCGGCGACCCGGGCGTCTGCCTGCGCCTGGCTGACGGCATCCAGCGCCGCGACCAGCGCCGCGTCGGCTTGATCGATCTGAGGGACGAACGCCTTGGCCCAGGTCAGCGCCGCGCCGGGCACGTCGGCCAGCACCGCCGCCGCGGTCCGCCGGCCGGCTTCGTCGAGCTGCTGATCCAGCAGCGTCGACGCCATGCGGTGGGTCAGTCGCAGCACGCCCGAGACCGCCTGTCTTTCGGTGTTCATCTCGCCGGATTCCAGCAGCGCCGTCAGCTCTGTCAACTGACCGGCGAGTGTGTTGTGAAGGAAGACAAGTCGCTGGCCTTCGGCCTGCCACAGGCCGCGGGCTTCGGCGGTGCTGTCGCCGGCGGCCAGGTTCCGCAGGACATCCAGCGCCGCTTGAGCGCGGAGGCGGAACCGATCGTGCGCCGCGCGCCAGCGCAGCGTCAGGCCGTCCAGCGCGTCGGTCCGCGCCGCGGCCGATGCCCCGGGCAACCGGTTGAGCCGCGCCCGCACGGCGTTGAGCATCAGGTCCGAGGCGCTCAGCTCCTGGGCCAGGGCCGCGGCCAGGGCCGCGGCCGCCGGTTGAATCTGGGGTTCGTCGCCGGCGTCGATGGTCTGGTTCAGCTTCACCACCGCTTCGCCGGTCGCCTCCAGCTTCTCTTGAAGGGCCATGAGTCGATCGGGCAGTGGTATCGCGTCCTGCCCGACCCAGTCGGCCACGGCCCGCGCCGTCGGGCGCGTCCGGGCCAGCGCCTCGGGCAGGGTCTGCATGCCGGCGGTCTGTTTCCGAAGCTCGGCGAAGACCCGTGCCGCGCGATCGGGGGCATCGGCCACGCGATGCTCCAGCGCGATCAACACCGTCTCCAGGGCGCGTTCTTCATCGCTCAACTGGTCGATCTGCTGGAGACGGGCGAGCCGCCATGCCCGGGCCGTCGCATCGCTCAGCGCGCGGGCCGCGACCAGTTCCGCCGGGGGCTGACGCACGCTGGTGATCAGGGCCTCGGCGGCGGCGGCGCGGCGGGAGCCATCGCCCGAAGCGATCGCATCGCGCAGGCGAATCCGCAGCACGCGATCGGTCATGCACGAGGTGGCGTTGCGCTGCATCATCGTTTCGTCCATGGCCAGCCAGTCGCCGGCGGCCTGCGCCTGCGGGTCGGCCGCGGCCGCCGCGACCCGCGTCACGGTCTGGTCGTACAGGCGATGCAGTTCGGCACGGGCCTTGAGGTGCTCGGTGAGCAGCTCGGGCAGCGGGCGCACCGCCGCGTCGATCAGCTTGTTCAGCTCCGCGGTAACCTGCTCGGCCGACTCGCGCCGGCGAGCCAGCCCGCCGCGCGCCAGGAAATAGCCGGCGGTGTTGATGGTCGTGAACGATTCCTTGATCGCCTCTTCGTCGAGTTTGTCGGTCGTAGCCGCCAGGGCCTGCAGGTCGCCGCCGAGCTTCTCCAACGCCTTGAGGTAGATCCTGCTGCGGCTGTTGAGCGAGACCATGGAGGGCATCTGTTCGTCGCTGGCCGCGATCTTGGCCAGCTCGGCGTCCAGTCGAATCGCCTCGGACCGCATGCCGTACAGCCGCCAGATGAGGTTGCGCGACTGACGATAACCGACCAGCCGATGGATCAACCCGCCGGACAACTGCTCGAACGTCTGTCTGCGATATTCGGCCGCGGCCTGGGGGTCGGGCATCATGGCCGGTTCGGCGGCGAAGCGCACCAGGCCGCTGAGATGACGCAGGTCGCGCTGATCGTCGGCCCGGTCGGTCAAGTACTGCTCCATTTCCAGCAACTGCAGCAGGGACTGGACGTTGGGATAGTCGGGCAGGGGGATGTTGTCGCGGTTGGCCGCGGCGGTGATCGCATCCCAGGTGGCCACATCGATGCCGCCGTCGGTCGGCTGGCCGTCCACTGCCCCGCCATCGTCGGCGGCCAGCTTGCCCAGGGCTTCGGAGACAAAACGCAGCGCCACCAGGCGACGCTGTTCGTGAGCGCCGCGTGTGAACGGCACGACACGGATCAGCACCTCGCGACTGGTCCCCTCGTTGCCCGCCGCGTCGCGCGCCACAACCTGCACCGACACCGTGTCGCCCGGACCGGCGTTGGTCATGGCCAGATCAAGCTCCGTGAGAATCTCCTGCGGGATCGGCTGGTCCTCGGGGAACTTCAGCGGGATCGACTTGCGCGGCTGTTCGGTCTCCGGATCGGGGTTGACCAGGTAAGTGATCTGCACCTCCGCCACGCCCAGGTCGTCTTCGACGCGCGCGTCGATCGGCACGATCTCCGACGCCACCGCGGTCACCTCCGCCGGCGGATAGTTGAGCATGATGCGCGGCGGAAGGTCTTCCTGGACGGTCAACCGAATCACCTGACGCTCGACATTCTCGAAGCCGAACTCGTTCTCGGCCCGCACTTCCAGTTCCACGCTGCCGGTCGGCGCGAAGGTGTATCGACCGCGCCTTGCCTGGTCATCCCAGTCGACGGCCACCGGTTCGTCCTGACCTTCGATCCGCAGCCAGGCGCGGTTGATGGCCTGGTCGACGGAGAAGTCGATCGCCACCGCCGCGCCCCGCAGCAGACGCAGCGGCTGGTCGAACTTCGTCTCGGTGCGCGGCGGCAGGCCGGCGTAGTCCGGCGGCGTGACGTGCATCGACAGATCGACGATACGCGGCTGGGCGACCACCTTGACCTCGTATCGCGGCGACGCGGTGTTGGCCGTGCGGATTTCGTAGCTGAACGTCTCGTCCAGGTCTGAGCGGGTGAACAGGAACAGATCGCGCTGCACACGGGCCATCGGCTCGACGCGGGTCACGTCGACCGCCCGGGCCTCCGCGGGCGCCGCCTGGTACGCCAGCACGCGGGCGCCCTGGGGCGTGGCGCCCAGCAGGCGCATCAACCAGCGAATGCCGCTGGGCGTGTTGTCGGTCACGCGGGCCTGGATGACCACCTCGCCGCCGTGGCCGACCACCGCGTCGCCGGGCAGCGCCTGGACCTCTACGAAGCTGGCCCGCGGCAGGTCGCCAGCGGGCATGTAGAAGCGCTGGAGCATCAACGGCAACTGGTAGTCGCGCCACACGGCCAGCAACACAATCACCAGGAGGATGGCAAGCGCCGTATTCGCCAGCCAGCGGAACAGGCGGTCCTGGGCCAGCCGGCGGGCGGTCACCGCCTGGCTCAATTGCTCGGTTGACGCCCGAAGCTGGCCGATCAACTGATCGGTCGCCCCCCCGGCCATGACCTGCTCGGGCGTGCCGGCGGCGCGGGCGGCCAGCACGGCGTCCAGCGTCACCAGCCGCTCCTGCACCGCGGCGCCCAACCGCGACTCCAGTTCGTAGGCGACCTGCCGCGTCGTCGGCCGACGAAGGATCACCAGCGCCACCGCCCCCGCGACCAGGGCGAACACCAACCCATGCACCCCGATCAGCAGACCCCATCGCGCACTGTCGGACAAAAAGACAAACCGATCCACGTGAGCGACCAGGAGGACCATGACGCAGTAGACGGCGAGGCCGGCAAACAGCACCCGACCGTAACGCCGCAACTGCCGCCACCGGTGGTATTCACGAAGCCGGCCGGCGGTCTGCGGCGGAAGATGTTGGACATTGAATCGCATGGTCAAACCAGTCCGACCAGTTTCCGGTAAACCCACTCGACGGTCAGCAGCACGATCAGCAGTCCCATCAGCAGCGGCGCGTCCCACAGCCGCCACACGCGCTCGTTCTGCTCCACACGTTCGGTCGGCTCACGCAACGCCAGCAACTGCTCCAGTTCGGTCAGGGCACGATACGCCCCGCCGGTGCGCTGGGCGAGCAAGCTCAACCGTTCGACGTCCAGCGCCAGGCGGTCCAGTTCATCGTCGTCCGTGACACTAAAGACGCTCGGCGAAACCAGCTCGGTTCCTTCCAATTCCACGCGAAGGTCGCCCGGCGGGGCGGCTGCAAATACTGCGGCGCCCCCGGCTGTGGTTTGCGTTCGATCGACCTGCTCGCCGTCCGTCAGGCGAACGGTCGTGCCATCGGGAACGTTGGCGCGCACGCCCAGCGGTTCGCCGGCGATCAACCGACGGCGGTCCAGAGCGATGAAGGGCGCATTCTCCTGCTCGTCCGCGGCGATTCGTTCGGCCTCCAACCCCCAGGTCACCATCTCCACCACCATGCGGGCGTGGGCGGCGAGGTGGCCGCGGTTCAGCGCCTTCCACAGGCGATCGGTGTGAAGCACCACCTCTCGCCCGGCGGCGCGGAAGTCGGCGGTGAGCAGCGCCCCGCCGGCGGCGTCGACCAGCAACACCGCCGCATCGTCATGCTCGGCCACCGGCAACTGGCCGGCCAAATCGAGGGTCATCGGATGCGATAAACCGGCCGGCGCCAGCACGAGGTTGTCGAATCGCTCGATCGGGTCGGCATCGCGTCGACCCAATCGCACGAGGGTGCGGCCTTTTTCCTCGACCCACTCGGTCAGCGCCCGTTGCTCTTGGTCGGTCAGCAGGTCGTCGGGAAGCTCGCCGATGAACACCAGGTCGTACATGTCCAGGGCCGCGGCGCTGTCCGGCCAGGCGCCCAGTTCCACGCCGCGGCGCAGTTCACCCTCTTGCTGCGTGGTCACGATGATCGGATTGAGCTGGACGTACGGCAGGCGACGGAGAATGTTCAGCACGAACCGTGTCTGCCAGCGCGGGCGATAGTCCACCAGCAGCACGCTGACCTTGCGCGGCCGCGTGTTCAGCACGAAGTCTGCGGCGTTGTTGGCCACCGGCAGCACCTCGCCGGGCACCGGCTCCAGCGTCAGCCGATACCGCGCGATGCCCAACTGGGTCGGGGTGAACCGCACGGTCAGGTCCTGCTGGACGCCGGGGGTCAGCTTGATCTTTTCAGAGTGGACCACCTCCTCGCCGCGGGTGATCTGCAGTTGGGTCTCGGTGGCTTGGGGCAAAGCGGGCTTGAGGCGGATCATCAGACTGAACGGTTGGTTGGCCACGGCGATCGGCGGGGCGATCAGTTCGACCAGCGCCAGGTCGACCGGCTCGATCGTATCGCCCACGCCGGCGGCCATGACCGGGCTCTGGCTTCGGGTCAGCGTCTGCTCCAGGGCCGAGGCCGGCCGACCCACCACGTCGCGGCCGTCGCTGAGCAGCACGATCGCCGAGAGGGGAAAGTCGCTGGGCTCATCGGCCAGTTGCTGCATGCGCCCGACCAGGTCGGTCACGCCGGCCCGAGTCACCAGCGGCGCCGCGTCGCTGGGCCAGTCGAGGGCCTGACCGGTGATCAGACTGACCGCCTGGTAGCCGGTCTGGATCTCGATGTTCGCCAATTGCCGGGAGAGCAGTTCCACGCGTGGCGTGCGGCGAATGGCCTGGGCTCGATCGGCCAATTGTTCGTCGCCGGCGGCGATCGCCCGCTCATCCAACTCGCCCTGCATCTGACGCGCCAGGGCGATGATTCGATCGCCCTGGGCCGCGGCACGCACAAACGCCGCGTGGGCCGGCGTCTGCGAGCCGCTGAAATACGCAGGCAACTCGGCGGCCAGCGATGCCAGTTGGCGGTCGATCTTCGCCATGTCCGCCGGCACCGGGGCGCCGAACATCGCTCGGCCGATCGCCAGGTATTCCTCGCAGGCGGCCAGGTGCTCGCCGATGCGATCCTGGTACGCCGCGGCGGTCTGCCAGAACTCATCGCGACTGCGCTCGGCGCCGCGGGAAAAGCGTTCGTAGTCGCCCAGCTCGCGCTGCACCGCATAGACCTGATGGATCAGGGCGAACAGCGGCGCCGTGTCGTCTTGGGTCTGCCCGTCGAGCGTGCGGGCGGTGTGCAGCGCCTGAGCATCGGTCATGCGGTTGTCGCGCGCGGCCATGCTCGGTGAATCGTCCACCACGAACATGGTGCGCCCCGGATAGGTCAACGTGCGCTCGTGTACGAGGTCGGGTCGGAAGATCATCAGCACGATCAGCACGGCCAAAGCCAGCCGAAGGGCCAGCAGCGGGCCGCGATGACGCCGATCCATCTGTCTCAATTCCAGCCGGTACAACAGCCAGACCAGCGCGCACGCCAGGGGCAAGACCAGCGCCAGCCACCACGGCGAGACGTCGGCGGTGAAGCGGATCAGCAGGTTGGTCGTTTCCTGAACATTCATGAGCGGGGAATCACAAATCTGCGTTGCACCAGCATCTCGCCCAGCAGGCACAGTCCCACCGCGATGGCTACCCATGTGTACCATTCGCGACCGCGGCGGCTTTGACGGAGTTGCTCGTCCAACTGCGCCCAATCCGTGGCCGGGCTGGCGCCCAGGTCTTGCATCGCCGCGGCCTGCTGGGCTTGGGTCATCGGCGTCAGGTCCGAGTCCACGCGCGGCCCCTGCACGGCAAACCAGGTGCTGGCCGTCTGCTGGCCGCGCACGCTGCGCACGGTGTACAGCCCGCTCGGCATGTCGGTCGCGGGCGCCTCGACGATCGTGCCGACTTCGGTCTGGCGCGGCTCCACGGGGCCGGCCGCTTCACCGAACCGGCCGAACGTCGCCGCCTCCAGCGCGTCGGGGGCCTGAATCTTCATCCGCACCGGCCGGCCACGCCGCACCGTGCGCGGGAAGTCCGCGCCTTCGGCCGCGGCTTGGAACAGGCGGTAAACCAGCGGCAGGTAGAACTCGCGCACGAACACATTGGTCTTGCTGCCGCTCAGCCCCGCGGTCAACAGCAGCGAGCGGCCCAGCTCATCGCCCAGAACCAGGGCCCAGGGCTGACGGTCGTCAAACCGCGCCAGCACCCGCGCGTCCTCGGCCAGCGATTCGATCTGTCGCCACGCGAAGAACTGGGCGTTGGTCAGGTCGCCGGCCTCACCGGTCTCCAAGCCGCTCAACTCCGACGAGGGAAGTTCATTGACCGCGAGCGTGCGATAGCGCGACCCGCCGACCGGTTCGACATACAGCCGCCCCAGCGAGGCCGGCAGCAGCCCCGCGCCGCCCAGGTGCGAGTTCCATGCCACGGCGTTGACGCTGCCATCCACGGCGAGCACCACCCCCCCGCCGGTCTGGACGAACCGACGAAGTTGGGCGGCGATTTTCGCATCGACCGGCACCCCGCCGTCAATGTAAATCACGTCCGCCTGGGCCAGCGTGGCCGGCTCGATCGGCGGGGTCGCCAGCGTCCAGTTGATCGACGTGGCCGACGTTTGAGCCATGCGATCGGCGTTGGCGACCGTCTCGAAAAAGCCCCACGCCGACTCGAACTTGCCTGTTCGACCGGTCTGGCGAAGCACGACGACATTCAGTTGCTCGGGCACTTCGACCGCGGCGAACATGCGGTTGTCGTAGTCCAGCGCATCGGTGGCGATCTGCGCGGTGAGGTAGTGGCTTGCGGGCTGGTCGAAAGTCACATCGAAGTCCACCGTCACGCTCTGGCCGGGCACCAGGGCGATGACGCGGCGATCGAGAAACGCGCCGTCCAGCAGCAACTCGACCCCGACGTCTTCCAGCGGCCGATCGGCGAAGCTGCGCACCTGCACGGCCACGCGTTGCGGGTGGCCGGCCAGCGGACGTTCGATACTGGGCGTGATGCCCGTGACCGCGACATTCGCCGAGCTCGCCAGCGGCGGATTGATCCAGTAGACCGGGACGTCCAATTCACCGGGCCAGTCGATGCTCGCCGCGGTTTGCCAGGTGTTCGCCTGGTCGTCGGCGAAGATGTAGACCTCGAACGGTTCGTCGGAAAACCGTTCGAGTGTCTGTTCCAGCGCGCCGCCCAACGGCGCCGTGGCTTCGACCACGCTGATTTGCTCAACCTGCCTCATCGCCGCGTCGATCGATTCGACCGGCTGGCCATCGATCACCCACGTCGGTTCATCGCGCAGCACGCACAGCGACCATATCTCGCCCCGGCCCCAGGTCTTGAGCAACTCGCCGAGCACCTGCTTGGCCATGTCGATCCGGCGCTGATCGTTCTGGCCTGCGGCCATGCTGTAGGACGCGTCGAAGATCACCACGTGGTGGACGCCGCTGCCGGTCACGGTCGCGGCGCTCTGGTGAGCGGTCGGCCGGGCAAAGGCGAAGACGATCAACGCGATCGCGCCGATCCGCAGGGCCATCAGAAGAATCTGATCCAGCCGCAGCTTCCGCTTGAGTTGCTCCAGGGCCCGCTCCAGCACGTAGTTGGCCCCCCACGTGACCTTGAGCGACCGGAAGCGCAGCAGGTAATAGATGATGACCGGGATGGCGGCCAGCGGCAGAAACCAGAGGATGGCCGGGTGGACGAAGTTCATGGCTAGCGACCGACGCCTCCACGAAACGCCAGGTACTCCGAGAGCACCGTGTGGACCGACTCGTCGGTGCGCTGGCTGATCAGGTGGGCGTCATGATGCCGCGACCATTGCCGCCAGGTGTCCATCAGTTGCTCGTATTGCTCCAGGTAGATCCGGCGCAGGACCACCGCGTCGAGCCGGTGGCGGACCGAGGCGTCTTCCAGATCCCCAAACTGCACCCAGCGGTTGAACGGAAACGTTTCCTCCATCCGGTCGCGGATCAGGACGAGGATGACCTCATGGCCCTGGGCCTGCACGCGGGCGAGGTCGCGCTGGACCGGCTGGGGATCGTACATCATGTCGGAGATGAGGATGACGATGCCGCGGCGTTCGGCACGGTCGCCCAGGGCCTTGAGGCACAGCGCGACGTTGTCCGGCCCGGCGGGCACCGCACCGGCCAGGCCCTGGAGCATGCGCACCAGCGTGGTCTGGGTCGAGCCCGGCGGCAGCCAGAGCGTCTGGTCGCCGCTGGTCATCACCAGCGCCGTCGAGTCGCGATTGCCGATCACCAGGTAGCCCAGACAGGCGGCGATGCGCGCGGCGGTGAGGTACTTGCTCGGCGACTGCTCGGACGCCTGGAGCATTGACGCGCTGCGATCGACCACGATCCGCACCGCCATCGCACTGTCTTCGGTATACCGCTTGAGGTAGTACCGGTCGTGCCGGGCCGAGGCCTTCCAGTCCACGTGCTTCAGCGGGTCGCCGGGCATGTACTGCTTGTGGTGGTCGAAGTCGGTGCTCACGCCCAGCCGCCGACTCTTGTGGTGGCCGTGCAAAAGCCCCTGGGTCATCCGTCGGGCGAACAACTCCAGATGACTCAAGGCATCCTTGGCCTGCGGGGACAGCAGATCGTCCAGTTGATAGACGTTCGGGGCGCCGCGCGTCATCGATCAGGATCCTTCCTTAGCGGCCTTGCGGGCCCGGCACCTCGTCCAGGATGCGGTCCACCACCATGTCCGACGTGATGCCCTCGGACAGCGCGCCGTAGTTGACCAGCACGCGATGCCGCAGCACCGGATGGGCCACGGCCTTGATGTCCTCGGTGGTGATGTGCGGCCGGCCGTTGAAAAACGCATGCGCCTTGGCGCCGAACAGCAGGTACTGACAGGCGCGCGGCCCGGCGCCCCAGGCCACCCACTTGCGGGCGTAGTCCTGCGCCGCGTCGGTCGTGATCCGCGTGGCCTGCACCAGACGCACCACGTAGTCGTACAGGTCTTCCCGCACCAACACATCGCGGATGATCTGCTGGTACTTGAGGATCGTCGGCCCGTCGAGCACCTGCTGGGGTTCGGCCTGGTAGTTGCTCGTCGTCCGCCGAAGGATCTCCAGTTCGTGGGCGGTCTCGGGGTAGTCCACCTTGATCAGGTACATGAACCGGTCGAGCTGCGCTTCGGGCAGGTTGTACGTGCCTTCCTGCTCGATCGGGTTCTGCGTGGCCAGGACGAAGAACGGCTTTTCGAGCGTGTACTTCTCGTTGCCGACCGAGACCTGCTTCTCCTGCATCGCTTCCAGCAGGGCCGCCTGCGTCTTGGGCGGCGTGCGGTTGATCTCGTCGGCCAGGACCATGTTCGCGAAGATCGGACCGGGGACGAACTTGAATTCCTTGCGCCCCGTCTGCGGATCCTCCTGGATGATCTCGGTGCCGGTGATGTCCGAGGGCATCAGGTCGGGGGTGAACTGGATGCGGGCGGCCTTGATGCCCATGACCTGGCCGATCGTCGTGACCAGCAGGGTCTTGGCCAGCCCCGGCACGCCCATCAGCAGGGCGTGAGAGTGGCAGAAGATGCACTGGAGGGTCAGGTCGATCATCAGATCCTGCCCGACCATGATCTTGTGGATCTCCGCCTTGGCCTTGTCCATGATCTGGGCGAATTCCTCGGCCGCGCCGGGGTCAATGGTCGGCGAGGCCGAGGCCGTCGTGTTGGCAGACGCTTCTGTCATCGTTTATGCAACCTCATCAGCAATCGGGAGTCTGGGCTTGCCTCGCGGCCGGACGAGGCCGATCCGCGGCCGGCCGGATGCAAATCGTGCATTGAGTCTACAGCGAATGACGGTATAGTGCGAGTGATTCGGTCATCGCGAATGTTTTTGTTCACACCGAACGACCCGCCCCGCGCAGACGTCTATTCAAGTAGCCGTATTGCCGTTTTTTGATCCGACGAATGGAGATCACAGAATATGACGCCTCATGCACTGAAGAACACTTGTTTTCTGACAATCGTCGCCATGGTCTGGGCGATCGGCGCACCCGATGCCGCGGCCGAGAATGATGCGGCGCCCAAGGCCAAGACCAAGCAGGTGAAGGTGGTCACCTCCGTGGAGGAGGTTCCCCCCTTTTCCAAGCGAAATCTTAAGAAGATCATCAAAGCGCTGCCCGAAGAACACAAGCTCCAGATCACCGTCAGCCAGTTCGTCGACATGGGCCACGGCGACAGTTCAAACCAGTTGGAGCCGTATGCCAGCAGCGCCGTGCCGATCAATGCCGACGATCAGAAGAACGGGCAGGAGATGTTCTTCGTCGCGCCCCGCAGATCCGGCATCACGCGCATCGTCACATGGGTCGAGGGGGTCAAGGATGGCCCGGAGACGCTGTTCAGCGCACAAAAGAGATACAAGACCACCGAAATCCCCTGGAAGGACGGCAAGATTCACGGCGTGCGCAAGACCTTCAACGCCGAGGGCAAGGTCATGACCGAGACCAACTACGAGCACGGCGAGGTTGTCGGCGTCTCCAAGGAGTACGACGAGCAGGGCCGACTCGTCCGTGAGGTCGGTTACAAGGACGGCAAGAAGCACGGCAAGCGAGTGGAATACTGGGCCCAGACCGGCGAGCGCCGGCGCGTCGTGCCCTACAAACACGGTCAGGCCCACGGCGAGGCCCTCGAGTATCACCTCAACGGCGAGCTGAAGCGCCGCGTGCCCGCCATCGACGGCCAACTGCACGGCCACGAGCAGGTCTATAACGATGAGGGCGAACTGATCGATCAGCGCTGGTGGCTGAACGGCACACCGGTGTCCAAGCGCGAATACGAAGCCGCGGAAAACGCGAAGGAAGACGACCAGCAGAAGGACTGACCCGCGCCGGTCATTCGACCGACACCCCTCACGATCGATTCATCGGCGGCCACTCTCCGGCCGCCGATTTTTCATGCTGCCCCAACCCAGGCCGAGTTGCTCGCCTCACGCGGGGCCGGTGGTCGTGGTTTGTGGTGAGCCGGCCCCGGCGGGTTGGGGCGCCGCGGCACGGGGGCGATCGTGGATGCGGCTGTGTCCCTGAGCGTCGACGGTCTCGTCGAACAGTTGCTCGGACAGCGGCGTACCGGCGGCGGCCTGAACGACGACCCTGACGTTGGCCGGCCGCGCCATGCGCAGCAGCTCGCGCAGCCCAGCGGCATCGGGCGCGGCCGAGGCATGGAAGACCAGGTTCAGCGTCCGCCGCGCCGCGGCCTTGGTCACACGCCGCAGCTTCAAGCGATCGACGACCTTGTCAACCCACGCCGAGGCAGGCCCGTCGGTGCGCACCGCAAAGCTCAACTGCCTGAACCAAGCCGACTCGAAGACGAACGGCACACGCTCGATGGCCTCGTCGGCGGGCATCACCAGCTTGGGCATGGACCACAGGCCCGTCTCGGGCAGCACCATCCAGCGAGGCAGTTCGGATTGCTCGGGCAGGGGATCGGACGGGCCGATGTAGATGAACGCCTCGCCCTTCTGCACCATCTGGCGCAGCATCTGCCCCATGACCGCGGCGTCGCCTTCGAAGCGCACGGCCAGGGGTTTGCCGAACACGCCGTCGATGAGCCGATTGCTGATCGGCAGCGGCGCGGTGGCCCCGACGGCGCGCGTGAACCGGTCCAGGTACGCGGCGATCAACACGAACAGGGCCGCCCAAGGCGCCCAGCGCGTCAGACCAAGCATCGCACGATCCCAGCGGTCGGCCCGCGCCACATCGGCCGGGGGCAGGGACCAGACCGTATCGAGATCGGACTGGGCGTCGGCAAAACCGGCGCCGTCGGTCCGCTCGTCGTCGGCCATGACGCGCGACGGGTCACGCTGCTGCTTGCCCTGGCGCATGTACAGCGGCACCTCGTCGGGCGAGGGTTGCCCGGCCGCGGCCTCGTATTCATTCTGCTGCTGCTCCTGGGCCTCGGCCTCGGCCAGCAGCGCGCGATCCTCGTCGCTCATTTCCACCGCCATGCGACCCTCGGCGATGCTGCCAGGATCGCGCCGGGCCTGCTCGGCCTGCATTTCCTGCTGGGCCTGGAGCATCCGCTGTCGCTCGGCTGATCGATCGACGTCGATCTGATTCGTGCGATGCGAGTTCCACTCACCCAGCGCGAACGCCCCCAACGCCACGGCAATCAGCGGCGCCACCAGCCACTGGCGACGCAGCGCAAACACCAGCACGAAGATGACCAGCAGCACCACGGCCACCATCGACAGGTCCAGCGAGCCGAGCGTCCGCGTCAGGGCCATCGCTGCGATGATGCAGAACACCGCCCCGGCCCCGGCCCAGACCAACCCGCCGCCGCGATACCGCGTGCTGTCGCGCAACACCGCCACGCCGGTCAGCACCAGCAGCAACACGCAGGCGATGCCCACGATGCCGAAGTATTTCCAGAACCGCGCCAAGGCGTTGGCCCAGGTCGTCGGCTGGCTGGCTTCTCGGGCGATGGCGATCGGATCCTTCTTTGCCGGATCGCCTTGGTCGTCGGGCTCGGCCCGATCGGCGGTATCCGCCAGGGCGTTGGACTCAAACGGCGTGTCCGCACCGCCGCCTTGCCGGGGTTGATCCGCCGGCGCGACGTCCGGCTCGGGTTGATCCCCGTCCCCGTCGCCGTCGGTTTCCGCGTCGGCGTCGGCGCCAAGGGTCGTGTCGTCGATCGCGCCGAACGGCGAGGTGTCCTGATCATCGCCGTCTTGGGCCATGGCCGGCCGGGCGGTCCAAGTCGTCACGCCGACCGCCACCACAACGATCGCCGCCAACCAGTACGAACAGGGCATGTGAGCGAACCGATGGCTCATTTGCGGTACTTTCGGGTTTCTTCGAGGTAGTTGGTGAACGCGTAATAGGTGATGTTCAGGCCCATTTCAAAGGCGCCTTTGGTCTGATGCTTCGCCAAGCCCGAGACTTCGCGGCCCTTCCAGGCGTCGTTGAGATCGCCGGGGTGGTAGAAGACGATCCATCGTCCTTTGTGCTTCACGCCCAAGGCCTTTCGTCCGCCGTGGCCCCAGACCGGCGGCGCGCCATTGGGGAAGCGGAACGGCTGGCGGAAGATCGGATCGTCGTCGGCGATGACCACCAGGCGCTTGTCCGGCAGCACCTGCTTGATGAAGCTGCGAAACGCCCGGTCCCAATCGCGGTGGCCGCAGTCGGCGAACAGCATGCCGCCGTCCAGCAGGTACTCGCGAAGCACCTGGATCTCACTGCGGGAGACGCGGATGCCGCTGTCGCCGGTCATGAAGACGAACGGCGGAGCGAAGCCCTTCTTGAAGTTGTCGAGTTCGGTGATCCGCTTGGCCTCGCTCTGGGCGGTGTCGAAGCCGGTGGCCTGTTCGAAGAAGTCGAGGAAGGCCTGATCGGCGCCATCGCTGCCCATGCCGTCGTCCCATTCGCGGCCGTTGTATTGCAGGCGAATGAATCGGACGGGTTCGCGGCCCATGCCCTCGGGCCAGCCGCCCTCTTCGCCGCCGCCTTCGCCGATTCGGCCCACGCGCGTGGTGTCCGCGACGTACTCGCGCTCGGTTTCTTCGAGGATTTCCTTTTCGATTTCGGTCTCGTCCAGGTCCGGCACGTCAAAGCGAATCGCCGAGTCGGGGCGCAGGATGTACTCGCGGGGCTTTTTCTCCTTGGGCTTGACCGCTTGGACAAGCATCACCACCGGGTTGCCGCTGCCTTCGGGGATGTAGTAGGCATCGTTGCAGCCGCGCAAGCTCATCAGCCATGGCAGGATGAAGAGGATGAACACATGAACAAACGCCGATCCCATCCAGGAGCCGCGGTAGCGCGGGTCGCGGCCGAACACGCGGATGTCCTCGATGATCCGATCGCCGATGGCCGGCTGGTCGGAATATTGCCCGGTGTAGTGCCCGATGGTCTGACCGCGCAGGGATCCGACCCATGCGGCGAGCAGGGCCAGGGCCAGCAGGGACGCCGGCCAGTAGACCGCGCCAAAGCTGCGCAGGACCGGCGGATCGGGGCTGGCGAACGGCGCTGCGAAGTTCTGCGATGCCTGGCTGACCAGGGTGAACACCGCGAACATGAACAGGACCAGCAGGGCCAGGCCGATGAGGTTGACCGCGCGATGGACGGCCAGTCCGCGGCGGCTTCGGCTCATCGCCGCGCACGCCCCGCATGCGCCGATCAGCGCCCCGGCGCCGGCCAGCGCGGCCGAGACGATCGCATAACCCACCAAATCTGCGGCCCGTGCGCGGGTGTACACGGCCGGATCGCCCAGCGACAGCGCCCCGACCCACAGCGCCAGGCGGCTGGCGATCCACGCGCCGGCCGCGGCCAGCAGGATCAGCGGCGCCGCCATCAGCACGCGCCAGAAATACGGCTTGTAGGGCGTGATCGTCATGCCTTAACCGACCTTCGCGGCCCGATTACTCGATGGGAAGGTCCAGGTCCGGGTCGTTGGGGATATCATCCGGATCCGCCACCTCGCTGGTGCGCTGTTCGACGGGTGTCAGGTCGTCCTGGCCGTTCTGATCGTTGTCGCCGTTCTGATCGTCGGCCGCACCGTTGCCGCCATCGCCGTCCGGCTCGTCGCCGTGGGTCGGTTCACCGTTCTCCGAGCCGGCCTGCCCGTTTTCACCGTTTTGGACAGCCGGGTTGGGCGGCCGATCGGTTGGTGTCTGCGGCTTTTGGGCCGAGGCGAAGAGCATCGGGATCGACAGCACGCCGATCGCGACGACGTGAAAGACGATCGACGCGACGGTGCTGGTGCCCATGCGGCTTTTCGAAAAGCCGGTCATCAACTGATCGGGCGACAATTCCTGCACGGGGATCTGGCTTGTTTCATTCATGGCTTGCTCCATGGCCGCGGGGTCTAATTGTTTCTCTGGCCGACCGCGGCGATTCGGGCGCCGGATTCGATCAGCGCTTGCCACACCGGCATGAACTGGCTCTGCTGGACTTGTTTGTCGCACTTGAACAGCACGGTGCGCTGGGTGTCGTTCTCCGCCTGGTCGATGATCGCCCGCACGCCCCACTCGATCGCCTCGGCGTCTTCCACGCGGGTGCGGTTGAGGTAGATCGCGCCTTCCTCGGTAAGGGAGACGACCACGGGGTATTGCTTTTCCAGTTGTTCGATGTCGCCGCTGATGGGGGTTTCGACCTGGACATACGGATCGCGCGCCTGCTGGGAGACGACGATGAAGAAGATGATCAGCAGGAAGGCGATGTCGCCCATGCTGGCAATCGGGATCATGATTTTCGGTCGCCGTCGTGCCACGGGCTATTGACCACCTTCTTCGCCGCCTTCGGCTTCCTGGACGTTGGCGATGACCCCGCCGGTCACCTGGATCGCCGCGACCGCATCGTAGAAGGCCTGATAATCGGTGCGACCGGTCGCTTCGAGCATCACCACGCGGTCGTCCGGCTCGCGGGCCGGGAGGTTCATTTCCGCCAGCTTCGCCCGCAGGTCATCGACCGAGACCGGGTTGTCGTTCAGCAGAATCGCGCCGTCGGCCACGGTGACGGTCGGCACTTTTTCCATGTCCGCCGCTTCGGTCTTGCGCCCCGCGGGCATGTCGGCCACCAGGCCGCGGGTCTGGATCAACGTGGTGACCACCAGGAAATAGATGATCAGCAGAAACGCGATGTCGGCAAACGACGAAGTGGGCACCTCGCCCGCGCCTTCGCGGATGCGTTTGGATCGCCTTCTGCGTTTGACCTGTGCCATGGTCGGATCCCTGCGGCGCGATGCCTTAGCCGCCCACGCCGCTGCGCAACTGCTTGCCTTCGACGCGCGTGGCGATGTAATCCAGCAGTTCGGTGGTGGCTTCTTCCACGTCCAGCTCGACGGCGTTGGCCATGGAGGTGAAGAAGTTGTAGGGGATCACGGCCATCAGGGCGATGATCAGGCCCGCGGCGGTGGTGATCAGCGCCGTGGCGATGCCCTCGGCCACACGGCCGCCGGCCTCGAAGCCGCCGGACTGGCCCAGCTCGTCAAAGGCGATGATCATGCCCACCACCGTGCCGGTCATGCCCAACAGCGGCGCGGCGTTGGCGATCGTCGACAGCACGGTCATCCGTTTTTCCACCGCGCTGATCGCGTGCTGCGCGTAATCGTCCATCGCCTTTTCCATGACCGCGATCAGGTCATCGGCGCGGTCGGTCAGCGGGCGGTGCTTCATGTAGGACTGCAGGCCCACCAGCAGCACGGCGGAGACCGGCCCGGGGGTGTCGGCGCACAGGCGGGCGGCTTCCTCGATCCGCCCCTGGCCGACCAGCTCGAGCAGGCGCGACCGCAGCGAGCGGGTGTCGACCTTGCGGTAGTTGATAAACGCCAGGCCCCGGTCGATCGCCACGGCGATCGCCAGGACACTGAAGAACATGAGCGGGATCATCATTGCCCCGCCGTCCACGATGGTTTGCCACATCGGCCTTTACCCCTTGTGGTGGTGAATCTGGGCCAGCAGTTGCTGGGCCTGGTCCGGCCGAACCTTCAACGCCGGAACCGGACACCGCTCACCCGGCGCCAGCGCCAGGTGAGAGGTCGTGTAGTTATACGTGCTGAACCGGACGTCCGCATACGGTACTTCAACAACGATCGGGTTGGGCCCTTCGAACCGCAGGCGGCCGGCGGCGACGAACACCAATCCCTCGGCCAGGGCCAAAACATCCACGGCCCGTGGCCCAAGCCAGCCGCCGATATCCGCGTGCGTATGCGTCCGCAGCTTGCAGTAGACATCGCGCCCGGCCACGGCCTGCTCCATGAGTCCACGGCGCACGCCGGCCGCCCGACCGTAGAGCGCGTCGGGCGACAGGCGCTCAAGGTTCGCCGCCGGAAGACGTTCGGTGGGCGTCATCGCAGTCAGTTCTGCTCATCCATTTTGATCATTTGCGGGTTGGTCGCCAGCAGGCCGCGGGCGAACTTCGCCCAGTCGGTCGCCGGGTAATCCCATTCACACTTCTTAAGGTTGATGTAGGCGTTCTTGTAGTCCTTTGTTTCCAAATAAGCCCGGGCCGACCAGTACATCGCCATTGCCCGCAGGTCGCTATCCATGCTCTTGTCTTCGACCACCTGGTTGAAGGTGGTCGTGGCCAACTCATAGTCATCGCCCTGCATGGCGCACTGGCCGGCGACGACCAGCGTCTTGCCGGAGAGGTTGTGCTGCGGGAACCGCTTGGACAAGCGGCTGAGCACACGCGAGGCGGTGACGAACATCTCGCGGGCCTGGACGCGCAATTTCTCGGCATCGACCGGCTTGCCTTGCTCATCCAGGGCCGCCGCTTCATCGCGCATCGACCGACCCTTGTTCCGGAAGTAGTTGCCCAGGCGAACAATCGTGTCCGCCACCAACTCGTTGTCCGGATACCGATAGGAAAGCTTGACATACTCCTCCGAGGCCCGATCGATCAGCGAAGGCTGGAACTCGCTCATCTTCTCATACACCAAGGCCTTCTGGTACTGCGCCTTGGGGGCGTATTCACTGTCGGGGTAGCTGGCGACCAGATCGCTGAAGCGGCTGACCGCCTCGTTGTAGAACCGCTTCTTGGTCTCCACGTTCTTCGCGTCGTCGCCGAACTCCATCGATAGGTTCGCCAGCAGATATTCCGCCTGAGCCCGCATGGCGCTTTCTGTAAACTCCATTAACGCCTCTTCCAGCAGCTTCTTGCCTTGAAGCACCTTCACGCGGGCCAGGTCTTTGTTGCCCAGTTTGCGGTGGCGCTTGGCCAGTTCAAAGAAGGCCTCGGCCATGGTGAACTGGGTCTGGACGGCGATTTGCTGATCTTCGAATCGCTTGGTGAACGCCAGGACCAAGGCCGCGTCGCCCTTGCTGACGGTCACGCGGCGTTCGATCGACTCGTTCGGCTCGATCCGCTCGCGCTGGGGGGCATAGCGTGCCAGGATCGCGTCGCCGTAGAGGACCGGCACGGCGGTGGCGGCGTTGAAGGCCTCGACGGCCGGCAGGTCGCCATCTCCATCGCCCTCGGCGGGTGCGGCCTCGGCCGGACCCTGTTCCTGGTCCTCCGCCGCGGCCTCATCCATCTCCTCGCGGTGCTGGACCTGGATCAAGCCCTTGAACACGCCCGAGTGACTGAACGTCTCGCTCATGCGCACCGCGACCGACCCGCCGGACTCGGCGGTCAGCGGCAGATCGAATTCGTCCTTCTCGTCGCTGACGTCCCGCTTGGGATCGATCACCCGGAAGTAGAGCGTCTGGCCGACCTGGATCTTCCGCACGATCTGCTGGTAGCGTCGGTCGGTGACATCCACCAGCGGGTCGGCGTACGGCTGGACGCGCCGGGTGATCCAGGCCGTCGTGCCGTCTTCGGTTTCGTATTTGAAGCCGAGGTAGACCTCATCGTCGCCGTTGACCTTCAGGCCGAACGCCTCTTCGTCGCCGCCGGGCCGGGCCGGCTGATCGGCCCACTCGCCCTCGACGGCCAAGGACTTGTCGCCCGGCGACCCGAGCAACAGCGGCACGCGGAAGTTGAACCGACCGTCGCTGACCGGATCGGTGGCGTACATGTCGCCACGGGCCTGCACGTCGGCATAGCCGACCGGGCTTGCGCCGCCGACCTCATCATTGGGCTGGGCTTGGACTTTGATCGTGCCGGGCACGTTGATGTCGAACGCGGCATCTTCATTCAACCCCGCCTGGGCCCGACCGCTGGACGTCTGGGCATAGAGCGTGGCGGTGCTGATCTCGCTCTTGGCGATGGTGGGCCAGAGCAACTCGACGGTCACCGGGATGCCCATACTCGACGGCGTGGCGGTGGTCTTCTCCTGCTCGGCCAGCGCCGGCCGAACCGCCAGCAGCGTGTAACGATCGGGCACGAATTCTTCGCCCGCGATTTCCAGCCCCCCCTCGGCCGCGGCGACGATCTGCTTTTCGATCTGCTCAGCCGGCACCGCCAGCGTCTGCGTCTGATAGACGCGCAGTTCCGGCGTCATCCAGATCGTCTGCTCCAGCACCGCGTGCCGGTCCCAGGGCACGCCCGGGTCGGTGTTGTGCTCGTCCAGGTAGCTCACCCGCAGGCCCTCACCGGGGCTGACCGGGATTTCACTTTCACGCTGAGCCGTGCCGGTGATCGGAAATATCCGCCCGGTGAACTGACCGCTATACGGCCCGGTCTCCAGGGCCTCGAGTTTGACCGACTTGCCTGAATCGGTGATGACGGTGAACGCGACGGTGTCCGGTCTGTTGGACACGTCCATGTCCGGATCGTCGATGACGATGCTGATCGCATCGCCCGGCTCAAAGCGCCGCAGTTCAATTCGTTCAGTCTTTCGCTGGCCGGCCTTGCCGGAGACCTCGGGGAAAGTAGCGATCACCTCGGCGTCGGTGTAGCGGGCTTCGAGAGAGGCCTGATGCAGTTCATCATCGGATTCGACGCCGCGCGGATCGCGATAGGTGACCCGAACCTGATCGCCGGGGACAATCTCCAGCGTCTGGTTGCGGCGCATTTCCATGAAGTCCTGGTTCGTCGGCAAGATCCGCTCGCCCTGGATGTCGGTCAACTCCATGCGGTTGATCGCCGGGGCGTCGGTCTGGAAATCGACGATGTGCAGCCGCACCACGCGCACGTGCGTGTCCTGGCCGAAATCGACGGTGAAGGTTTCGCCGGCGTCGTCGACCACTACCTCGGCCGGCTCGCGCGTCAGGCGCTGTTGGATCTGGGGGTGCTGGGTCACATCGATCTGCTCGGCGGGCATCTTCTGGGTGAACGGCGGCTCGGCCGCGTCGGTCATCAGGTCGAACTTCATCTCGCGCCAGCCGGCACCGACGACCTCGATCGTATGCACGCCTCGCTCCAGCGAGCCCTGGAACTCTCCGCCCTTCTGATACTCGCCGTTCACGAACAGGTGCACGTTCGTGCGCTTGCCCTTGGCCTCCACCTTGAACTGGCGGACGCGGCGCTCGGCCTGGAAGAACGCGGCCCGGAACCGGTAGCCGTTCCAACCCCAACCGAGGCCCATCTTGCGCACGCCATTAACATCCCAATTGGTCGATAGTTCTTTGATCGGTTTGATCTTTTTCTCGTCCTTGCCGATGTGCCCGCGCAATAGGTAAGTGCGCAGTTCGTCGGGGTTCTTGGCCAGATTGTCGTTGGGCAATTGCACGGCCTCGACGCGGGCGGCGCCATCCCACGGCTTGAATTCGCCGGGATACTGACCGACGGTCTGGTAATCCCTGCCGTTGAGCGAGACCTCCACCACAAAGCTCTTGAGCTTTCGACCGGGCTCAGAGGCGACGATCTTCATTTGACCGGCAAGGACACGGTCATTGAGATCCACGCTGTACCACTTGGGCCGCTGGGCATCCTGCAAGGCGACCCAAGCCGGGTACTCCTTGGCGGAGATCGCGAAGTTCGGGTCGCGGCCATCGGAGGTGTCCGAGGCATACGCGATCGCCGAGCCCGCGGCGGTCTGGATGATCCCCTCGAACACACCGGTGTGCGAGCCGGTTTCGGTCAGCACGAGATTATCGATCACGTCGCCACTGCTGGACGTGACGCGCACGGGCAATTGATCCACATCGGCCGTGGTGCTGCGGTCGGGGTCGATCACGCGGACATTGATCCGGTTGCCCGGCTTGACCACGTTGCCTTGACGCGACCGTCGCGGTTGATCGCCCGGCGCCCCGGCCTGGCCGACCACCCTGCGGATTTCGGCCTCGAGCTCGCGCTCGCGTCGTTCGTCTTGGCTGAGAATCTCGCCGGTCGACGCATACAACTGGCCGGTGCTGACCACACGAAGCGATTTGGGGCGATCCAGTCGCACGTTGTTGACCCGTCGGAAATCCTCGGAGAAATCGTAGTAAACCGTATCCGAGCCCAGCACCTGCAGCCGGCCGTCCTGCTTGCTGGTCGGCGCCAGATCGGTGACCAACTCGCCGCGGAAGCGGGTCTTGGAATCGCCGAAGGGCGTGAGGGTCAGCAGCTCCTCATCGCCGCTGTCCGTCCAGGCCCGCAGCTCGATCATCGACGACTGGCCGACCACGGTCAGGTTCGGGTCTTCCAGGCCGATCTTCAACACCTTGCCGGGCACGATGTACTGCTTCTGGGTCACCGTGCCGATATCGATTTCGGTGGGTTCTTCGAGCTTCCGGAGTTTGAGGTTGATTTGGGCTTCGAGGATTTTGGCCAGCGGCTCCTGGGGTCGAGCCGCGTAGATGCGCTTCACATATTGGCCGGCTTCCTTGTATTCCTCCTGATCGAACTTGACCAGGGCCAGCTCGTACAGGGCTTCGGCGAACGTTTGGCCGCGTGGGTTTTCTCGGATGATTTCTTCCAGCGCTCGGGTCGCTTCGTCATACCGGCCCATGAGCCGATCGACGCGGGCGACCATGATGCGTGCCTCTTTCTGACCTCGGGTACCGTCGAAGGCCTTTCCGGCGGCGATGCCCTCGAAGCGAGCGCGGGCCGAGGGATATTCCTTGCGGGCCACGGCGAGGTTGGCGTAGGTCAGCCGCAACTGGGCGCGCAACTCCGGGTCCACCGCCGCCGAACGCTCGTCGAACCAGACCAGCATCTGCTGCGCCAACTGCTCGGCCTGGTCGAACTGCTTGCGTTGCGTGTGCCGCTGGATCAGCCAGATCGAGAACGTCGGATCGAATTCGCGGTAGTTCTTCAGCAGCAGCGCGCGATTCTCCTGGTAGTTCTTCCACGCCGACTCGAGTTTGCCGGACAGGAAGTCGGCCTGGGCGGCGAACATGGGATAGCGAGGGTCATTCCGTGCCACGGGGATCACGCCGCTGACCTGGGCGTTGGCCCGAGCTTGAACGGTGCGCAGCGCATCCTGGAAGTCGGTACTCACCGCGCCGCCGAGGATGTCCAGCCCCGTGCTCGCCGAGACCACCGCCAGGGTGTAGCGCTCCTGCTTGAGCAGGTTTTGTGTCCAGGCGAGCAGGCGGCCGCGGAGGTCTTCGCCCCACCGATCGCGGCTCATCGCCCAGAACTCCGAAACCAGCAGCGGCAGGTGTTCTAAGTCGCGTTGCTTGTCGAGCCCGGTCAGCAGCAGGACCGGCACCGCCGCGTGCTCGTCACGCACCCGCCATTCGTCCGGGCGAGCGACGTTGATCACCGACAGCAGGGTCTTGAGCTCTTCCTCGGACAGCGAGCCCGCCTGCACTTTCCGCAGATCGCGCAGGGGGGGCAGGGTGACCGTTTGGGGCATCTGGTCGGCGCGGTCCACGAAGACCTTGAGCCGATCGAAATATTCCGCACGCTCCTTGGCGTCCGTGAGGTCCGAGTTGGCCGCTTCGAAGTAGCCGTGGCCCGCGGCATAGTTGTCGTAGCGCGTCTTGCCCCAGCGGGACTCGATCGCCTCGATCATCTTGTCGCGCGGTTCCGCATGGGCCTTGAGCGCGTGGCGCTGCCAGCGAAACACCGCCGAACGCGACCACTTGGTCGGGCGGTCGCCATAGGGCAGGGGCAGGGCCTCGTACTTGGCGAACAGTTCCGCGGCGTGGTCGGCCAGCTTGCGCGCCTTGTCCTCGCCGTAACGGAAGTAGGCCTCGTCCATCCAGCCGGCCTTCTTGGCCTCGGCCAGGAACATGTCGTCGAAGTAACGTTCGGGGTTGTATTGCTTGTCCAGGTCGTGCCAGCGGTTTTCGATCAGCCACTGGTAGGTCGGCGCGGCGAAATCACCGGCGATGCGATAGTCGGAAATTTCCAGCATGACGCGGCTCTCAATCATCTTCTTCATCACCGCAACGTTGCTGTCTTTGCCTCGCCGGGCGTTCCACCCGCGGCCGTCGCGGAAGCTTCTAAGCCAGGTAAACGCCCGATCGTAGAACTGGCCGCGATCGATCTGCGCGATCAGCGCTTCTTCCAGCGTCGCGGCGAGCTTCCGGGCTGAATCCCGCCCGCCCCGGCTGGTTCGCCAGAATTCGACCTCGCCCCGCGTGTTGACGATCGATTCGATGGTGAAGGCGATCGCCTGATCATCGAGCCCGGGCTCCCATCGGCCCAGTTGATCGGCGAAGAACTCGACGGCCAAATCAAACGTGTTCAGCTTGTCGCGGTCGGCTAGAACGCGGGCCAGCACCGCGGTGCCGAACGCAACTTTCTTTCCCGTCTCGTATTCACGGACCATGGGATACAAGTCGCGCGCGGCCTTCTCGTACGCCTTCTGATCCGCCTCGTTCAGCGCTGCGATAAAGGTCGCGTATTGCGCGGCCAGCTTTCCGGGCGCCTTGGCTTTCTGGGAGACGGCCGGGTCGAACGATCGCTTGAACGCCGCGTCGAGGTCGCCGATCTGCTCCATCGCCCCGGCCACGCCCTTGGTTTGGGCCCGGGCATCCTCGACCGACTTCTCGGCCTTGGCCAGGTCGGTGCGGGCCTTGTTCAAGTCCTGCTTGGCCTTGGTCAGTTCCTGGGCTTTGCCATCCTCGCCCTCAAGCTCCTTGACGCGCTTGGCCAGCTTGTCCATCTCGTCTCGAGCACGCTTCACCGCTGCCTGGGCGCTGGTGATCTTCTTTTCGTGCGAGGCCTGGGTCTTGCGGAGCTGGTCAACCCAGTTGCGGAACTGGTTGTAGGCATCCTGGATCACCAGCTTGCGATGTTCCTTGTTCCACGGCACCCAGTCCAGGGCCTTGAGATCCTCGACGAAGGGCTTGCGGTCGAACGGGTCTTCGGCGGCGAGCCAGGCGGCCCGGAGGTAACGCGACGCCAGCTCGCGATTGAGCGCCGCCAACGGCGTGGTCGCGATGTGCTCGCGACCCAGCTTGGCCAGCGCCTGATCCATCGCCGCGTCGGTCAGTTTGTCCTGCTCCTGCCGCGGCAGGCCGCTCAGGGCAGGCCAGATGAACTTATCGATCGCCTCGGTGAACTGCCCGGCGGTCAGATGCCAGTTCTCTTTGGCAAATAAGTGTTTGAGGGTGGGTTCCACGGCGCCATCACCGGCGGCCAGGGCGCGCATGGCCGCGGCGCGCACGCCCACCGCCTTGTCCAGGTAGCCGGCCTGCTTGTCCCAGACCTTTGCATCGTCGCTCTGGAAGACCATGGGCAACTGGTGGACGCTGTTGGCCCGGCGCACAGCCCCCGGATGCTTGGCCGCGATGTCCACCCAGGCCGACGCCGAGGCGACCCGCTCGGCCATGGGCCACTCGTACAGCTTCAGGTCGATGATCTGCGCCCGCTCATCATCGTTGGCGAGCATGTCGAAGGCCCGGGCGAATATCTGTTCGCGTTGCTGCTGCTGGATGCTCCAATGTTTGCTGAAGCCGTTACGGAAGTCCTTATCATTCTCGTGGTATCCGCCGCCGAGGATGACGATGACATCCGTGAGGGTCCGTGCGCTCGGATCGGTCTTGACGTAGGCCAGGGCGGCTTGGGTGACCTGCTGGTAATCTCGCTGACGGGCGGCTTCATTCTTGCCGGCGTAAGTCGCGGCGTAGGCGAGGTTCTCGGCGATCAACGTCGCGCGGGCCGCGCGGCGTTTGTCATCGCGGATGTCTCCGGCGATCTGGCGCATGGGCTGAACCGCATCGAACATCGACGCTTGGGCCCGGCTCAGCTCACGCATCAGCGCGTCCAGGTTATCCCCGATCGCCACGCGCTCGGCGATCAGCGGCAGGTCGGCCGCGAGGATCGTCGCCACGCGCTGGGCCGCGGCCGGATAATCGCCGCGGCGGCGGGCCTGATACAGGAACCAACGGTCGTACCGGCGGGCGTCGGGCGCCTGGCGGTGCCGGTCGCCGAACTGCTTCATGCTGGCGTAGGCATCGTCGGTCTTGCCCAACTGCAGTTGGGTGCGGAACAGGCGACCGGCCGCGACGCTGGAGACCTCGCTGGGCGTGACGTCGCTGAGGTAGGCCTTGTAACGGCTGATCGCCGCGGACAGGTCGCCGCCGCGCCGCGCGGTTTCCGCCGCGGCCAGCACCAGCTTGGCCGAAGCGTCGTAGTTGCGGCCCAGGTAGCTCTTGACCGCCAGCGCCGCGGCATAGTCCCGGCCAAGTTCACGCGACAGGTCCATCAGGCGCATGACCTCCGCTTCACGCGGATCGGCCGAGGCGCTGCGCACGCGCGCCAGCAGCTCATCGAACTGTTGGTGTTTGGCGTCGGCCCGATCGGCGTCCTGCGCCCGCGCCGCGGCCGGCGCGGCGGCCAAGACGGTCAGCAAAATCAGCATCCAGCATACGGTACGGTGAATCATGGTGCGTCCTATTAGTTGTTCAACCGGCTTTGAATCTGAGGCAGGAGTTTCTTGGCGGTGGCCGCGTGCGCGCTTTCGGGGTAGCGGAACAGCAGGTCGGAGCATTTCTCGTGGGCCTTTTGGAAATTGCCCATGCTGTAGGCCACGATCGTCCATTTCAGCAGCATCTGGTCGAGAAATTCCGCATCGGGGTAGTCCTGGAAGACTTGCTGGAGCATGTCGTCGGCGCGGATGAAATCGCGGGTCTTGGTGTAGTAGTCGATCACTTCGCCCAGCGCCATGCCGGCGTATTCGCTGTCGGGATAGTTACGAGCGCAGGCGACGAACGCGCGGACCGCGCTCTCGCTGACCACGTCCTTGGGATCGAAGCCCTCGACGGCGCCTCTGCTGCGTTCGGCCTCGGCGCGGGCTTCCTCGACCGCTTCGAGCTGAATGGTCCGGGCGATCTCGTAGGCCGCGCGGGCCTTGACCTGGCTGTTGGGCAACTTCAGGATCTGTTCGTAAACGTTGCGGGCCCCGGCAAAATCATCCTGCTCGAACTTCACCTCGGCGATGCCCAGCAGCGCGTCGTCAACGAACGGCGATTCCGGATACAGCTTGTTGAACAGCGTACAGGTCGCGATCGCTTGGCCGAACTTGTCCTGGACGAGGAATAGTTCCCAGCGCAGCTTGAACGCCTGCTGCCGCTGTTCATCGGGGATGGCATCTTTCTCCGCGAGTATTTCGTCGACACGCTCCAGGCCTTCGACGGCTTTGTCCTGGGCGCCTCGCAACAGGCCCATGCTCTTGAAGATGCGGGCCAGTTCCAGGAACGCGGTGGATTCGACGATGTTCTTCTTGGCCTTGAGGATCGGATCGGTCAGCACGTTCTGCGAGGCCTGGGGCCTCGCGTCGATTTCGCCGACGACGGTGATCGCCCGGGACAGGTCGCGCGGCGTCAGGCCGTTGACGTGGCGTTCGTCTGTGTAGAAGACGACCACTTCGTCGCCTCGTTCGGCCTCGAGCGTGTCGTCGGTCTTGTCCACGTCGTCGCCGGCGGCGATGTGCAGCGCGACGCGGCCGCCGAACTGACCGGAGCGGAACGGCGATTCGCCCAGCTCCTCGAGCGTCACCTCGACTTCATCGCGAATGATCCACTGCTGCTCATCCTCGTCTTCTTCAGCGGCGGTCTCGGCGTCGAACGCCTCGTCGACGAAGTCGTCTTCGGTCGCCTTGTATCGAGTGGCCACACGCACGGAGACGGCCTCCTGCTTGTCGCTGACGTCCAGGTCCGCGTCATCCAAGCGGATGAACACCGGCTGGCCGAGATAGGCCACGGACGCCGGCTCTTGGTAGGTCCCAAGCGTGTATCGCAACTGCGCGCTGGACACGACGGTGACGTTGATCTTGCGCAGAACGTCTTTGCGACCTTCGGGCGTGTTGCCGTCGACGTACTCCACGGCGATCTCGTCCCCGCCGTAGACCTGCAACACCGGGGACTTGTCCGGGTTCTTGCTTTCATCGACGGGCACGGCGACCTCTGTGGGCAGCGAGGCGATGAACACGCCTTCGTTCAGCGCCAAAGGCATCAGCTCGACCACGGCCTGATCGCCGCTGGTCGCGGCCACACGGAGCTTGATGGTCTTGCCCAAACGGTGCAGGACGGGCAGGTCCATGTCGGCGACCTTGACGTAGAAGCGCCGGCCGGCCTCGATGTACTGTATGGTTTCACTGTCGGTGTCGATGAAGGTGCCGACCAGCGAGAGCGCTTCGATCGCCTGCTGCCAGCGTGACTGGGCGAAGTGGCACATGCCGATGTAGTAATAGGCCTGATTGGCCCAGACGGTATTGGGATAGTCCTCGGTGATTTGCCGGAGCACGGGGAATGCCGCGGCGTACTGCTGCATTTCGAAGCTGGCCACGCCGATCTGGTAGAGCCCCTCGAGATAGACCTGCAACAGTTCGCCGGTGGGCTTGGGGTCGCGTTTGCCCAGCGGCTTGATCTGGTTGAGGTAGCGGACGGCCTTGGACTGATCGCGCTTTTCGCGGAAATGTTTTCCGAGCGTCAGCAGGGCCTTGTAGCGCAGGTCCAGATCGGGGTACTGCTCGAGAATGGTCTGGAGCATCTTGACCCCACGATCGTCCTCGTCGCCCTCCAACAGATCCTGGGCCTTGAGCAGCATCCGGTTGGACTGCAGCTCGCGGCCGGAGTCGCCGGCGCCTTCGCGTCCGCGGTCCTGCGCCCCGGCGGTTGGCGCCAGGCCCAGCATCAGGCCCAGGAACATGGTTGCGATCAGCGCCCGGCGCCGCTCACGTCTGTTAATCTTGTGCTTCAACGTATCCACCGATTTTGATTCCCATTTTTTCCAGATCACGGTGCGCATCACTGAACTCCCGGGTGCCGGGGTACTTCTTCATCACCCCCCGCAGCTCGGCGATGTGTTGCTCTTTCTTGCCCATGTCGCGGTAGATGTTGGCGATCTTGTACGCCGCCCAGGAGGATTGCTTCTTGAAGTAGTTCTCGATCTCGCGAAGCGTGCGGATCGCCGCCTCGGGCTTTTTCATTTTGAGATAGCACTCGGCGACCATCTTCATGTTGTCCGGCACACGGGTGGACTGCTGGTAGGCCGCTTTCGCCTGCTCCCACTGCCCGCTGGCGTAGTGCAGGTCGCCTTTGAGCCAGATCGCCGACTCGGCGTAGTCCGGGGCATTGACCAGCTCGGCGGCCAGGGCGATGCCTTTCTTGTTGTCGCCGCGGTCGCCTTCGTGACGGAACCGGTGATGGTACTGGAGCATCAGGTACTTGCCGCGCTCGGGCTGGGGATACCGCTGGCAAGTCTGCATGTACAGGGATTCGCTGCGGTGAAACAGGATACCGCGTAAATCGTCAAGCATCTTCGGCGTCATCTGCGACCAGTCGATGTGTCCGAACGCGTTCGCGGCCATGTCGGCCTGGCCGACGCGGTCGAACAGCACGTCGATCAGGCGCATCAGTTGGGCGTTCTCCATTTCGCCGAGGTTGAGCTTGCCGTAGTACTCGCGCCACTTCGCTTCGTGGGCGTGGTACAGGGTAATCCAGTGGATCACGCGACCGACGTTGCCGGTCTCGTATCCCCGCTCGAACTGCTCATCCAGCCGCTGGTACCATTTGTCGACGTCCTGCTCGTCCTGTCGTTTGAAGTCGGCCAGGTCGATCTGGTAGTCATCGTCATTCAGTCGCCGCCCATCCATGCGTTGGGCCCAGTAGCGGAAGTAGCTCTTTCGCTGCTCGGGCTTGTCTTCGTTGAAGTAGCGATCGAAATCGCGGATATAACCTCGGACGTACCGCCAGTAGCGCCAATCGTCAAGCAGTTCCTCGACCGACGGGTCAACCTCCCGGGGGCGGTGCTGCCGGAAGGTGCCGACCTCCTTGTAAAACGCACGCAGCGCCGGCTCATTGGGATCGCGTCGTACGTAATGGAACGCCACCTGCTTGATCGCATCTTGGGCCACATGGCGTGCCTCGGTGCGGAAGTTCACAGCGATGGTCTTGAAATACGCCATCGCCCTGTCGTACCGCTTTTGATTACGGTGGTGGATGGCCAGGCGGTAGAGTCCGCCGGCGGCGATCGTCTGCCGGGCGTAGTCCTTGTCCGCCGCGACCTTGGCCCATGCCTTGAGTGCCTTGTCCTCATCCCCGTTCTCCCAGTGGCACCAGCCGATGTACGTCTGGGCCGCCGCGGCGTAGCGGACGTCGTTGGGCCGATAATCGACGACCTGCTGATACTCCCGGATCGCCTCGTACCGTTTGTCGCGATGGTGCAGGGATCGGCCCTTGCGCATCAGGGCGTAGCCCAACGCGTTGGACCGGGGGAACTCGAGGATGAACGAATCATACTCGGCGGTGGCGCGCTTGTAGTCTTCCTTCGCAAAGACCTGATCGGCCTTGTTCAACACGTGGGCCTCGAAGGTGTCCAACTTCTTGAACTCGGCGTTGGTCAGGCCGATTTCCATCTTCTCGCCCATGGCGGCAGAGCAGGTGACCGCGCACACCAGCCCCAGAAACAGGTGGCAGAGGGCACAGCAAATCGGATCAACCTTTCGGGACATGCATGCATTTCCTTGAGCAACGGCTGCTCGGCCTCAACCGCCGGGCGGGCATCATAGTGACACGCGCCGCTCGTCGCGTTCGGACACCTTATCGAGCAAGACGACCGATTGCCGCGATATATTCCATCACCTGCCCAGATTATTGAACGCTCGGCGCGGCCAACATGTTCCAGTCCAGCCGCGGCGGACGGCGGTGGATCGGCCAGGATCCGGGGTTCGGCGATGGATTGGGCCCCGTGGCGGTGACAAGGATCGCACGCGGGGGGCGTCTGCCTGTAGTATACGACGCCCACTGGGAGTCCGGTGTGGGCTTGGGTTTATCATAAGGCAGCGTCATGTCAGACCGAACTTCCACGCGGCACACCGTCCCAACGCACCGGCTGCAGTTTCTGCTTGCCTTGGTGGTCGGATTGAGCGCCGGCCCCCCCGCCTTTGCCGCCGAGCCACAGTTATCCATGACCGATCGTGGCGTGCTGGCGGTGAACTGGCGCGGTGCGGACCTCCTGAAGCAGCCGCTGCTGGACGTGCAGCGTGTGGTGCTGGAACAACGCGGCACGGACGGCGGGGCGATCTGGGGGCGGAGGTATGAATCGGCCGACGTCGATCAGCCCAAGCTGACCGTCCAACCCGACAAGCACCGGGTCGACCACGAATACCCATGGGGCAGCGTGCGGCTGACCGCCAGCGGCGGCGAGGCGCAGGTGCGATTCGAGCTGACGGTGGTGAACGCCACGCAGAACCAGGCGATCGCCGACTTCCGCGTGCGGCTGTTCCAGTTGGCCTTTTTCGATCCGCTTTCGGGTGTGGGCAAGGGGCGGGTGGCGCAGACGCTGGACCGGCCGTTCTGGCTGGAGTTGGGCGCCGCCAAGGGCACGCTGGTGCTGACCTGCGAGAGCTTTGAGGTGCCGCTTCAGTTCGGCATCGAACCGGTTGCCGCCGGCGGCGTGGATCATGATCGGCGGGCGCGCCGCTACGACATCGTGGCCTTGGGGGGGGTGCCGGCAACCGACGGTCCGGTGCTGCCGCCGCTGGGCCTGCCGCACATCGGCCCGGGCGAGCAGCGGACGTTCGTGTTTGTGCTGCGTTACCTGCCGCCTGATGCATCGGTGACCGACGCGCTTCGGCCGTACTTTGAAGCGTATCGGGCCAGCCGCGGGCGGCCGGTGGACTGGCCGGACCGCCGGCCGATCGGCAAGCTGGAGCTGCCCTCACACGCGCGATACCGCACGCTGGACAATCCGCGCGGCTGGTTCCAGAGCCCGCGGATGGATGTGCGGACCGATGCCGGTCGCGCCGCATTCGGCGAAAAGATGGCCGCTTTGGCCGACGAGGTGATCGCCAATGCCGAGCAGGCCGGCGCCCAGGGGGTGGTGGTCTGGAACCTGGCTGGCTCGCACATTCCCCCGGCCCAGCCGCTGGGCGATCCGCGGCTATTGAAACAGATCGCCCCGGAGATGGACGAGGTCGCCGATGATTTTTTCAAGCGACTGACTGACGCGGGGCTTCGCACGGGCCTGTGCATTCGTCCCACGCAACTGTACAACAGCGAACGCCGGCAGCGGTGGACCCACGGCAACGGCGCGATGGCGCCCGATCCCGATCCGTTCGGCCAGGAGCTGGCCGCGACCGTCCCCCCCGGCCAATCGCCCGAGCGCATCTACCCCCTGGCCGAGCGACTGGCGGCCAAGATCGCCTACGCCAAGCAGCGCTGGGGCTGCGAGATCTTTTACATCCACTTCAACGGTTACTGGTTCAATCCCGCACCGCAGCGGCAGGCGTTGTGGACGCTGTTCGACGCCCGGACGCTGCGCCGGCTGCGCCAGATGCATCCGGACGTGCTGCTGATCCCCCAATACGCCCACCGCCACTGGCGCACGATGCATGGCCCGACGGTCATCGCGGCGCAGCAGAAGCAGACGAACAAGGTGCTGGCCGAGTTGCGGGAATACGAGGATCTTGACCTCGAAGTCCCCCCGCCGCAGCCGCGGTACTCCCTGCGCGGCACCGAGGCCGACCGCATCGCCCACACGCCCACGCCCCGGTGGCTGATCGGCAACCGCTTTGAGCTCGAACGCGAACGTGGCTTAAGTGGGAGGCGCAGCCCCTTCACCGGCCCGCGCCACGTGCTGCGTCAGGATTACTGGGCCCATGCCGCGCCTTACGTGGAACTGCGGCAGCACCGGCTGATCCGCGAATACGTGCTGACGCTCGACCAGCACATGTCGTACACCTACGACGAGGCCGACGCGATGGCCGCGGACGCGATCGCCTTCGAAACCACCCCGTCGCGGGTGCGAACCTGGCTGCCCGCGGCGTTCACGACGATCGACCTGGACGGGGCGGAGATCGACCGCCGCCGCACGCAGTTGCAGCAGGCCGCGGCCTGGGGCGACATCCTCATGTGGCCGGTCCGCACCCACCCCTCTGAGGTGCGCGCCCTGACCGACGCGGTGAGCGGCAAGTTGCAGCGCACGACCACGCTGGCCCAGCAGGTCGGACTGATCGCCGAGGGCCAGCGCCCGTTCCTCACGCCGCTGTCGGCGATCTGGGCCAAGGGCGAACCGCTGAACGTCGGGAGGATCGTGGCCGATGGACCGGTCCCGGCCGGCCTGAATGCCCGCGTGGCCTACAACGCCGATCGCACGGGGGCTTTGGTGATGCTTGCCTGGTCTGACGGCCGGGCAAAGACCGTTGCCTTGGATGCGACGCTCGAGGGGATCCAGATGGCCAAACCGCACAAGCACATCTACCGCCTGCCCAGCGGCGCGATGGCCGGCCAGGGCCAGACGATCTCGATCGACCCGGACCCCGTGGCGGGGTTGAACCTGCTGCTGATTCACGCGACCGACACCCCCGCCAACCGCCCGCCGGCCGGCACGATGCTGGTCGCCTCGTTCGACTCGGGCCTGGCGCCCGACCGGGGCGGCGGGGTGCGGTCCGACGGGCCGCGCGGCCAGGCCAAACGGGTCGCCGGGCAACAGGGCCAGGCCGTCCGCCTGACCCCCGGCCAACAGGCGGCTTACAACATCGTCCCCGGCTGGCACGCCGGCGCCGCGGCGTTCGACTTAAAAGTCGAATCGGCCCAAGACAAGCCGATGAAGCTGGTCACGCTGTCCCACGAACTGGACCTGGACCTGAGTCTGGCCAAGCGGCAAGGCCGCGCCGGCCTGCTGTTAAAAACCCGCGACAGCCCCCTTGCCGCCGATCCGCAGGATGCGGACGAACGACCCGAGCGTCGCGTGTTCGCCCCGCTCGCCGACGGCACATCGTGGCAGCACGTGATGCTGACCTGGGAGATCGGCCAGTATCACCTGTATGTCAATGGCAAGCTGGTGGCCCGTACGACCGGCCCGGCCCGCCAGCCGGCGCGTGATGGCAGCGTCAACGATCCGGGCCTGGTGCTCGGCGACGCCGACGGCGCCGGGGCGGCGCGGGTCGACTCGCTGATCGTTTACGACTGGGCCCCCCAGCCCGACCAGGTCCAAACCCATCGGGGCCCGGTGGGCCTCAAGCCGCTGGCCCGCAAGGACCAATCCCGGGTCAACGCCTGGGTGTGGGGCAAGGTGCCCTCTGACCTGCACATCGCCGTGGACGCCCGCGGCTTCGTGCCCTGGGCCGACGTGACCGATTGCGTGGTGCGGCTGTACCTGAAGAAGGCCAATGCCCGGCAAAAGGTCGGTGAGATCAAGCTCGGCCTGTACGGCGGGCTGGCGATGGGCAAACTGCCTCACAAACCATCGAAGGTCATGGAAGCCACGCAAAACGAAGCGCCGGACCTGGACATGGGCGGCGGCGGCGACCTGGGCGGCATCGCCAGTCAGTTGGACCTGGCCAAGTCCTATATTCTGGAGATCGAGCCATTCCAGGCCGACGATGCCCCATCGCGCACGATCCAGTTTTCCGCCGACAGCAAGCCGGACCAGACCCTGCGCTGGTGAGCAAGGAGCACGCGGACATGAGCCGGTACCCACAACGAATCACACGCGCCGCGGCCCTGTTCTGCACCGCCGCACTGCTGGGCCTGGGCCCGGTGGCGGTCTGCGCCGCGCAGACCGATCCCGATGCGCCCAGCAGCCGGCCCGAACTTGGGGCGAGCGAGCGCGGCATCACCGTGCGCTGGGGCCAAACCGACTTCATCGTCGACACCGCCCCCACCGCCCTGATGGCCAAGGTGCAGGACAAGACGATCAACCCGGAAAACAACCGGTGGGATTTTCAGTTCACCAACGCGGCGGTCGACGACGCCAAGGTGCAGGTCGACGCCGAGCAACAGCGCGTCACGCAAACCTACGCCTGGGGCCAACTGCGATCGACCTACACGCTTGAAGGCAATCGCTTGAACGTGGCGCTGCAGATCGACAATCGCGGCAAGCGGCCGCTGGCGAATTTTAAGATTCGCCTGATGACCCTGAACCTGCCGAACAAGCCCGCGGCGCTGGCCGAGGGCCTGATCAACACGCTGGATCGCCCGGTCGCCGTGGAACTGGTCACGCCCCAGGGCAAGGCGTTCGTCAGTTATGAAACGTTCGACCCGCCGCTGCACCTGCGGATCGAGCCGGGCAACGATGGCGGTTATGCGGTCTCGATCGCCGGGGGCGTGCGGATTCTGCCCAAGGGCGAGGTGGCCGCGCCCCCCATGGGCCTGCCGTTTATCCCGCCGGGCCAGACGCTCAAGCTCAGTTTCGCGATCCGCTTTGCCGGCGCCCAGGCCCGGCGGGAGCAGGTGCTGGCCGACTTCTACCAATCCTTCCGGCAGTACCAGTCGCCGATGCTCAACTGGCCGGACCGCCGCCCGATCGGCGCGGCGTTTTTGATGAACGAAGTCGGCAAGAAGCCCACGGCCTTCGGGCAGGAAGGCACCAACCCCCGCCGCTGGTTCAGCCCGCAAATGGACACCGTGGAGATGGATTCGCCCCACGGCCGAGCCATGCTCCGACAGGCCCTGCAGAACCTGGCCTATAACACCGTCCGCTCGCTCAAACGCATGAACGGCCAGGGCATCATCCTCTGGAACGCCGAGGGCGGGTTCCATGAGACCGGCTGGGTCGGCGACCCGCGCATGCTGCCCATCCTGTCGCCGGAGTTGGACGACGCGATCGACGATTACTTCCGCATCATACGCCAAGCCGGGTTCAAGACCGGCCTGACGATCCGCCACGGCCAACTTCGCTGGAACCAAGACCGCGCCAATTGGTCGCAGGGCGTGGGCAATCACAACCCCTCGGCCAACCCGGCTCTCGATGAGTTCGACAAGTATCTCGAGGCCAACCCTCACCGGCCCTGGTGGGAAATCTATCCGATCGCCCAACGCATGTCGGCCAAGATCGCTTACGCCAAGAAACGCTGGGGCTGCGAAATCTTCTACATCGACACCAACATGGTCCTTGCCGGCTGGGCCGGTCAAAAAGGCATGAAGGCGCGCCTGATCGAAACGCACATCTGGCGACAGGTCCGCGAAGATCACCCCGACGTGCTGATCATCCCCGAGATCTCCGGCCGACCCGGGCATCCCTACGTCGCCTATGTGGCACACATGGCGCCCTACGGCCAGCTCGGCTACGGCCGCGTACGCGAAAAGATGGGCCCCGATTACACCCATGATATCCTGCCCGACTACTTCGGCATGCACTACATCTCCGACGGGGAGATGTGGAACTCACGCACCCATCGCGTGCGCGAGGTCGCCCGGGGCCTGATCTTCATCGCCCAGGGCTGGTCCTGGTCCACCACCAGCGAAGCGACGATCGAGTTCTACAACCAAGCCCGCGCCCACCAACAGCGCGCCACCACCCTGGGCCGGCGGTTCGTGAAGATCGACAACCCCGGCGACGCCCGGCCGCTTTTCGAGTCGGTCGCCAACGCCCGGCCGATCCACCCCGACCGTATCGTCAGCAACCCCCCGGCCGCCGAACGCATCCGGCTGCGCACCGCCAGCGATGCCGACGGACGCCAGGCCATGCTCACGGCCATCTGGCACGGCAATCCGCACTCCCCGCCGATGAACCTCAAGCCCGACCTGCCCGGCGTGGACCTGGCCGGGCCGCACAAGCTGGCGTTCGATATCGCCAGCGGCGACCTGATCAGCGACAGCCAGGCGGTTCGTGTGCCGGCGGCGCCGATCACCGGATTCCGGCCGATGCTCGTGCGATCCAGCGACACGCCCCCGCCCGGGCCCCGGCCCCACGGCTTGCGACTGGCCCTGTCGTTCGATCGCGGCCTGGCGCCCGACCTCGGCGGCGGGCTGCTGGCCGACCACGGCGACGCGCCCCGCACCGACTCGCCGCACGGCAAGGCCCTGAAGCTCTCGCCCGGCGGCGGAATCGCCCAGTACGGCGTCGTGCCCAACTGGTTCGCCGGCACGCTCGAATTCAACCTCCGCGCCCACGCCAGCGGCAAGGGCTCGCTGCCGCTGGTCCGATTCCAGCACCACATGCAAACCGCCCTGACGCTGACCCGCGTCGACGGCAAGCCCGTCCTGCAACTGGACACCTACGAACGCGATGTGCAGAAGATGTATTGGAGGGACGAAGGCCTGGCCCCGGCGCCGGACGCCTCGACCCCACCTTCGCTGAGGCAGTTGAACATCCCCTTGCCCGACGATGACAAATGGCATCACGTCGTGCTGGTCTGGGACACCGGCCAATACGTGGTTTACATCGACGGCCAACAGGCGGGGATGCTCGCCAAGCCGGCCATGTACCGCTGGCGCGACGGGACAATCCTCCAGCCGGGCCTGGTGTTCGGCGGCGGGGAAAAGATCGATACCCCGATCACCGCTCAGATCGACTCGGCGATGCTCTACAACTGGAACTTCGACCACGAGCAGGCCGCCGGGCGCCGCAAGGTCGTGGCGATCGACCCGCTGGTTCGGCCCGAGGATGCGGCGCCATCGATCTGGATCTGGGGCAAGGACGCCAAGACGACCAAATACGCCGCGGTCAACCTGCGACGCTGGCCCGGCGGTGAATCGGCCCACGGGGTGAAGGTCGAACTGTTCGAGAAGCTCGCCGGCGGGGGCATGCAGAAGCTGTCCGAGGGCAGCGCCAGCCCCTGCCGCGGCGTGGCGGTGATGCAGCTTGAATACGAGCCCGAGGCCCCCCCGGCCCAGAACATGCCGCTGCAGAGCGACGACGGGCCGGACCTCGGCGATCTGGGCAAGGCGGTCCAGACCTTCGTGCTGAAAGTCACCGGCCGCCAGCCCGGCGAAGACCCCCCCGTGCGACAAATCGAATTCCAGTACGACCCCGCCGCCGGCCAAACCCAACGCTGGTGAGCCGGGCGCTGGGCCTGCCCGTCGCGGGGCCGGCAGATGAGGGGCCAGCACCACCCCTTACAGCAACAGGCGTCAATATTGGCCGCTTGCGGCTTCGCGCGATCTCCGGCCCCAGTGGCTTCGACGCGAAACCGCAAGCGGCCGGAAACGCCGCGAAACGCCATAAAGATCGCTACACCTGTCCCACTCGCCCCCCAAGCACTTACCGCTTATGTTGATGGTGCCCGTTGCTGACACCGTTTTTCTTCTACGGGGGTCTCTTGTCCGGGGGTCAGCCCGGGCTCATTCACCGTCGCCCCAGAAGAAAAGTTTACCCTCCCAGTTGCCTCCGTCCCAGCGATTGTACTGGTACCGGAGTCCGACGAGCCCGCCCTCGTAATAGGCCTCCTCCGCGCCAACGCGGCCGTCGCCGAAGAGGATCGGCTGCTTGTTCACGTCCTCGATCGTGCCGTGATTGACCACCGCTCTGCCGGCGTCCTCGCCGTTCCAGACCGGTTGGCCCGAGTCTTTCCACCGGGCGTAGACGAGACAGGTCGCCAAGATTTTCTCCGAGAGCCGGTGGTCGGTGACCTTGACCGCGTCGGATCGTCGCCACAACCCGCTGCGAACCTTGTTCGGCGCCCCCCAGGCGTGGCTGACCCCGGATACCCAGGCATAGGCCGCCCGGATGCCGATGTCGAGCGACGGGCTGCCATCTCGGACGATCTGTTCCTCGAGCAGTACTGTCTCGTCGGAGGAAGGGCAGACCAGCAATTCTCGCTGGACGCCGTATTGTTCCCAGGTTTCCCAAGGCGTACCGTAGTGCTTCCAAGCGGTCTGAAGCGTGTTGACGTTCAGGTTGCTCGGCGAGTGTTGCCCCTTGTGCCAATTGTTGGGAGCGTGATCGCCGCCCATCCAGCGGTCGTCGTCAGGATCGGTATGCTCGAGGCGCCAGTAACGGGGATAGGCATAAGGCCCCCAGAAGTTACTGGACTGCGAGCTGTTGTTGCGCATCACCTGCGGATACCAGCCGTCGCGTTCGGACGCGTGGGTGGTCGCCGCGACCCCCATCTGTCGAAGGTTTGAGGAACAAATCGCGAGCCGAACCGTCTCCCTCGCCCGGCCGAGCGTCGGCGACAGCAACGCCAGCAGCAACGACACGATTGCCAGCACGACCAGCAATTCCACCAGGGTGAATCCTCTTCGCACACGATCAGACATGACAAGGGCCTCCGACGAGCGTTGACTGACGTTCGGCCGATTTGAGCGCAACTTTCAATCGCCTCTACCATTGTACACCTCGCTCCCGCGGCAGGCCACATATTCTTGCAGACCTCGCAAGCGTGTGCGAGCAGTAACGGTGCGGGGATAACGTTTTGTGGCGGCCAACTCTTCGCACAGTTGATCGATATCACCGGCCAATGCCGCTTCGATTTGCTCAGCCGTGACACGCAGGGCGTCCATGACTTAAGCTTCTGAAGGTTGAAGTTCACAAGTCACTGTGAACACAAGCGTGACCGAGCGCCAGAAAACACCTCGCCCACCGTGGGGCGCTTGCGAGTATGATCTGGTTGAGCGGACGGTTCGGAGAAGACGCCGTGCGATTCTGTCAGCAGATACCGATCACGCCGATCACGCGGCGCCCGATCGAACGGCTTGTGGGCGCGGCGACCCGTGTTGGGGCCGACCAGAGCAGATTGCAGCGCTGCGTCGCGTCTGTCGGGTGCCACACCTTGTCCGCTTTAGCGGCAAGGTGTGCGACGGTGGGGACGCCGTCACACCTTGCCCTTCGGGACAAGGTGTGGCACCCACTACGGGTCGCCGAAAGATGCGCTATTGTGAGGCGAACGAAGCTGAATCGCGAAAAGCCCTTTGCGTGTACGAATCGCGACCGCCAGGAAGCAAGCCGGGGAAGCCCGTCATTTTTTCGTATGCTGGCCGGGGCGGACGAGTCGAGCGGGGCCCCAGCGCGGCAACTGCGGCAAGAGGCCGACGAATTGACGCGGATCTTCGCGACCCTCTATCAAACTGCACAGCAGCGACTTTGACCTTTGCCGTTTGCCATTTGGATTATCTGTCATGAGCACCCCCGCCAACCTCTGGGCCCCTTGGCGGATGCAGTACATCCGCCAGATTCCGCACGACGATTCGGCCAGCGGCTCGTTCCTCGCCGATTACTGGGCCGACCCGCAGCGGGATCACGAGCACCTGGTGCTGCACCGCAGCGAGCTGAGCATCATGCTGCTCAACCGGTATCCGTACACCAACGGCCACCTGATGGTCGCGCCCGGCGCGTGCGTGCCGACACTGGCGCAGCTCACCACCGAGCAGCGGTGCGACCTGATGGAGATGACGACGCTGGCCGAGCGGCTGTTGCAGGCGGCGTTGAACCCGCAGGGGATCAACATCGGCATCAACCTCGGCCGCTGCGCCGGCGCGGGGCTGCCGGGCCACCTGCACGTACACGTCGTGCCGCGGTGGTCGGGCGATGTGAACTTCATGACGGTGGTCGGGCAGGTGCGCGTGGTGCCCCAGGCGCTCGAAGCGGTGCGCGACGAGCTGGCCGCGGCGCTGCCGGCGGTGCTGGGCAACGACAAGCGCGAGGGCGGCGACGATGCTGACCCGCGCGAGTAAAACGCGGCGACTGAGCGGTCGTCGCCGCGATGGGCATCTGCGGGCGACGGAGGTCGGCCCGTGGTGTCGGGTTGGACGCGGCGGTTCAGGCCGCGGCGCGGGCGTCGAAGACGATACCCACCTGATAGCCCTGCTCGCCGGGCCGACTGCGGACGACGTGGCCGACCAGATCGAACCCGCGATCGGCACCGTGCGGCGGGATGCAGACGGTCACCGGCTCGTCGGGCGCCAGCGGCAGATCGCAGCGGCCGCCCAGCCCGCCATCGGACATGTTCAGCAGTTGGATCGAGCAGATCCGCGCCCGGTGCACACGCGTGTCGTGACCGTGGCGAAGCAGCGTGACGTGCCCGCCGGCGGCGCGGCGGTGCGAACGGCGGCGATCGAACTTCAGCATCGGCGGCGCGTCGGCTTCGGGGCGTTCGAGCAGCATGGTCAGCGGCTTGTTCGTCGTCATCGCTTTGGCCTCGCAGGCGGATCATCCCGCACTGCCAACATCGACCGAATAATCCGCAGGGTTAACCCGGCTTGACACGCTCACCGCGAAATTGCGATCGCCCGCCCACGCCGCCGCAAGGCATGGTTTATCTCGTCGGTGCCGGCCCGGGCGACGCGGGGCTGATCACCGTGCGCGGCGCCCAGTTGCTGCGCACCGCCGACGTGGTGGTGTTCGATGCCCTGGCGAACCGGGATTTATTGGACCTCGCCCCGCCGCACGCCCGGCGCATCGACGCGGGCAAACGCGCCGGCCGGCACAAGCTCTCGCAGGATCAGATCAACGCGACCCTCGCCGAGCACGCCGCGGCGGGCAGGCGCGTGGTGCGGCTCAAAGGCGGCGACCCGTACGTCTTCGGCCGCGGCAGCGAGGAGGCGATGTACCTGCACGCCCGGGGCATCGGCGTCGAGGTCGTGCCCGGCATCACCGCCGCGATCGCCGGCCCCGCGGCCATGGGCGTGCCGGTCACCCACCGCCACGTCGCGGCCACCTGCACCTTCATCACCGGCCACGAAGACCCGACCAAGCCCGACACGCAGGTCGACTACCCCGCCCTGGCCGCGCTGGCACAGCGCGGCGGCACGCTGTGTTTTTACATGGCGGTCGGCCGGCTGGGCCGCGTCGTGCAGACGCTGATCGACCACGGCTGCGATGCGGCCACGCCCGCGGCGGTCGTGCAGTGGGGCACGCTGGCGACCCAGCGATCCCTGCGCAGCACGCTGGCCGACCTGCCCGCCGCCGTCGAACGCGCCGGGCTGGGCGCCCCGGCGATCGTGGTCGTCGGTCCCGTCGCGGGCCTGGACGAAGCGGCGCTCAACTGGTTCGAGCATCGCCCGCTGTTTGGCCGGACCATCGCCATCACCCGCACCCGCCGACAAAGCTCGACGCTGCGCGCGGCGCTCGAATCGCTGGGCGCCCGTGTCATCGAGGCGCCGACCATCGACATCGCCCCGCCGGCCGACATCGCCCCGCTCGACCGCGCGCTGGCCGAGATCGATCGGTACGACTGGCTCGTGCTGTCCAGCGCCAACGGCGTGGCGGCGCTGGCCGCGTCGCTTGATCGGTCCGGGGCCGACGCCCGCCGACTGGCGCCGGTGCGCATCGCGGTGGTGGGCGATGCGACGGCCGCGGCGCTGCGCGATCGGCTGGGCATCACCGCCGACCTCGCGCCGCGGCGCGCGATCGCCGAAGCGCTGGCCGACGCGCTGGTGGCCGACGGCGTCGCGGGCCGGCGCGTGTTGCTCTGGCAGGGCCAGCTCGCCCGACCGCTGCTGCGCGATCGGCTGACCCGGGCCGGCGCTGAGGTCACGGCCATCGAGGCGTATCGCACGCTGCGCGTCGACGCCCTGCCCGATGAACTGCTCGAGGCGCTGCGCGACGGCATGGTGGATTGCCTAGCGTTCACCAGCAGCTCGACGGTGCGTCACTTCGTCGAGCTGCTGCCCGACCGTGCGCTGGCCGATCGCCCCGCCCTCGCGAGCATCGGGCCGATCACTTCGACCGCGGCGCGCGACGCCGGGTTGACCGTCGACATCCAGGCGGACGAGCACGACGTGCCCGGCCTGGTCGCCGCTTTGATCGAGGCGCTCAAACCTGCTAAAAGCAGCGGCTCGACCTGACCGACCGCGATGCTTTTCAATGACCAGACCCCTGAACATCGGCTCGATCGGCGTCGGCGGCTACGCGGCCGGCCTGATCCGCGGCCTCGACCGCCTGATCGATCGTGAACGCGCCCGACTCGCCGTGGTCGACGTGGCCATGTCGCGCCCCGACGAGCCGATCAAGCGCATCATCGACGAGCACGGCACCGCGATGGTCAAGGGCGTCGATGCCCTGCTCGACTTCGACGGCCTGGACGCGGTGCTCATCGCCACCAGCATCGACTCGCACCTGCCGCTGACCCAGGCGGCGCTTGAGCGCGGGCTGCACGTGCATTGCGAGAAGCCGATCACCGCGACGATCCAGGACGCGCGCCGGATGATCGCCGCCCGCGACGCCGCCGACCGCGTTGTGCACGTCGGCTTTCAGGACACCTACTCGCCGAGCGTGCAGTGGGCCAAGCGGCAGTTGCTCAACGGGGCGATCGGCAGCGTCAACCGGGTCGTCGTTCACGCGCTCTGGCCGCGGCCCGACAGCTACTACAACCGCAACCAATGGGCCGGTCGGCTGCGGCGTGATGGGCGCTGGGTGCTCGACAGCCCGGCGAACAACGCGCTGATCCATCAGCTCAACATGGCGCTGTACCTCACCGGTGAAGGGTCCGATGCGTCCAACCGCGTGACGCACGTCGAGGCCGAGCTGTACCGCGCCCGGCCGATCGAGAACTACGACACCTGCGCGATGCGTTGCCGCACCGCCGCGGGGCCGGAGCTGCTGATCCTGCTCAGCCACGCCGCGGCGACGATGAGCGACGCCCGCATCGACTTCCTCGGCGAGTCGGGCGAGCTGCACCGGCTGCACCCGGACACCTGCCGCATCGAGCGCGACGGGCAGACGGTCGACCAGTGCGACGACGGCGACCGCGGCTCGCGCGGGTCGATGTTCGACAACCTGCTCGACCACATCGCTGGCACGGTCGCCCGCTCGCGCTGCGAGATCGAGAACGCGATCGAGCCCACGCGCCTGGTCAACGCCGCCAGCCAGGCCGCGGTCGTGCATCCGATCGGCCGCGAGCACATCGACCTGGCCAGCGGCCAAGAAGGCGAGGACGATTACATCTACGCGATTCGAGACATCAACGCGGTGTTCGAGCGATGCCGGGCCGACTTCGCCCTGCCCAGCGAGATCGGCGCCGCGTGGGCCCGGCGCGGCGGCGCGATCGACACGACCGACTTCGAGCATTTCGCCGGCCCGCCAACCGCGTGATCGGTTGAATTCCCCTCGCGGCCGCGCTAACGTTTGCCAACGATCAGGGGATTTCACCATCGACCTCAAACCAAGGAGAACACACCCATGGCACACCAACTGCCCGATCTGCCGTACGGCTTCGACGCCCTGGAACCCCACGTCGACGCCCGCACGATGGAAATCCACCACGACCGTCACCACGGCGGCTACGTGACCAAACTCAACGCCGCGATCGAAGGCAAGGCCGACCTGCAAAGCAAGCCCATCGAAGACCTGCTCGGCGACATCCAATCGGTGCCCGAAGACATCCGCACCGCCGTGCGGAACAACGGCGGCGGGCACTACAACCACACGCTGTTCTGGCAGATCATGTCGCCCGACGGCGGCGGCGGGCCCGAAGGCGATCTGGCCGACGCGATCAACGCGGCGTTCGGGTCGTTCGACGATTTCAAGCGGAAATTCGCCGCCGCCGCCACCGGCCGCTTCGGCTCGGGCTGGGCCTGGCTGTGCGTCGGCGACGACAAGAACCTGTGTGTTTGCAGCACGCCCAACCAGGACAACCCCCTGATGAAGGGCATCGCCGAATGCCCCGGCACGCCGATCCTCGGCCTGGACGTCTGGGAGCACGCCTACTACCTGAAGTACCAGAACAAGCGGCCGGACTACATCGAGGCCTGGTGGAACACCGTGAACTGGGCCAAGGTCGGCGAGTTCTGCAAAGCCGCGATGTAAAGCGTCGCATCGGCACGCCCGATCGATTGACCCGCGAAGCCCACGTTCGGCGAACGTGGGCTTTTTGCTGGGCGCGGGGTTCACTCGTCGGGAACAGCGGCCTTGCCGAACACGATCGGCCCGGCCTGTTCAAGCCACAGCCGCTGCATCGCGCGTTGGCCGGCTTCGTTGAGATGCACGCCATCGCGGGCGAGCTGATCGGGGTTGGCCTTGAAGTGATCGTAGAAGTTCACGATGCCGCGCTCCGCCGCGGCGTCGTAGAAGCGCGGGGTGTGGTCGGCGATGATCGGGTCGAAGATTTTTCGCACGTAAGGCCCCGAGCCGTTCGAGGCCGGCGGCACCCCGGGCCGGCCGCGGTAGTTGCGGTAGGTCAGGCGTGAAAGGATCGGCCTGACGCCGCGCTGCTTGAGCTGGGTCAGGATCGCGATCAGATTCCGCTCCAGCCGCGCGGCGCCGCCGGGGTACGGGCGGTTGCGCGAGATGTCGTTGCCGCCGATGTGGATGATCGCCACCTGCGCGCGGGGATGTTGATCGAGGATGTCGTCGAGCCGATCGCGCAGGTCTTGCGAGGTCCAGCCGCCCACGGCCCGATTGAAGACCACCGGTCGCCTGCCGAACCGCTTGAACGCCATCTCCTGGAACCGCTGGTGCTGGATCGCGCTCTGGGTCAGCGAGGCACCCAACGCCAGCCAGTAGTCCCGCTGGTCTGCCGGGGCCAACCGGTAGAGCCCGAGATTGCCCAGGCGGATCTCGCGGCCTGTCGCATCGGGATCGGTCGATCGCACGGTCACGCGCAGGTGCCGCTGGTGATCGGCCGCGGGCAGCTCGACCTGGCGCAGGTACGATCGGTTGTGCTCGCTCTCGTGCGTCGCCAGTTCCCGCCAACCCCCGCCGCCGCGCAGCTCGACGCGGGCGGCGACGGCGTTACTCATCGTTTCGTAGGTGAACAACACCGGCACGTCGGTCGGTCGAACCACCAGCGTCACGGTGAGCGGTCGATCGACCGGCCCGCCGATCGCCACATCGCACCCCGCCGCGATCGCCCGCCGCTGCGCCGCATCGGCCGACGGCGCGATCACCCGGTCCGGCCGCATCCGCCAGGTATCCGGCTCGTCCGCCGCCGCAGGCACGCTCGACGCCTGGCAGCCGGCGAACACGATCCACATCGACAGGATTGAAGTTGCACGCATCGAATCGATTGTAGCGCAGCCCGTGCGCGACACCGAGCTGCACCTGCGACTTGGGTAACCGTTCACGCCAATCGGGGGACGGGTTGGCCGGCGGTGTGGTGGGTGAT
>CAZUHK010000004.1:0-51205 GCA_964620345.1 uncultured Planctomycetaceae bacterium
GCCCGGCGTGGCGGACCTTGGCGGGCTGCACATCATCGGCACCGAGCGCCACGAATCCCGGCGCATCGACAACCAGCTCCGCGGCCGCGCCGGCCGGCAGGGCGACCCCGGCTCCAGCCGATTCTTCATCAGCATGGAAGACGACCTGATGAAGATGTTCGCCGGCAAGAGCACGATGAAAGCGCTGAGCATGCTGGGCATGAAGGAGGACGAGGCGATCGAGCACCGCTGGATCACCAAGTCCGTCGAGAACGCCCAGAAGAAGGTCGAAGAGCGAAACTTCCAGATTCGCAAGAATCTGCTCGAATACGACGAGGTGATGGAATATCAGCGAAACGCTTTTTACGGCACGCGGCAGCGGGTGCTCGCAGGCCGGGGCGTGAAGGAGCTGATCGCCGACTACATCGCCCAGAGCATCGAAGACGCGGTGGGCAAGTACCTCGACGCCGACTTTCCCTACGAGCAGGCGGCGGCCGCGGCGCGATCGGAGCTCAACGCCTCGATCGACACGACGCGCCTGCGGGCCGACTCGTTCAAAGACATCGAAGGCCGACTCCGCAATTACGCGAAATCCGCGGTACGCAGCGAGATCGACAACTCCATCGGTGAGTACCTGCCTGACGATCGGCAGCGCGAGGCGTGGGACTTCAAGGGCCTGACCCGCTGGGCGATGAGCCGCTTTCAGGTGGACATCAAGCAGTCACAGATTCGCGACGCCGACCCACCACAGATCGCCGAGATGCTGGCTGAGGCGGCGTTCGAGCAGATCGACCGCAAGGATCTGGGAAGCTTCGCGCGTTTCTATGAACCCGATTACGCCGCGCGGGAGCTGGCCGACTGGGTGAAAACCAAGTTCGGCTTGGAGCCGGACGTCGATCAGCTCACGGCCGACCGCACCGAGAGCGCCAGCGCCGCCCAACAGCGCGTGGCCGAGCTGCTGTTCGAGCAGGCGGCCGAGCGGTATGACCGGCGAGAGATCGAATATCCGATTCAGTTCGTCATGGGCATCAAGGACAGCGCCACCGCTGCCAGCGCCCAGGGCGAGGCGTGGGCGAACGAGCAACTGATCGCCTGGGCCAACGAGCGATTCGATCTGGACTGGACGGTCGAGCAGATTCAGGACCGCCCGCGCGACCGGATCGAAAGGGAGCTGCTTGAGGCCAACGAACGCTGGCACGGCCCGGCGCTGGACGAGTGGGTGCAGCGCGCCGTGAAGCTGCCGGACGATGAATCGATCGTCGAGCGGTTCGAGGCCCGCTGGCGCATGAAGCTCGACAAGGACGAGCTGGCCGCGGCCGATGATCGCGCGGCGTACCTGCGCGACAAGGCGATGGAGGTGCTGCGGCGCGAGATGACTCAGCTCGAGCGGCACGTGCTGCTGCAGAACCTCGACCAGTCCTGGAAGGACCACCTGTACGCGATGGACCAGGTGCGCGACGCGGTGGGCCTGCGCGGCTACAGCCAGAAGGATCCCAAGCTCGAGTTCAAGCGCGAGGGGGCGGACCAGTTCCAGACCATGCTGCACAGTGTGCGCGAGAAGGTCAGCGAGCTGGTCTTCCGCGCCCGGCTCACGATGGACGCCCAACTGCACAGCGTGTTCGGCCAGCAGCAGACGAGCCACGATGTATCGCGGAGCACCGGCGTGAGCGGCAGCGCGGAGCAGCAGCGCGACCTCGCCGCAGCCGAGCGGGCCGGCACCGAAGGCCAGGTCACCCAGACCATCGTCAACAAGGGCGAGCGGGTCGGCCGCAACGACCCCTGCCCCTGCGGCTCGGGCAAGAAATTCAAGCAATGCTGCGGACGCAACGGGTGATGTCCAGCATCTGCGGCTTCAGCTTCGGCAAAGATCTGGTCAAGCTCGATTTCCCCGTGGTCGAGTCGGTGCGGTCGGTGCTGCCGATCTGCGATCGGTTCGTGTTTGTCGTGGGGCGCAGCGACGATGGCACACGCCAGCGGGTCGCGTCGATCGATCCGAAGGTCCAGATCATCGACAGCCAGTGGCCGGACGTGAAGGTCGACGGCACGGTGCTGGCGATCGAGGCGAACAAGGCGCTGGCCGCGGCGACGGCGACCGGCTGCGACTGGGGCTTTTACATCCAGGCCGATGAGGTGGTGCACGAGCACGACCTGCCGATCGTGAACGCGAGCTGCGCGCGATGGGCGGGCGAGGCGCGGGTCAAGGCGCTGCAGTTCTGGTATCACCATTTCGTGCTGGACTACCGCACGGTCGATCCGTGGATGTACCACAAGGCGTGCCGGGCGATTCGGCTGGATGGGTCGTGCGAGATCGTCGGCGATGCGTGCGGCCCGGGGCTCAAGGATTACACCGGGCCGGGCAAGCCCTACCTCGACAAGAATCATCTGGGCGAGGCGGTCCAATGGGCCGGGACCAAATCCCGCCCGGCGCGCATCTTCCACTACGGATGGGTCAAGACCCGAGAGCAATTTGATGATAAACTGAAAATGCACGAAGATCTCTGGTTCGGCTCGCTCACCCCCGAGCAGCGCAAAGCCCGCATGCAAAGCAAGTTCGGGCGGTTTCTCAAGCGGTATCCGATGTTGAAGAACTTTGATGGCTCGCATCCGGCGGTGATGGCCGATCGGATCGCGAAGCACCCGCCCTATAAACACCGCCGAAACCGCTGGCTGAACCCCGCGTTCTACGCCGAGGTGTTGCGGCACGGGTTTCACGGCTGAATCCCGGCGGCCATCGCACCGAGGTAGAATCAACGCCATGCTCCGCATCGGACCGGTTCAACTCGAAAGCAACGTGATGCTCGCGCCGGTCGCGGGGCATTGCGATCTGCCGTTTCGGCTGACGGTGCGCGGCTGCGGGGGCGTGGGGCTGGCGTTCACCGATCTGTTGTGCCCGCACGGCGTGCTCAAGCAGAACCGGCAGACGCGGTGGCTCATGGCGACCGACGCGCGCGACCAGCCGCTGGGCATGCAGCTTTACGGCCGCGACCCGACGCTCATGCGCGAGGCGGCGCGATGGGCGATCGATCGCGGCGCGACGACCATCGACGTGAACATGGGCTGCCCGGTGGACAAGGTGACCAAGACGTTCGCCGGGTCGATGATGCTGTGCATCCCGGACCAGACGGTGGCGATGTTCGAGCGGTTGGGCGGCGCCGTCGAGCGTGCTTCGAGTGGCCGCGTGCCGGTGACGGCGAAGCTGCGGCTGGGGTTTTACGAAGGCGAGCGTACCGCCGGGCCGCTGGCGCGGCGGCTGGTCGAGGCCGGCGCCAGGTGCATCACGATCCACGGGCGCACCGCGTCGATGCGGTTCAAGGGCATCGTCGATCTGACCGGCATCGCCGCGGTGGTTGATGCGGTGCATGATGCGAGCGGCGGTGAGGTTCCCTGCATCGGCAACGGCGACATCCGCACGCCGTTCGATGCCCGGCGCATGATCGACGCGACCGGGTGCGACGGCGTGATGATCGCCCGCGCCGCCCTGCAGGCCCCGTGGCTGCTGCGCGACACGGCGCACTACCTGGCGCACGGCGATCTGCCGGCCGAGCTGACGCTGCGTCAGCGGCTCGACGTGATCCGCGCCCACTTCCATCACATGCTCGCGGCGCGCGATGCGCGGTACGCGATCAATCGCATCCGCCAGAAGATCGGCGGTTACGCCAAACACCTGGGCCCGTGTAAGCCGCTCAAACTGGCGATCATGTCGATGGACGACGCCGCGGCGTTCGACGGTTTGCTCGATCGGTTTCTGGCCCATCGCGCCGGCGCGGCGGACGTTGTGCCGGTCTCCTGGGCCGACCGGGCCGCGCTCTTCACCGACCGCGAACCGGCGACCGCGGCGCGTCGGTGGCCGGGCTGCGCCATGCGGATATCATCCAGCGCCCGCTCGAAGGCATCGGCCAGTTGCATGAACTGGCCATGGGGCAATGCCGATCAGCGCTTTGGACAGACGGGGATTGGACGAAAGGGCGGAAAAGTTCACACCCGCTTTATCGGCAAATCAGAAGGAGCATCGTTATGAGTCAACTGTTCGGGAACAAGTCTAATGCTTCAATGAGGTTGTCGATGGTTCGCTTGATTGCATGTGCGGCGGTGTGCGTCGCGCCCGTTTCTGCGCTCGCCGCCCCGGACGCGCCGGCGGGCGCTGAATTCGAGCTCGTGCGGCTGACCCCGGCGGATGCGTTCTGTTCCTACAGCGGCTACGCCACAAGCCCCGAGAACGCGGACGGGTCGCTGATTTCCTACACGAAGTTCCCCGACAAGCCCACCGATGGCAAATGGGGCAAGGACGCGGAGATCTGGGTCTGCGACCGCGACGGCACGAACCACTCGAAGGTGGCGGATGTCGCGAATGACAACGTTCACAACGGGGCCGAAGTCAACTGGATTGACAAGACCTTCGCCACCGCGCGCAACGTGAAGGTTGGCGATGCGGTCGGCTCGGCGGTGTTGAACATGCGGACCGGCGAGGTGGTGCACGGGCCGTACGTCGGGCTGAACATCCTCCACGAGACGGTCAACGGCCTGGCGATTGGCATGGTCACTCGCGAAGACGGCCCGATGGCCGAGGGGATCTGGACGGTTGATGTCCGCACCGGGCAGACCGAACATCTGCTGAGCAAGCGCGACCTGCTGCCGTGGAAGGACCGGATGAAACGGGGCTCGGACGACATCGACGACTGGGGCATCAGCCACCCCGAATGGTCGCCGAGCGGCAAGTATTTCGCGTTCGTGCTGTTCCACAACTGGAAACGGGGCTATCAGTTCTTCTACACCGCCGACGGCGAGTTCCATGCGTTTTTCGGGGAGAAGCTCAGCCATCCCAACTGGTACGATGACGATCATGTCTTCGGCGGCCGCGGCAAACGGACCGTGCTCGCCAAGCTCGACGGAACCGTCCTCCGAACCGTCGCCGGCCCCTCCGCCCACCCGGCGCTGTCCCCCGACAAGAAGTGGATCGCGACCGAGACGCAATGGAACCAACCGACGGTCCGCATCGTTCGCTACCCTTGGGGCAGCACCGAGGGGCAGCTCATCGACGAGCATGACCACGGCAAGATCACGTGGGGCGTCAAAGCCCATACCAACGCGAGCTTCGGCCACGACGGCCGCCGCATCTACTACATCAAGCCCAACGCGGCGGGTTTCGTCGAGTGCTGGTACGCGGTCGCGCCGGGGGCCGCCGAGTCGGCCCACGAAGGGAAAGCCGAATGAAGATCCGCAAGAAGCTGGCGACGTGTCTGCTGTGCCTGGCCGCGACGAGCGTTGCCGCGGCCGAGCAGGCGACTGGCGACGGCGACGTGACGCGCATCCGCCTCGAAGGATTCGAGGGATATTCGGGCGAGCACAACTGGGGCCGCCACACAGCACCGTTCACACTGGTCAACCTCGATTCGGACGAGCGGTTGGAGGTCCTCGTCAAGGAATGGCGTGACTGGAGCTATCGCGGCCGGGGCGCTTACAAGCGCCGGAATTCTGTCCCCGCGCGGCTCTATGCGTTCGACCATGACGGCAAGGCGCTGTGGACCTTCGATCACGGCAAGGGGGTCAACGTCGGCGTCAACTTCGCGCCGACCCTCGCCGCCGATCTCGATGGCGACGGGGTGGCCGAGATCTACACGCGCAAGGCCGAGGACACCAAAAGCCAGTGGCCGGGCACCGTGCTGAGCGAACCGGATCACGATTGGATCGTTCGCCTCGACCCGGCGAGCGGCAAGGAGATCGCCCGCGCCGCCTGGCCGCCCCACCACGGCTATCCGGGCAACGGCCAGATCATGATCGGCTACCTCGACGGCCAGACCCCCGCGATCATCGCCTTCGGCGGGCCGTACCAGCGGAAGATGACCGTCCGCGCCTATCGGCCCGACCTGACGCTGATCTGGGAAACCACCTGGAAGCCAGGCCAGGGCGCGCACACCCCATCGTGCGCCGACCTCGACGGTGACGGCCGCGACGAGGTGATCGTCGGCAGCGTGGTGCTCGACCACGACGGGTCGGTGCTGTGGCAGCGCGACCTCGGCCACGTGGACCTCGCCGTCGCCGCCGACATCGATCCATCGTCGCCCGGTCTGGAAGTCCTCTTCGGTGGACAGGACGCGTGGTTCACCGGCGTGGTGCGCGGCTCCGATGGCGAGGTGCTGTGGTCCCAGCATCAGAAGACCCACAGTCAGGAGGGCTGCGGCGAGTTCGACGCCGACCGGCCCGGCCTCGAGTGCTTCGGTTGGCAGGATGAGAAGGACGGCTACGACCAGACCAAGATCAACATGTGGGACGCCCGGGGCCGGCCGCTCGATCCGGCCGACTATTTCCCCCAAATGCCCCGCGGCAAGGGGCGCACGCTCTACCTCTGGTGGCACGGCCGACGGACGATGGACGCCCATGGCGCCGAGGGCTTGCCGAGGCCGGGGTTCATGCGGATCGTTGGCGATCTCGATGGCGACTGGCGCGAGCAAGTGGCCTGGCTCGAGCGCAACCAAGTCGTCATCTGCCGCCCCACCGGCAAGCCCGCGGTCGAACGCCCGACTCTCCGGCGGGACCGCAAATACCGGGCTGAATTGGCCAAGGGCTCTCGATACTTCGCCCAGACCCACTACACGCGCCCCATGCCCGCCGAACCCGTGTTCGGCGGTGAGTAGAACCAGCAGCCAAAAGGACACCGATTGACGTCAGGCACAACCCAGGGCCATCGCATCTCATTTGTGCTTGATCGGCCGCGGTGTTCGGCGCGTGCTCGGTGTTGCGCCCTTTCCGGTGAGTTGATAATGTGGTCGGCTGACGTGGCGAGGCCTCGCGTGGCAAGCCAATCTTTGATGCAAGGCGTTTGGGCATGGATGCCCAAGCCCCGCGCGGTGATCGACCGCCGCATCACACAGGGCACCCGCGGCGAGACCGGCTCACGCTGACTCGAACGATTCCGGGGCGCCCGCGAAACCTGCCGCCCGCAGAACCACCCGCTGTTCGATTCCTTCGTCCACGCCATCACCCGACACACCGCCGGCCAACCCGCCCCCCGACTGGCGTGAACATTTACCCCCCCGTTTTCGATTGCCGATTTTCGATTCTCGATTGAGGCATACCCCCGCCGGCGTGCCTTCTGGTTGGCCCGACGATCGGGCGAATCGACAATCGGCGATCAACAATCCACAATGGCTCTCATGCTTTCAAGCTTCGCACGTCGCACGTGGCTGCTCATCGCCGGCATCGGCCTGCTGTTGATCGTCGGCTGCCTGCTGCTGACCTGGTGGTGGGTCGCGGTGTTGTGCCTGGCCGCGACGGTGGCGCTGCTGGCGTTCTTCCGTGATCCCCGCCGCGCCGTGCCGCACATGCGCGGCCTGATCGTCAGCCCCGCCGACGGCCGTGTCCGCAGCGTCGAGCGCATCGACCACTTCGAGCCGTTCGACGCCCCGGCCACGCGCATCCGCATCTTCTTGAGCGTGCTCAACGTTCACATCCAGCGCGCGCCGCTGCACGGCCGGGTCGTGAGCAAGACCGTGCGCGAAGGCGGCTTCGGCAACGCCCTGCACGATGAATCGGCCCAGCAGAACGCCGCGGTCACCATCGTCCTGCAACACCCCCAGACTTGCCAGACGCTCTGCGCCGTCCGCCAGATCGTCGGCGCCATCGCCCGACGCATCATCTGCGACACCACCGTCGGCGAGATCCTCCAGCGCGGCCAACGCTACGGCATCATCCAGTTCGGCTCCACCGTCGACCTCTACCTGCACGACGCGCTCGATGCGAAGGTCCGAGTGGAACCCGGCGACCGCGTCAAAGCCGGCGCGACCGTGATGGCCAGCACGGCCATCGGCGCCGGACACGCCTGAGCGGCAGTTCCTGCCACGAAGCACACGAAGACACAAAGCACGCAAAGCACGCAAAGCAAAAACGAAGCGTGGGCTTCTTCGTGATCTTGGCGCCTTCGCGATCTTCGTGCAACGCCTTGCCCCGGCATCATCCGCCGGCAATCGTCTGCATGTGGCGGGCCACGGCCAGGTCGTGGTCGCGCTGTTCGACTTCTTGCACGGTGGACTTGGGCAGGTTCTGCGCCGCGTTCATCGCCTCGCGGGCCTGCTCGGCGGTGACCTCCTCGCCGGCGATCGCCCGCTCGCACAAAAGCGTGAGCCGATCGTCGTTCATCTGGGCAAAACCACCGTCGAGCACATACCGGCGGGGCTGGCCATCGTCGGTCTGGATCGTCGCCTTGCCCACGCCCAGTTCGATCAGCATCGGCGCCCGGCCGACCATCACGCCCAACTGCCCGTCGTGTGCCGGCAGATCGACGTAGGTCGCCTGCGCGTCGAGCACCGATCGCTCGGGCGTCACCAGCGTGCACTCAAAGCTCTTGGCCATCGCGGTTCTCCGTTCAGCGGGCCGCCCATTCTATGGCCTGCCCCGGGGGCGTCAAAGCGCTGTGGGCAGTCGCTTCGGTCGGAAAGACCCTTGCCCTGCGCCTCGGGCGCTCGCAAGTGGACGAGGGTGAGCGGCAGGCAACAACGCCGCACTGCGCCACGGATGCGGCAGATTCTGACGCCATCGCCGGGCTACAATTCGGCATTCTGGCGATGTACCCACTTGCTTACTGCGGAAAATTGGTATAATACAAATCGCTGGCTGAGAAGGTTGGGCGGCGCGACGCCCCGACCGCGGCAAGCGTGCCGTGGCCGCGGCGGGCGCAGACGCCGGCCTCGGCGAAGATGAGGAACGATCAGGGGTGGCTAATCACTTCTCATCGCTGAAACGAAAGAGCATCGCGTCCGAAAGGGCATGAGCCGCATCGGTCGCGACGAAGGATCACACACAAGCGTATACGTCACACACTTTTCGTCCTTTTCCTTGTAAAGGGGAACACCCATGATCGGTAAACTTTCGTCACTCTGCCTCGCCGCGTGCCTGCTGGGCCTGCTGGCCATCACCGGCTGCGAAACGCAGCAGTCCACCGCGGACCCGGAGCCCGAGTGGTACCTCAACGGCCCCAAACAGCCCAAGGCCGCCAAGGCCGAGCCGGCGCCCAAGCCCGCGCCCAAGGCCGGCATGGTCAGCAGCGCCATCGCCCTGCCCACCGGCGACAAGGCGACCAGCGGCCTGTACATCGAAAAATTCGCCCCGGCCACGGTCAGTCTCAACAACGAATTCACCTATGAAATCAATGTGACCAACCTGACCGGCGTGCCGCTGAGCAACGTCCAGATCGAAGACGTGATGCCCGAGAGCTACGAGTACGCCAGCGCCTCGCCGCAGGCCGACAGCACCGCCGGCGGCACGATCACCTGGGACCTGGGCACCATGGCCGCCCGCTCGACGCAGACCATCACGGTCACCGGCAAGGCCACCGCCGAGGGCACGCTCACCAACTGCGCCACCGGCAGCTACGACCTGGTCGCCTGCGTCGACACCCAGGTCGTCCAGCCGGCGATCGAGATCGCCAAGTCCGGCCCGGCCGAGGTGCTCCAGTGCGACCCGATCACTTACGAAGTGGTCGTGACCAACCCCGGCACCGGCCCGGCGACCAACGTGGTGGTCGTGGACAACCTGCCCGACGGCCTGGAGACCGCCAGCGGCTCGGATCAGGTCAAGTTCGACATCGGCACCCTCGCCGCGGGCGAGTCGGTCCGCCGCTCGGCCAACCTGCGGGCGACCAAGACCGGCGAGTTCACCAACTCCGCCACCGTCACCGCCGACGGCGGCCTGAACGGCAAGAGCTCGGTCACCACCACCGTCAAGGCGCCCAAGCTCGAGATCACCAAGACCGCGCCGAACAAGACGTTCATCGGCAAGGTCGTGACCTACAACATCGAGGTCAAGAACGTCGGCGATGGCATGGCGAAGAACACCGTGGTCACCGAATCGCTGCCCGCGGGCGCGACGTTCGTCAAGGCCTCCGACGGCGGCCAGCCCTCGGCCGGCAGCGTCGTGTGGCGCGTCGGCAACCTGGCGCCCGAGCAGACCGAGAACTTCACCGTCTCCCTCCAGGCCGGCAGCAAGGGCACCCTCAAGAACACCGCCAGCGCCGACGCAGACTGCGCCGACGCGGTCAGCGCCTCGGCGCAGACCGTCGTCGAGGGCATCCCGGCGATCCTCCTGGAGGTCGTGGACAATCCCGACCCGGTGGCCGTGGGTGATACCACCACCTACACCGTCACCGTGACCAACCAGGGCTCGGCGAACGGCACCAACATCGAGATCGTCTGCAAGCTCGAGAAGGAAGCCCAGTACGTCTCGGGCACCGGCTCGACCAATGTCGCCGTCGAGGGCGGCACCATCACCATGGCCCCGGTCAAGTCGCTGGCGCCCAAGGCCACCGCGACCTGGCAGGTCAAGGTCAAGGCCGTCGACGCCGGCGACGTCCGCTTCGCCGTCGAGATGACCAGCGATCAGATCGGCCGCCCGGTCAACGAAACCGAAGCGTCCAACTTCTACGAGTAAGCCAACCCCGCCTTCGGGCGGACAACGCGATACGCCCCGCGGCGTGGTCCACCCGGACCACGCCGCTTTTCTTTTGGAGCAGGTTGCAGCGTTGCGTCGCGTCTGTCGGGTGCCACACCTTGTCCGCTTTAGCGGCAAGGTGTGCGGGCGTGCGGACGGCATCACACCTTGCCCTTCGGGACAAGGTGTGGCACCCACGACGGGTCGCCGAAAGATGCGCTAGCTGATGCGATCGATGCCCCCATGCAGCGCCGCGGCTTTGCCGCGTGCCCCGGCCGCCGCTCACTGCTCCCGCAGCGCCGCCATCACTCCGCCCCGCAGCGCCAGCACCGCCGAGCCGACGATCCATACCGCCGCGCTGACCACGACGGCGCCGAGCATCAGGCCGATCGTCGCCAGCGCGTGCCAGGGCACCGCGCCGGTCAGCGCCGGCACGACCGCGACGACCGCCGCGCCCGCCCCGCCGGCCAATCCCGCGCCGACGAGGTAGCCGTGCTCGGCCGCGATCATCCGCACCAGCGTGCGCCGCCGGTAGCCCACCGCCCGCAGCACCGCCAGCTCGCCGCGGCGCTCCATGACGTTGCGCAACACGACCACGCCCACGCCGATGCTGCCGACGACCAGGCCCAGCCCGCCGAGCACGGTGAAGATCGACAGATAGGTGTTCTGCACGCTGAGAAACGCCTCGAGCCGATCGCGCGTCGGCGTCACCTGCAGGCCGCGGCCGGCGTACCTGCCGCCGAGGTAGCCGCGCAGCTCGTCCGGCTGATCGGTGTCGATCAGAAACACGCCGTAGCCGCTGATCGACGGATAGCGCGCCAACAGCGCCGCTTCATCGACGACCAGCGCCCCCTGCAAAATCGAGTCTTCGATCAGACCGACCAGCCGCACCTTGAACGACCGGCCCGCGCTGTCGGTGTAGTCCAGCGTGTCGCCCACGCCAAGGCCCAGGCCCCACACGGCCGTGGCCTTGTCCGCCACGGCGGGAAGCACATCGTCGCTCGCATCGTCGTGCAGCATCGTCCACGATCCATCGGCGGTGATGCTATCGACGAAGCGAAACCGCCCGGCCAGCGCCTCGGGCCTGATGCCGAGCAGCCGCGGCCGGCGGGCGCGGTTGAGGTTCAGGCAGCTCGCATCGTCGCCCCCGCTGACGCGCAGGGGCACGACGGTGGCCTCGGCCAGCTTCGGGTCGGCCGCGCCGGCAAAGGTGCGGTCGATGTTCTGATGGATCGGCACGGCCGCCTCGGCGTAGAGCGCAAAGCCACCGGCCGGGCCGGCGTGGTTGGCCAGGTCCGCGCCGGGCTGCTTGCGGTTGGCGCCGACCGAGACGACCAGAAACGTGCCGCAGGCCATCAGCACGATCACCGCGAGCGAACGGCCGCGGCGGCGCGCGGCGTTGGTCCGGCCCAGGGCCGCGGGCGTGGCGGCCACGCGCCCGCCCCGCCGCGCCATCGCCGACAGCCAACCCGACGCCACGCCCGTCGCCGCGATCAACAGCAGCGTCCCGGCCCCGAAAAAAGCCCCGGCCTGGGCCGCGCCCCGGGCTTTGGCCATGGCGACGACCAGCGCCATCGCCGCGACGCCGCTGACGCCCGCGACCCACCACGCGCCGCCCGACGCCCCGCCGCGCAACGACGCAGCCGGCTCCGCGCCGACCAGCAGCGCCTGCGCCGATCGCTCCGCGCGACGCCGCACCGTCAGCCACACCGCACCCACCGCGACCGCGAACGCGCCCAGCGCGCCGGTGGCCAGTGAGGTCGGCGTGGCGTGGTAGCCAAGCGCCGCGGCGTTCACCGCGTCGGTCCACAATGCGCTTAGGCCCCAGAGCATCGCGCGGGTGTAGCCCTGCGCCGCGGCGGCGCCGACGATCACCCCCGCCGCGGCCACCGCCGCGCCCTCGGCCAGCAGCAACCGCCGCACCTGTTTGGCCGTGAACCCCACCGCCAGCAGCAGGCCGACCTGGCTGGCGCGCTGCTCGATGCTGAACACGAACAGCAGGGCCATCAGCAGCACCGCCGCGACGATGATGAAGAAGCTGAAGGCCATGAACATCGACCCGAAGTACGCCGCGGGCCCTTCCTGCGATGCGGCGATCGCCTCGGCCCGCACGTCGCGGAAGCTCAGGCCGAAGTCGGCCGGGTCGAGCTGCGAGCGCACGGCCGCGTGCGTTTGGTCGATGCTCGCCGTCCGGCTGGTGTATCGCACCGCGGTCACATCGCCGAAACGGTTGGCCCACAGCTTTTGGCCGGCGTCGAGCGTGATGAACGCCTTGGGCGTGCCGCGGTATCGTTGCCAGTACGCATCGTCCTTGTCACTGATGCGCGACAGGTCGATCGCGGGGCCCGGATCCCAGTCGCGAGCCGACGCGGCCTCGGCCACACCCGGAAAGGCGGGCATGAGCGTCGCGTCGGCGAACGGCATCCGCATCGGCGCGATGCGCGCGACGGTGAACGTCGCCTGGGCCTCGGCCAGCCGCTGGGCGCCGGCCAACTGGTAGTAGCGCAGCGTGAGGCGATCGCCGACCGCCGCGCCCAGGTCATCGGCCAGCCACCGGTTGACGGCGATCTGATCGTCGGCCAGATCGCCCAGCCACCGGGCATCGGTCGCGGTGACCATCGAGTAGGGCGTGACGTTGTCACCGTGCGCGATGTCGTTCACGAGGTACGTCAGCACGTGCGTGGTCAGCGCTTTGGGGTGCGGGTCGCGCCGCGGGGCATCGAAGAACACGCGGGCGCTGCGCAGCTCGTACCAGGGTTGGTCGTCGAGCGCTGCCAGTTCGAGCTGAGCGTCGTCGAGGGTGAAGTGATTGCGCACCGCGGCGGCCGCGGCTTCGGGGGTGAGGTCGTCCACGCCGGCGCCGCTGATCAGCAGCGTGTTGGCCCGGCCCGCGGCGTTGAGCGCCTGTTGAGCGCGCGGCAGCGTCACGAACGCGGTGTGCGGCGTGACGTGCGTGGCCTCGAGGCCGAACGCCCCGAACCGATCGGCGCCGACCACCTCGGCCACGGTCAGCCGCAGCGTGGTGCGGCCCAGGTCTTGGTTGACGATCGCCACGTCGGCCGACAGCATCGCGGGGTTGGCGAAGCTCAGCACGATCGCGTCGCCGGCTACGACGCGAAGCTGATCGGCCAAACGCCGGTTGAGCACGACCTCATCATCGCCGGGGTCGAGTTGCGTGCCGCCCAGTTGCCAGAAGCGTTGATCGACGCCGACGATCTGCACCTGATTGGCCCGGTCGGCGCCGTCGGGCGTGCGCGCGGTGCCGCGAAGCATCAGCAGCGGCGCGACCCGCGCGTCCAGCTCGGCCGCGATCGGGTCGGCCAGTTGTGCTCGAAACAGCCGATCGCCGGTTTGTGCCGCCAGCCGCGTGGCGCCCAGGCGCTGCATCGCGATCTGCCGCAGGGACAGGCGGACCGAATCGCCGACGATCAGCGCGCCGATGAGCACCGCCGCGGCCGTCGCCGCGCCGGCCCCCACGCCCAGGTGATGGCGCCAGTAGTGGCCCAGCGACCGGCGGACCAGGGTGAAGCCCGTCATGCCGCCGGCTCCCGCATCGCTTGCAGCCGGCCGTCGCGCAGCTCGTACACCCTCTGCATCTTCGCCGCCAGCTCCGTCGCGTGGGTCACCATGACCAGCGCCACCCGCTGTTCGCGGTTGATCTGGTTGAGCAGTTCGACCAGCCGCTCGGCGTTTTCGCGATCCAGCGAGCCGGTCGGCTCGTCGGCCAGCAGCAGCGCCGGCTGGTTTATCAGCGCACGCACGACCGCGACGCGCTGCCGCTCACCGCCGGACAGTTGGCCGGGCCGATGCGTCATCCGGTCGGCCAGGCCCACGCGGTCCAGCAGCAGTTGTGCCCGCGGCTTGGCGTCGGCCACGGCGTCGGGCCCCAGCGGCACGGCCGGCACCAGCACGTTCTCCAGCACCGAGCACTGCGGCAACAGGTGATGAAACTGGAACACAAAGCCCACGCGCCGGCTGCGCAGCTTCGCCAGGGCCGCATCGTCCAACCCGCCCAGCGCATCGCCGCCCAGCTCGACGCGCCCGCTGGTCGGCTGATCCAGCGCCCCGAGAATGTGCAGCAGCGTGCTCTTGCCCGATCCCGAGGGCCCGACGACCGCGGCCGACTCGCCCGCGTCCATCTCCAGGTCGACCCCGCGCAGCACCACCAGCGGCGGGCCGGCCGGATCGTCGGTCGCGGGGAACTGCCGCGTCACCTGTTCGACCTTCAGCAAGCTCATGGGCGCACCCATCGCTTCGCCTTCATCTCAAACCGCGGCAGTTCGCCGGGGCCGACCACCCTGATCGGCACCCGCAGCGACAGCGCCGCTCTGAAGCGCTCGGCCAGTTGTTCGACGAGCCGCGGCGGATCGCCGTCGCCGGCCGGCTCGATTTCCAGCTCGAGTTCCGCCAGGCCGTGGCGCCGGGCGACGGTGACGCGGTACTCAGCGACGCCCGGTTGGCCGCGCACGATCTGGTCGACCGCGGCGGGGTAGACGTTGACCCCGCGCACGCAGATCATCTCGTCGGCCCGGCCGATGATGCCGCCGCGCATGGCGAAGCGGCCGGGCACGTCGGCCCGCTCGACGATGTCGCCGGTGCGATACCGCAGCGCCGGCCGGGCCGCGCGATGCAGCGTGGTCAGCAGCAGCTCGCCGCGGTGGCCGGTCGGCACCGGTTGCAGCGTCGTCGGATCGACCACCTCGGCCAGCAGTACCGGCTCGACCAGGCGCAGCAGCGACGGGTCATCGGGGTCCGAGTAGGTCGCCGGTCCGACCTCGGTCATGCCGTGGTGGTCGATCACCCGCGCACCGGGCCAGAGGGTTTCAATCGCCTCGCGTGTGGCCGGCACGCTGCCGCCGGGCTCGCCGCCGACGATGATGCGGCTGATCGCGCCGGCGTGCAGGTCGATCTGCTGCTCGACCGCGACCTGCCCGAGGCGCAGCGCGTAGGTCGGCGTGCAGCACAGCACGGTGGCCTGGTTTTCGATCATCATCGCCAGTCGCGCGGCGCTGCTCAGCCCGCCGCCGGGGATGCACAGCGCCCCCAGCCGCCGGGCCGACTCGAACGCGAGCCAGAACCCGATGAACGGCCCGAACGAGAAGGTGAACATCACCCGATCGCCCGGCCCGACCCCCGCGGCGCCGAACACTTCGCACCACACGTCGATCATCGCCGACCAGCTTTCATCGGTGTCCAGCCAGCGCAGCGGCGAGGCCGTGGTGCCGCTGGTCTGGTGGTAGCGCGTGTATCGCTCGATCGGTTCGGTCCGGTTCGTGCCGAACGGCGGGTGCGCGGCCTGGTCGTCGGCGAGCTGTTGCTTGGTCAGCACCGGGCAGCGGGCGGCGAAGTCGGCCAGCGATTCGACCGGCCGATCGTCAAACCCCGCGCCGCGCAGCCGCGGGGCGTAGAACGCGTTGTCCGCCAGCAGGCGAGCGAGCAGCGGCCCCAGCAGGGCGAGCTGCTCGCGTTCGATCGCGGCGCGGTCTGTCGGCGAGTCGGCCATGGGCGGATCAGTGCGGGCGGTAGAGGGTGACCAGGCAGCCGCCGGCCGCGGCGAGCACGATGCCGAGCATGAACTGCCAGCTCACGCCCGACCAGTGCTTCTCGATCGTGGTCGAGACCACGGCGTTCACGATCGGCGCCCCGGCGAAGATGATCGACATGACCACCGGCACGTAGCGGAAGGTCGGCTTGGGCGCGGCGCCGAACGCCAGCAGCACGCCGAACGCCCCGATCGCCCCCGCGATCCCCGCGATCAGCGAGAACGTCATGCCCCCGCCGGAAAACTTCCACGTCGCCCCGTTGATCAGCAGCACCGCGAGCGGCGCGTGCACCGCGGTCAGAAAGTAGGCGATGCCCACGAACAAAAATGCCTTGTAGCGCGCGTTGGCCGCGTCGGCCGGGTCGGCCGCGAGCATCTGCAACTGCCCCTTGTGCAGCAGGATGCCGTACACCCCCCAGCTCGACACGCTCACCAGCGCGAACACCAGCCACATCATGCCCGCGTCCGACGGGGTCTGGCTCTGTGCGATCGTCATGCGGTCTCCTTTGGTGAATCCAAACCTTGTGCGTTGCGAATCGCCGCGACCATTTCATCGGGGATCGGCACGGCCTTCATCTGTCCGGTTTGCTGATCGAGCGCGACGCAGACGGTCGTCACCCTGCCCCGCGCGACGATCGGCGGCTCACCCTCGCCGAGCTTGCGGAAGGCGTGCTCGAACACCAGCGAGCGCGGCTTGATCGCGGCGACGACGACGCCCACCTCGAACTCATCCTCGAAGCGCAGCGGCGCAATGTAATCACACGACGCCGAGACGCGCGGCCAGCCGATCAGCCGCTCGCCGAACGCCCCGTGCACGCTCAAGCCCAGCGAGCGGAAGAAGGCGTGCTCGGCCGATTCCATGTAACGGAAAAAGTGCGCGAAGTGCACGATCCCCGCCATGTCGGTCTCGCTGAACTCCACGCGGCGGCGATGGGTGAACGGTTGGCTCATGCGATGGGCTCGGCCCGGTTGGCGATCGATTCGAAGACGGCGCGCACGCCCGCGGCCATGTGATCGGCGGTGAAGCGTTCGTGCACGGCCCGGCGCCCCGCGGCGCCCAACGCCCGCGCCGCGGCCAAGTCGGCCAGCAGTTCCCCCCAGGCCGCGGCCAAGGCGGCCGGATCATCGGACGCATGGAGCTTACCCCCGCCGCCCAGCGCCAGCAATTCGCCAAACGCCCCGCTGTCCGGCTGGACCACCGGCACCCCCGCCGCCCACGCCTCGAGCACGTACAACCCGAACGATTCGCCGTACGTCGCCGGCACACTCAACACGCTGATCGATCGCAGAAACGCGCACTTGTCGGCCCGCGACAGGTTCGGCGTCAACGTCGCGTCATCGGCCAGGCCCGCGGCGTTGAGCTTCGCCCGCTGGCGATCGACGAACCGGCGATCGCCCGGCGTCATCGCCCCGGCGACCGCGAGCTTCACCGATGCGAACGCTTCATCACGCTTGATCTCGATGTACGCATCGATCAGCGAATCCAACCCCTTGGCCGGGCACAGGCGGGCGAGGTAGCCGATGGTCGGCGGGTCGGGCGGGTCGGTTGCCGGTTCCAGGCCATCGAGTTCGATGCCGTTGTACACCACGTGCAGGCGATGGGCGTCGATCGCCATGCGCTCGGCCATGAGCTTGCCGTGGGTGCGGCTCACGGCGATGAAGGCGTCGGCGTCGGCCTGCCGGTCGCGCAGCTCGGCCCAGGCCCGCTCGCGGTAGGGTTCGGGCAGCGCATCGAGAAAGCCGTCTTCGCCGTGAAGCGTACAGGCGACCGCCGCGCCGGTCGCGTCGCCGATGCGCCGCGCCAGGCCCAGCAGCAGCACGTTGTTGAGCAGCACCACCTCGACGTCGCCTTGCTCGTTGATCCATTGCACGAGACGGTCGAGTTCCCTGGTGTGCCCGCCGCGCTCGCCGCGAAGCATGGCGACGGTCAGCTCGCCTAAGTCTTTGGGGCGGGTCATGTGGCTCACCGCGGCGGTGGCGCGGAGCAGGGGCGCGGCGTCGAGCAGGCGGCCCAGCCAGCGCGGCGCCCGGCCGAACCACGCCAGCTTGTGCCGCAGGTAGACGTTGACCCCGCCGAAGAAGATCGGCGGCGCGGCGTCGGCCTCGGTCGGCTGATCGGTGACCCACGGCAGGTAGAGCGACGCCATGGTCGCGTCCACGCCCGCGCGGCGCAGCGCCCTGACCAAGGTGTGGTCGCGCAGGCACGAGCCGCAGTGGAAGTTGCCCGTGCCCGGCACGAGCATGACCACTTTCATGCGGCGCCCACCTCCGCGGCGTCGGCGGTCTTCGCCCGGCCGTGGGCCAGCGGCGCGGGCAGTGCCGCGAACCGCCCGACCGCGTCGTACAGCTCGCCGAAGTCGCGGAACAGGTCGCCGATGAGGCAGTCGGTCAGGTCGCCGTGCACGTGCGGATGGGCCTTGACGACCTTGCCGAAGCTGAAGTCGTGATCGTAGAAGGCGTAGACGAGGTTTCGCATCGCCTCGATGCCGCTACAGACCGTCTGGCCGTAGTCGGCGAAGGCCGCGGCGGCGGTGTCGCCTGCGGCGAGCGCGCGGTCGGCCGCGTCGGCGCCCAGCTCGCCGCTCTTGAGCGCCAGCAGCACGCCGGAGGAGAACACCGGATCCAGAAACGCGAACGCATCGCCCACCAGCAGCAGGCCGTCGGCGGCGCAATGCTTCGCGCGATACGAGTAGTCGCCGGTGACGTAGAACTTGCCGACCTGTCGGCCGGCACCCAGGTGGTCTTCGATCCAGGCGTTGCTCTTCACCTCCCGCTCGAACACGGCCCGCGGATCCTTCACGCCGTCGCGATGCAGGTACGCGCGATCGGCGACCAGGCCCACGCTCACCACGTCGCCTCGCAGGGGGATGTACCAGAACCAGCCCTTGTCCGGCACGCTGGCGACGGTGGTGGCGCCCGCGTCGATGCCCGGGTCGCGCATCGCGCCCTTGAAATAGGTCCAGATGGAAATCTTGTTGAGCTTGGGGTCGCGCACGCGCCAGTCGTTGCGGTTGATGGCGAACATGTCGCGGCCCGAGGCGTCGATGGTCAGCGGCGCGCGCAGCTCGTAGCGCTCGCCCGCCGCGGTCTGCGCGGTGAGGCCGATGACGCGACCGGCATCTTCGATCAGCGATCTGGCCTGCGTGAGCTCGCGCACGTCGGCGCCCCGGTCGGCGGCGTTGTCGAGCAGGATCTTGTCGAAGGCGCTGCGGTACACCTGCCACGTCTGGCTGCTGGGGTGATCGCGATGGCTGTGGAAGTAGAACGGCTCGCTCACCCGGCCGTCGGGACGGACGAACTGCACGCTGAACTTCTTTGTGAAGCCCGCGGCGTTGAGCTTGGGCGTCACGCCTAGGCGGTTGAGCGTGTACCAGCAGAACGGCACGAGCGATTCGCCGACGTGGTAGCGGGGGAAGCGGTCCTTCTCGAGCACCACCACCCGCCAGCCGCGCTCGGCCAGCAGCGCCGCGCTGGTCGCGCCCGCCGGGCCGCCGCCGATCACGATCACGTCGGCCTGTTCCACATCACCGGATGGTCGCTTGGCAATCATCGCGTTCACTCCAATCGCCCGCCGCCGCCGGGCGGCAGGATCTCGACCACGTCGGCCACGGTCTGGTCGGCGTGATTCACCAGGACGTTGCGGCGTCCGTACAGCGTGTGCTCGCTGCCAGGGCCAAGGCCCAACGCCGCGTCGATCCATTCATCGCTTCGCACCCGGAAAAACCCGCGCGGCCGGCTGCGGTGGGCCACCGCGTGCTCGCCGAGGATCGCGCCCAGCGGGACGCGGCCTTCGCGGATCAGCCGCTGAACGGGCACGGGGAACATCGGCAACACGATTCGGATCGCGCCGAACTCCACCGCCGCGCCGTCGCGGTCGCGCACCAGCACGACCTGGCGGAAATAGCCGGTGTCGTCGTGGTACTCATCGAGCTTGCGCAGGTGCAGCCGATCGCCGTGGTACGCCTCGAGCGTGGGCGTCATGTCGCCGTCGTGCATGAGCAGTTGCTTGTGCGGCTGGGGCATCTGCTGGCCGAAGATGCGCTCGAACGGCGGCGCGGGCCGATCGATCCGCTCGTAGAACAGCTTGAGCGGGTACATCAGGTCGGCCGTGAGCCGGTCTTCGGTGCGCAGGTCGGTCATCGCGTTCATCCCGTGGCCGCGGGCCGGTGCTCGGGCTCGAAGAACTCGATCAGCAGCGAATCGACGCGCAGCAGCGCCGCGCGGCTCAGCCGCAGCTCGTCGCCGTCGATGGTCAGGTCGCCGGTGGCTTTCATGTTGGCAAGCGCATCGGCGTAGCGTCGGGCGATGTCCACGCCGAACTTGTCGCGGAAGTAATCGATGCTGACGCGGCCGAGCTTGAGCTGCAGCACCAGCTCGCGGATGAGGCGCTGCTCGTCGTCCAACGGGTAGCCGCGGCGGATGGGCAGTTCCCCGACCTCGACGCGCTGGCAGTAGGGATCGAAGTCCTTTTCGTTCTGGTAGTGCACGCCGTTGATGTGCCCGAAACTCGACACGCCCAGCGCAAGCATGTCCGCGCCGCGCCACAGCGCATCGCGGTAGACGAACTGAATCTTCTGCGGATCGCGCACGGCGGTGTAGGCGCTGGTGACGGTGTAGCCGGCCGCTTCGAGCCGGTCGTACGCCTCGGTCACCCAGCGGCGCTTGGTCGGCCAGTCGGCCACGGGCGCCGCGAGCTTGCCCTCGCGCTGCATCGACTTGTAAATCTGCGTGTTGAACGGGATCTCCATCTGGTAGATCGTGATGCACTGCGGCGCCAGGGCGATCGCCTCATCGATGCAGGCGTGCCAGTTGGCATCGGTCTCTTCGAGCATGCCGGCGATGAGGTCGATGTTGATCTGCTCAAACCCCACGTCGCGCGCCGCCTGGTAGGCCCTGTGGATCGCCCGGCCGTCGTGCGCGCGGTTGTTCACCTCGAGAATGTGCGGGTTGAAGTTCTCCACCCCCAGCGACAGGCGCGTCACGCCCAGCGCTTTGAGCCCCGCGAGCTTGCTGGGGTTCAGCGTGCCCGGCTCGCACTCGAAGGCGATCTCTTGGACCTCGGCCATGTTCAGATGTTCGCGCAGGCCGTCGAAGACCTGCCCGAGCTGCTTGAGCGACAGGTAGCTCGGCGTGCCCCCGCCGAAGTAGAGGAACCGGATCGGCCGGCCCGCGATCGCGGCGCGGTCCGCCTGCTGCTTCGTCTCTTTCAGCACCGCGTCGATGTACCGCCCGATCGCCGCGGCGTTCTTGTCGGTGTAGACCTTGAAGTAGCAGAAGTGGCAGCGCTTGCGGCAGAAGGGAATATGCACATACACGCCCAGCGGCGTGTCGGCATCGGGCGCACGGTCGAACGCGGCTTGCACATCATCCACGTATCGATCCGACCAGGCATTGAACGGCGGGTAGTTGGAGACGAAGTATCCCCCGGCGATCGTCTTGTCGCTGGTTCGGGGCGTCAGCGTGGTCGAGGGGGTCTTGTCAGTCACGATTCGCTCCGGGTGCATCACCGTTGGATTCAGTTGATTCTTGCCCGGCCCGGAAGGCGTACAGGCCGCCGTCGTCGCTGCCGATGAGCACCAGATCGCCGGACACCGCGGGGCTGGACGCGACCGCCCGGCCGATCTCGTAGCTCCACAATTCTTCGCCGGTGGCCAGGTCGAGCAGGTACACGTGGCCGTCATCGCTACCGGCGAACACGCGGTCGCCGACGATGATCGGCGAGCTGTCGACCTTGCCTCGGGTCTCGAATCGCCAGCGGGGCGTGCCGTCGGCCGCGCCGGCGCAGTGCACCGCGCGGTCGCGCCCGCCGAACACGACGTGCTCGCCGTCCACCGCCGCGGCGCTGAAGAACGCGAACCGCTTGTGCTCGTAGCGCCAGGCGATTTGGCCGGTCTCCAAATCCGCGGCGACGAAGACGTTGCCGTAGTGGCCGAGGTATGCCCGGCCGGCGTGCAGCGCGGCGGTGCCGGCGTTGGGGTGTTCGATGTGGACCCGCGAGACGACTTGGCGCGTGTCGATGTCGATGGCGTAGATGATGCCATCGCACCCGCCGAACACCACCTGCCGGCGGGCGGTGTCGATCGCGGGCGTGCCGTTGAGGTAGTTCTCGGTGGTTTGCGACCAGACCTGCTCGCCGCTGCCGGCTTCCAGGCAATACAGCGTGCCGTCGTAGCTGCCGAAGAACACGCCCGGCCGGCCGTCGGCGAGCGTGGCGTGCACCGCCCCGCCGGTGATCTTGTCGTTGGCTTCGAACGTCCAGCGGACCGCGCCGGTGCCCGCGTCCAGGGCGAAGAACGTGCCGATGTTGTTGCCGACGTAGACCGTGCCATCGTGCACCAGCGGCGGGGCCTGGATCTCGGGCATGTCGTCGGCCGGACCCAGCAGGCGTTTCCACTTCACCGAGCCATCGGCCACGTTCACCGCGTAGCAGCGGCCATCGGCCGAGCCGACGTACGCCACGCCGCCGGCCACGACGGGCGAGGACTTGATCGGCCCGTCGGTCATCACGCGCCAAGCGAGCGACAGCGCATCACCCAACTCGCCGGTCACCGCGCCGGTCATCGCCACGTCGGCGCGAAACGTCGGCCAGTCGGCCGGGGCGAGCGTGCGCGCGGGCCCGGTCGCCGCCTTGGCCTTGGGCGAGGCCTCGGTGGGCGCGCGGTCGCAACCTGGCCACGCGGCGAGCCCGGCGATCAGCGGAATGAGCCAGAACGTACGCATACCCATGAATTCACTCTAGGCCCTCATCGCACAGCGTGGTAAAGCGCGGCGAAAGTTTCAGCGTCCACCTTTCGCGGGTTGAACGTGCCGGTCCACTGCTCGGCGGCGTCGGCGGCCAGCTCGTCGATTCGCGATGGATCGACGCCCGCTTGGTCGAGCGTGCGCGGCAGTTTCGCGGCGTCGAGCAACGCTTCGAGCCGCGCCGCCAGCGCCTCGGGCGCCAGGCCGGTGACCTGTTCGTACTGCCGCGCAATCGCTTGGTCGGCGGCGTTGAATCGCACGACCGCGGGCAGCATCAGTCCCACCGCCGAGCCGTGCACGATTCCGAAGCGCGCGGTGAGCGGGTTGGCCGCGGCGTGTGCGGCGCCGAGCATGCTCAGCTCGATCGCCCGCCCGGCCAGCGCCGCGCCGTGCTGCATCGCCGCGCGGGCCGCGCGGTCGGCCGGGTCGGCCAGCACACGCTCGAACGCATGGTTCATCATCGAAAACGCCCGCCGGCTCAGCGCGAGCGACGCCTCGGTTCGCTCGGCGGTCACCGCGGTTTCCACCGCGTGGGCGATCGCGTCGATGCCGCTGTTGGCCGTGACGTGCGGCGGCTGGGTGAGCGTGAGCGATGGATCGAGCAGCGCCACGGCCGGCAGCGCCTTGGGGTCGCCGCAGGCCATCTTGCGGTGCGTGGCCGCGTCGCTGATCAGCGCGAAGCTCTGGCATTCGCTGCCGGTGCCCGCGGTGGTGGGCGCGGCGATCATGGGCAGCAGGGGTCGCGTCGCCTTACCCCGGCCCTGGTAATCGGCCATCGTCCCGCCGTTGGTCAGCACGAAGTTGCAGCCCTTGGCCGTGTCCATCGACGAGCCGCCGCCCAGGCCCACGATCAGGTCGACGTTCGCCTCGCGCGCCACGTTGACGCATTCATCGACGCAGTCGGTGGTGGGGTTTTCACGCACGCGATCGAACGTCGCGGCGAGCAGGCCGGCCAGCGCCCGCCGCGCGCGATCGACGTGGCCGGCGGAGACGATGCCCGGGTCGGTCACCAGCAGCACGCGGCTGCCGCCGTGCTCGCGAATGAGCCGGCCCAGTTGATCGAGCGCGCCCTCGCCCACCGCCAGCCGCTGCGCAGCCGGGGGTTCCAGTTGCTCGATGTGTACACTCACCCGGGCACCCGCTGAATCGCCCGGCGGCGGTAGAGGAACTCGAACAGGTTGCCCTCGTGCGGCTGGTCCCACTGGATCGCCGTGGTCGGCGCCGCGCCAAGGTTCAGCCGATCGATATCAGCACAGCCCAGGCAGGCGTGGATGAAGTCGGCATCGTCGGTGATCGCGGTGACCACCAGCGACGGGCCGATCTGCTCGAGCACCCGTTCCTGCGGCAGCTCGACCACGGCCACGAAGGGAAACAGGAACTCGGTGTTCGCCAGCGGATGATCGAATGATTCGCAGTACACGACCGTGGGCAGCAGATAGGTCGAGCCGCGGTGGGTGACCCTGCGCGGCCGATCGCGTCGCGTGGCGGTGAGGTCTTGGGCGCCGGGCGTGTTGAGGTGCTCTTCGATCGCGTCGTGCATGAACGCGGCGAACCGCGGGTTGGCGAACGCCGCGAGCCGCGCCGCTTCGTCGTCGGCGTCGGTCGGGCCGATCGCGACCAGCCGGTCGGCCAGGGCCTCGGCGATCGCCCGGCCGTGGCGCGGGGTGATGATCGTCGAAGCGTTGATGCAACTGCGCCCGCTGTTGGCCGCGACCGAGTCGACCATCACATCGAGGTAGTCGGCCCAGCGGTCGGCCTTGTCGTGGCCGAGGATGATCTTGCTGCGGCCGGTGCCGTGGCATTCGATGTTCGGATCGTCGGCGTAGCGGGCGAGGGTCTTGTCGTCGCCGAAGATGATGCCCCGGCCGCAGCCCGTGAGGATCGCCTGGGCGCCCTCGTGCGTGGTGGGGTAGAACCCGAACGCCTGCGGCGGGCAGCCGGCGGCGATCAGCGAATGGATGATCCGCAGCGGCGTCCACGGCTCCTCGCGCCCGGGCTTGAGCATGACCGGCACTTTGAGCGGGATCGCCGGCAGCCAGATGCTGTTGACCCCCGGGGAGTTGCTGGGCAGCACGACGCCCAGCGCGTCGGTCGTGGCGAAGTAGCTCACCGCCGCGCCGGCCTGCTCGCCGTAGCCGGCGTCGATCGCCGACAGGTCCAGCCCCCGCGTCAGGCCGCGCAAAATCGTGCCCATCTCCGCGAGCACGTGGCGGATCTTGTCCATGTTCTTTCGCACCAGCGCGTGCGGCAGACCGCTGGTCGCCGAGAGCTGAGCGATGTAATCGTCCGGCGACTGCGTGGTGTTTTCACCCAGCGGCAGGTCGGCGGTCATGAACAGATCGGCCGCGCCGGCGCAGATGTCGATCAGTTCCGCACAGGTCTTGCTTGCCAGCGCCGCCCGCGCTTCGCCGGCCTTGCGCGCGTCGCGCCGAATGATCCCCGCGTTCACCTGGCTGACACTGACCAGCTCCGCGCCCGTGCGATGGTCGGCCACCTCGACGGTGTCGAGCGAGGTGTAGGGTTCGCCCAAGCGAAGGGCGGGGATGTGCGGCGGGGGGGGGTTGGTCATTGGTCAATAGTCAGTGGTCAGTGGTCATTCGAGTCGGGCCGCTTGAGGCGACCGCGGGCGGTGCGGCGGGAGGCCATGATGATGCGGCTCAACGCGCGGCCTTATTCGAGCACACCGCCAAGCTTGGCCTGCGGCATCAGTTTCGCCCTGACGATCAATTTGAGCCAGACGACCGATTCGTTGAGCTCCTTCTGCACGATGCCGAGCTTGTGTACGAAGTCGGCCTTGCTCTCGGCGCCACGGGCCTCGGCGTACAACGCACAGGGCGAGCTGGAACTTCGCAACAACTGACGCCCAATATGCAACTCCGCCTCGCCGCGCTCCTTTGTCAAACTACGCACAACCGAATCGCCCGCGCGGCGAAGTCGATCAGCCGATCCTCCAGCACATCCGACGGATGCGGGTCATCCACCATCGCCCCGACTCCTCAATGACCATTGACCACTGCCCACTGACCATTCAATACACCCCCTCGATGGTCTTGTTCGTTTCGTATCCGAGCGGCCGGACGTCGCCCACGCCGTCCCAGGGGTGGCGGGCGTGGGGTTCGCGGCGGACCGCTTCGTCGCGTTCGAGGAAGCGCGGCATGAAGAACTCGCGGGTCATCGTGGTCAATTCAATGCGGCCCCACCGGCCGTAGTCCACCGTGCGGTCGGTGTTTTCCGGATCCACCACGCGCAGCGCCGCCCGCGGCTGCGGGGCGTAGTAGGTGAGCTGGTAATCATCGTCGGCGGTCAGCGGCTTGGCCATGGCCAGGCCCATCAGCGTGTTGCCGTAGGTCGGCACGAGCTGAGCGCGGCGGTCGAGCACTTCTTCGACCAGGAAGCGCAACACCTGGCTGGTCATGTGCGTGCCGCCGCAGAACACGCCACGGATGCCCGCGTCGGGCACGTCCAGCCGCTCGCCCAGCCCTTCGAGCAGGCGGGGCGTGGTGAAAAGGCAGCGCACGTCGCGGTGCTTGAGGATCGCCACGGCCTGGTCGATCACATGCTCCTGGTAGGCCCCGGCGACGTCGGTCTTGCCCTCGGCGAGCATCTTCTTGACGAAGCGCGGGTCGAGATCGACGTGGTAGCACGACCCGCCGCGCACGTTGGCCAGGTGCTCGATGGTCAGCCGCAGCCGCCGCGGGCCGGTGGGCCCGAGCATCAGCCAGTTGCCGCCGCGGGGGAAGAACTCGTCGTCGAGCTGTTCGGAGAACTCGGTGTAATCGGTGAAGTGGTCTTGCCAACTGATGCGCTGCTTGGGCAGGCCGGTGGTCCCGCCGGTCTCGAAGATGCAGAACGGCTTGCCCTGGTAGGCCCGGGGGATCCACACTTCGTGCGGCTGATCGCGCAGCCACTGATCGCGGTAGTGCGGGAACCTGGTCAGATCGTCGAAGCGCTGGACTTCTTCCAGCGGATCGAACTCGGCGGTCTTCGCCCAGTTCAGCCAGAACGGGCAGCCGGTGTCCGGCGAGAAGTGCCACCGGATGATGTCGCGCGTGTGCTGGTCGAGCGCTTGGGCGGCGGCTTGGGGTGTCGCGGCGTCGGTCGTCACGTGGGCAGGCCTTTCAGCGCCTGGGGGAAGAACTGATCGACCGTCCGCTGGCTCGGCGGGCGGGTCAGCAGCGAGACGATGACCAGCGACGCGACCGACACGATCAGGATGAACAGGGCCGGCATCGCCCCGGCCACGAGGTATTCTCCGCCTTCGATCCTGCCGAAATAGGCCCGCTCGTGGAGGAAGATGTCGTCGATGAAGAAGACCAGCCACGCGCCCATGGTCGCCAGCACGCAGGCGATGGCCCCGGCTTTGGTCACGCGCTTCCAGTACAGCGCCGCGAACACCAGCGGGAACAGGCACCCGAAGCCGGTGAAGCACCACACGCCCAGGTCGAACACGTTGGTGCCCAGGAGCATCATCGACAGCAGGTAGGCCACGGTGACGATGACCACGACGAACCCGCGTGCCAGCCAGACGAGCTGGCGGTCGGTCAGCCGGCCTTCGCGGACGTTGGGGCGGACGATGTCGTTGGTGAACATCGTGCCCAGGCAGACGAACTGCGAATCGAGCGAGCTCATGATCGCCGCGAGGATGCCCGCGGTGAGCAGGCCGCCGAGCACGGGATTTTCGATGAGCTGGGCGACCATGCGGCCCAGCGCCGCGTTGGCGTTGGGCACGCGCATCTGGTCCGACGCGGCCATGCCCGCGGCCCACATGCCGATCAGGATGCACGGCACCCACACGATGCCGATGAAAATCGGATGCGCCACGACCGTCAGACGGAATGTCTTGGCGCTGCGCGCCGTGAGCCAGTGCTGGAACAGGTGGGGGAACATGCCCACGCTCAGGGGGATGACGAAGTAGCTGAAGAACTTGAGCTTGCCCATGCCTTCGCGGCTGGCGTTTTCGGGCGCGTGGTCGAGCACCATCTGTGCCGCCTGGCCGGCGCCGCCCAGGGCCCGGGCGATCAGCGTGAACGTCACCACGCCCATGGCCATGAACACCAGCGTCTGGAACGTGTTGGCCCAGGCCGCCGACCGCACGCCGCCGAAGAAAACGTAGGAGCAGACCACGAAGCAGACCACCAGCCCGGTGAGCCACGGGGGGACCGAACCGACGAAGTGCATCTGCCCCGCGATCGCCGGGTGCGGCACGCCGGCGAAGGTTTCGGGAAACATCCCCTCGGTGATCGGCTGCATCGTCTTGCACGCGGCGATGATGCCCACCAGCAGGTACGGAATCACCAGCAGCACGAGGATGGGAAAGAGCATGTAGCCCAGCGCCGGCGATTCGAAGCGGGCGCGGAAGTACTGCACTTGCGTGAAGTAGCCGTACCGCTTGCCGATCGCCCAGAGCTTGATGCCCACGAGGAAGAAGATCGCCGAGTGGATCAGCCCCGACCACGAGGCCATCAGGCCGTACACGCCGATGCCCAGCTCGAAGCTCTTGGCGGTCGAGCCGACCAGCGCGAAGCCGGTCATCGTCGTGCCGAACACACTCATCAGCAGCAGGAACGGGCCGATCGACCGCGACGCGACGAAGTAGTCCTTGCTCGTGCCGCGGAAGAAGCGTGAACTGGCCAGGCCCAGCGCCATCAGCAGCGCCAGGTAGCCGACGATGATCCACAGCGGCGTGCGCGACGCCTCGGCCAACAGCACCGTCATCATTCGCTTTGCTCCTGGCCCTCATCGGCCCACCGCTCGACCTGCGTGGGCCAGGCGAACTTCACCGCCGCCAGCCACACAACGCCCGCGGCCAGCGAGAAGCAGGCGTGATAGAAAAGCCCGATGGGCATGAAGCCCAGCACCAGTGCGCGGCTGTCCCACCACCAGTAATCCTGGTGCAGCACGAACAGCGCCGCGACGAGCAGCCAGATGACCTTCTTCATTCGCCTTCACCGCCGATCGCGTACAGGTGGGTCATCGTCATCACGTAGACCCGGCCGTTGGCGGCGATGGCCGAGCCGTACAGCGGCGCGCCCTTCTCCATCTGACCCAGCACCTTCTTCTGCTTGTCGTGGGCGAACACGAACAGCGTGCCCTCCTCGTTGCCGATGTACACCTTGCCGTCGGCCAGCAGGGGCGAGCCCCAGATGTGGGCGCGGGTGTCGTGCTCCCAGTGCAGCTCGCCGGTGTCGGCATCGACGCAATACACCTTGCCGGCGTAGTCGGAGATGTAGACCAGGCCGTCGGCGATCGCGGGGGTGGAGATCGAGCGGCCGATCCCCTTGAACCGCCAGACCAGGCCGCTCTTGCTGATGTCGCCGCGCTTGGTCGGGTCGATGCACGTCAGCGCCCCCACGCCCTCGCCGTGCTCGGGATCCTGGCCGATGGTGACGTAGACTTTCTGCTCGTACACGACCGGCGTGCCGATGATTTCGCTGGGCCCCTCGTAGCGGGTGTACTTGATCGGCTTGCCATCCTTCTGCCAGTACTCCGGCGGGTTGCAGTCGATGCGCCACAGTTCCTTGAGCACGTCGAAACCGTCTTCGTCCTTCACCGGCCGCGTGTCGTAGCCGTAGGTCCAGCCGTCGCCGGCGCCGAAGATGATCTGCGCCTGCCCGCCGAACTTCGCGTAGGCCGGGCTGGACCAGTTGCTGTGAAGCATGCGCTGGCTGATGCCGCTGGCTTCCTCGGCCACCAGCTCGCCGGTCTTCTTGTCCAGCACGATCATGGCCGGGGCGCGGGGGCTGGGGATGTTGGTGTGCGACCAGTCCACGCCGTTGGACGTCGCGACGATCACCATGTCCCCCACGACCAGCGGCGAGGTGCTGGTGACGTTGTGCGGAAACACGCCCAACTCCTCGCGCATGTCGTACCGCCAGAGGATGTCGCCATCGGTATCGCTCAGCTCATCGACGCCCAGGTATTTGGCCTCGTCCTTGAACGGCCCGTCGTTGCCATCGGCCAAACCGTTGACGTCGAGCGCGACGACTTCGCAGCGGTTGGTCACGACGTACACCACCTCGCCCTCCACCGCCGGCGAAGAACAGATGCCCAGGTATTCCCAATCGCTGACCTTGCCGGCCCCGAGCTTGGGCACGGCGAGCTGCCAGATGAACTTTCCGGTCTTCTCATCCAGGCACATCACGACGCTGCGGTCTTCGGGGTTGCCCGCGGCGTTGGTGTACTTCGCGTCGCGCGGGAAGGCGTTGTTGGTGCCCAGAAAGATGCGGCCGTCGGCCACGGTCGGGTTGCCGTAGCTCTGGCTGCCGAGCTTCGTGACCCACTTCACGTGCGTCGCGTCGGTCAGGTCCACCTGCTCGGTGTCGTAGTTGATCTGACCGGGGTTCCACTTGGCCGGCAGATTCTTCTCCGCCGGGGCGGTCATGTTGCGGTGCGGGGTCCGGCCCCACATGGGCCAGTCCGCCGCGGTCGCGGCGGTCGCGCCGATCAGGGCGGTCAGCGTGGTGAGGTAGGCAAGGCGTTTCATTCTGTGTTCCTTTGCGCGGCGGAATGACGAATGACTAATGTTCACCGTCAGGCGGTTTGTTTCAGACATTCGTCATTCGTCATTCGTCATTTTCACTTCGATGTTGTCGACGTAGACGCTGAACATGCTCTGCGGGCTGAGGCCGAAGATGCCCGGCGAGCCGTTGGTATGCACATAGGGCACGGGGACGTTGAGCGTCCAGTCGGCCGGCTCGTCTTCATCGCGCGGCCAGGCCTTGGCGTGCACCACGCCCGAGCCGTCGTCGTTCACCGTGACCGCGGCCTGGATCGTGTACCACCGCTTGGACTTCCAGTTGAAATCGGCGCGGCTGGTCAACTGCCCCAGGTCGCGGGCGCGGTTGAAGTTTTCGATGTTCGAGTACACGCGCAGCTTCTGCTGGTTGCCATCGAGGCAGATGATGTACCGCTGACAGATCACGCCGACCGTGGACATGCTGCGGCGGTTGCCATCGCTCATCACGTCGGCGGTGATCGTGTAGCCCTTGGCGTCGGCGTGGCCGAAGAAGATCATCGAGCGCATGAACAGCACGCGGTCGAGCGTCTTGGCCAGCACATGATTGTCCGCGTCGGTCGGGTCTTGGCGGACCTCCCACTTGAGCCGGGCGCCGATCCACGGCAGCGGCGGGTAGGCGAAGGCGTTGCCGGCCGCGTCCTTTTGATCCAACTCGAAGTCGTCGAAGCTTTCGTCGAACGGCCCATCGGGCAGGATGCGGCCCCGGGCCGTGCCGTGCAGCCGGCCGGCCTTGGTGAAGCGGAACGCGCCGGCGGAGTACTTCGCCGCGTCGTTGGCCACGATCTGCCCGGCGTCCCACGTCGCGTCGAGCTTCGCCTTGACCCGCGCCGTCGGCGGGATCCACGGCTCGGCGGCGGGCATGTCCATCGTCTGCATCGGGATCACACGGCCCGCGGCGTTCACCGCCAGCACGCTGAACGTCTGCGCCCCGCCGGGCTTGAGCAGGAACTCGTTGGGCACGACCCGCACGCCCACCGCCTCGATGTCCGTCACCTCGCCCAGGCCACGCGCGACGTCCACCGCGGCGTCGCCCACGGCCCGGCCGGCCCGACCCAGGCCCTGGCCGATCTCCCCGAGCACGTCGCCCGCGTCGGCGTCGGCCTTCTTAAAGCAATACAGCTTCTGGGTCGTATGCACATACACCCGCCCACCCCACACCGCCGGCGAGCCGATGCACGAACCGGCCAGCTCATAATGCCCCAGCACCTCCGCCGCGCCGCCGTTGTCCTTGACCACGTACAGCCCGTCGTTCCACACCGGCACATAGAGCACGCCGCCGGGCGCGACCAGCGGCGAAGCGTGCAGCGTCGAGTTGACCAGCTTCTGTTCCCAGATCGTCCGGCCGGTCTTCGCGTCGATGCAGTACAACTCGCCCTGCGCGGTGAGCTGGTACACGCGGCCCTTGGCCAGCGCCGGCGAGCTGGTGAACATCGACACCTCGTCGTTCCGCCAAAGCTCATCGTCCTTGCCCAAGGTCGGCCGGCCGGCCTTGTCGGCTTCGGGCGTGGGCTTGCGCTTCAGCGCGACCATGCGGCCCCGGCCGGTGTCGTCGACGTTCTCCTTGCCGTGGATCGCGATCACCGCGTCGTCGGTCAGTGCGACCGATGAGTTCACCCCGCCCACCGCGAATTGGTAGCGCCAGATGGGTTCGCCGTTGTGCGCGTTGACGCAGACGACGTTGCCATCGCCCAGCGTGGCGTAGAACACCCGCCGCTTGCCCCGGGTCGCGAAGACCGGCGAGCTGAACGAGCTGTCCTTGAGAAACGGCGGGCCCACGCCCGGATCGGCGACCCAGACGGCCTTGCCCGTGCGCTTTTCGAACGCATAGAAGCGATTGCGCGCCGGGCCCTGGCGGCCCCAGTTGCTGCTGATCGCGTTGACGATCGCCAGATCGCCGTCGATCGCCACCGCGCCGGTCCGGCCGTTGGGGAACGTGAGCCGGCCGAACTGTTCGAGCATCGACACTTCCCACTGCAATTCGCCATCGCGGTCGTAACACACCAGCAAGCCCGGCGTGGTCATCAGGTACACGTTGCCGGTCTGCGCATCGACCGTCGGCGCGCCGATCGAATAGCGCTCGTAGATCACATCGCTCAGAAAATCGGGGAAGTTTTTCCGCCAGTGCTCCTTGCCGGTCCGGGGATCCAGGCACAGCAGCACTTCGTGTTGCTCGACGCCTTCGCCGGTGTAGCCCCAGACGAACAGGCGCGGGCCGTCGTGGTAGTTGGCGATGACCGGCGTGCCGCGGCCGGGCAGGTCGATCGACCATTCGAGGTTGTCGCCATCGGGCGCCAGGTCGCGCGGCAGGTTGGCCTGATCGGTCACGCCCATCTGCGTCGGCCCGCGCCAGTGCAGCCAGCCGGACGCGGGGTGATCCTTCGCCCAGCCGACCGTGGCCAGCGACAAGGCGGCGGCAAAGCACGCGACAACTCGAAGACGAAACGGGGTGGTCATGACAAGACCTTTCCAGATGCAGACCAGGCGAGAGGCACCCGCGAAGCGGGCCGACACGATCGGCGCGGCCACGACTTCTTTGCGGTCGATTGTACTCGTGCGTACAATCCGCGGCAATTCCGTGCCTCGCCAATCCCAACCAGCGCGACCCGATGACGACCAGACCGCCGAGCACCGGCTGCCGCCGCTGCTGCGTCGGGCGTGGTACGGCCTGAACCAGGCCTTCCGCCGGCGCATCGCGCCCCTGGGCATCACGCCCGACCAGTTCACCGTGCTGCGCTGGCTGGGCGAGTCGCCCCGCGCGGGCCTGACCCAGCGCGAGCTGGCCGACCGTATGGCCAGCGACCCCAACACGGTGACCGGGCTGCTCAAGCGGATGACCGCCGCGGGGTGGGTCGAGCGCGTCGACGATCCGGCGGACAAGCGCGTCAAGCGGTGCCGACTGGCGCCCGCGGGCCGGCGCATCTATCGCGCCGCGGCGCCCATCGCCGCGCGGCTGCAGGACGACGTGCTCGGTCGGCTCACCGCCGCCCAGCGCGAGCATTTCCTCAACACGCTGCGCACCGTCGCCGATGCGTGCCAGGATGAATTGGAGCGGTCGGGGCGAGCGGTGCGCGCGGCGGGGCGAGCGCGGCGGGGCACTGGTGGTAAACCGGAGAGGTGAGCCGAGCGCGGAGCCGCGAGCGGCGGGGGTGACTGCGTCACCCGCTCATCCGGTCATTCGACCGATGCGCCGAAGCAGTACAGGTGGTTGCGCGTGCGCAGGATCATGCGGTCGCCGACGAAGACGGGCGTGGCGCGGAAGTCTTCGAGATTGTTGGTCGCCACGACCTTCGCCTCGCGGTCGGCGGTGACCACGGCGGTGACGCCCTTCTCGTTGCTGACCAGCACGTGATCGCCGGCAAGCGTCACGCTGGGGTACGCGCTGTTGGATCCGCCGCGGCCGCCGAGAAAATCCTCGCGTTCGACCAGCAGTTCGCCCGTCGCCGCGTCCAGCACGCTGAAGTTCTCCTCGCGCGAGATGGTGAACACCAGCCCATCGTGGACCGCCGGGGAGGCGTAATGGCGGCTGCCCTTGATCTTCGTCGTCCAAAGCGGCCGGGGCGCGAACGGCTCGTCGGCCGCCGCGGGCAGCTTCACCGCGCGGCTGGTGCCCTGGATGTAGTAAACCACGCCATCGTGGACGACCGGCGCGGCGTATTCGAGCTGGCCCAGGCCGGTCGCCAGCACGTGGCCGTCGGCGGCGCGCACCGCCTGGCCGTCGGTGGTCAGCACGATTGGCGTCTGGCCGATCGTCGTGGCGACGGGTGACCCCCAATGCTCGCGTGAATCGACTTCCCACGCCGGCTCACCGGTCGCCGGGTCGAACGCGCGCAGCTTGCCGTGGTGGACGATCAGCTTGCCCCCGGCCAGCAGCGGCGAGGCGCTCAAGCCCCAGCCGTGGCCCGGCTTGCCGACGAAGCGCACCCACCGGCGGTCGCCTTGCAGGTCGTACGCCGCGAGCACGCCGGTGCCGAACAGCACGAACACATGCTCGCCGTCGCTCGTGGGCGTGGGCGAGCTGTAGCCGTTGGCCCCGTGCGTGCGCGGCAGCTTGAACGGGTCGGCCGCGTTCGCCGCTCGCTTGTGCTGATCGCGCTGGCGCCGCAGCTTGCGGAGCCGGCGCTTGTCCGGCTTTTGATCGGCTTTGAGTGCTTCGATTTGCTTTTCGACATCCGCGAGTCGCGCCGTCGCGTCGGCCGCGTCGCGCTGGGCTTGCTGGCGCATCTGCGCCCGCAAGTCCTCGGGCAGCACCCGCTCGTAGTCGTGGTCGGCGTGCCAGAGGATGCGGCCGTCGGCAAGAGCGACGCACAGCAGCGTGGCCGGCTCGGCACAGACGAAGACCCGATCGCCCGCGACCACCGGCGAGGCGTTGGACCAGTCGGGCATCGGCGTCTTCCAGATCGCGTTGCGGTCCGGGCCCCATTGGTACACCGGCTTGGCATCGGGGTAGGCGCCGACGCCGTCGGTCCGCCAGCCGATCGCCTGGCCCGAGGCCCACTCGGCCAACATCACCATCATCATCGCGGCCAGGATCGATTGCGTGCGCATGTTCAATGCTCCGGCTCGATAGATGCCAGGCCTCGACCCCCGCGGGCCGGCGGTGGACGACGGCATTGTACCCGCCTCGCCGTGCGGGCTGGTGGGGTTGTGCGGAATATCCGCCCCCCGCAAGTCGGCCGACCGAAAGTTTTCCCAGCGGCCTTTGCGTCCGGTTGTTTTATATCTTCTGCTGTTCCTGTGTCGGCCGGGCGGGATTCGTCCGGCCCGGCGAAGACGGCACCGTCGCCACGGGCGCCGACGCCGACGAACAACCCGCCCCCCGACGCGGTCGAGGGCGTGGAAGCACTGACCGACGAATCATTCCCAACGCCTACCCACCCGCCGAAAGCCCGTCCGCATCCCCCCGCGGCGGGCTTTCTTCGTGCGCGTAGCGAATCCGGCTGATCGCCCGCTTATCCCAACGCATTCCCGCCGCATTCAGTCAACCCGATCGCCACGCCCGCTGAACCGCGCGTTTTTCAGGGACGACTGGAGCAACTTGCGTGAATATTGGCCGCTTACGGCTTGGCATCGGCGCCACTGGGGTCGGCGATCGCGCGAAGCCGCGAGCGGCCGGAAATTTCGCCAAACGCCATGATCCGGGTTAGCCCTCGACGCTGAGGTGTTGGCGCGGGGCGTCGGCGGGGGGGCCGATGCGGCCCAAGGGGGCGTCGGGGATGGGTTGGCCGGCGTGGGCGGTGGGGTGGGCCGGCAGGTCGCGGCGCTCGGCTTCGCCGGCCTTGTCGATCAGCAGCCGCCAGGTCTCGCGCTCGTATTCGAGCAGGTTGATCGCTTCGTGGATCGGCGCATCGTCGCGCTCGAGGTTGGCGTCGACCAGGCGGCGGTAGATGTAGGTGTACAGCGCGGCCAGACGTGCGCACAGATCGGGCGAGACGTCGTGCTTGAGGGAGGTGTTGAGCTCCATCACAATCTTCTGCGCGCGGATCAGGCCGTTGTACATGCCTTCCCAGTCGCTTTTGCCGATGGCGTCGGCGGCCTGGCGGCAGAACTTGACCGCCCCGTCGAACAGCATCAGCCGCAGCTCGAGCGGGTCGGCGCTGAGCACGCGGTTGCGCAGGTAGGTGTTGGCTTGTGCTTGACTCATACCGGGGCTTATCGGCCAGCGCGGGACGGGGCTTGATGTTTCGCGACGGTTCGTGTCGGAACGGTTTTATCGGGCTTCGCCGGCCCGCTGGAAGCGGGCCTCGCCCGAGGCGCGGCCTCGCCCGGGCGCGGCTCGCCCGGGGCGCGGCTCGCCCAAAATGCGCGACGGTCACTGCCCGGCGTTGAAGGCGATCTGGCTCAGCGACGCCAAGGCGGACTGCTGGTCCTGCAACTGGGCGAGCGTGGTCTCCATCGTGGCGAACTGTCGCTCGAGGCGTTGGCGTTTGCCCGCGAGCAGCGTGTTGAGCTGTTCGATGCGGTTGTTGCTCAGCTCGATCTGGGCGTCGATGCGGTTGGTGGCGTTGGTCAGCGTGCCGTCGATCGAATCGGTCAGGCCCTTGAGCAGTTGTTCGAGCGTCGCGCCCACGCCGCGCGCTGTGACGTTCGATCCCGAGGCGGGCACGGTCACGCCGGGCGCGATCTGCTGTTCGCTGCCGGCCGACTCGGCCTTGAGGGAGAACAGCTCGGTGACCGCGTCGAGGTCGGTGCTGATCGCCTCGCGCAGGCGATTCTCATCAAACGTGAGCTTCGAGTCGGCGCCGACGCGAACGCCGACCTGAAACAGCCGCGTGTATTGGCCCGAAACATCTGAGTATTCCTGGGTGGCCGCGTCGAGCAGGCGACGGCGGACCGCGGCGAGCGTCGGGTCGCCCAGCAGCAGGCCGCGCTCTTCTTCCTCGGCGTCGAAGCTGTCCAGCGCGCTGATGCGGTCCATCACGCCGTTGAAATCATCGACGAACTTCTGCACCGCATCGACGATCGAACCGGTATCGCGCGAGATGGTCAGTGAGGTGGCGCTGTTGCTCGTGCCATTGAGGTCGATGCTCACGCCGGCGATGGTGTCGTTCAGCGAGTTGGCCGAGCTGGTCAGCAGCACGGCCTGGGCCGGGTCGGCCGAGCCGAAGAAGACCACGGCGTCGCGGCCCTCGACCAGCGTGTCGGTGCGCAGGTCCAGTCCGCCGTCGTCGATCAGCACGCGGCCGGCGCGGCCCGAGGCGTCGGCGCTCAAGCTCAGGCGGAACGGCGCGCTGCCCGAGCCATCGTTGATGACGGTGGTCGAGAGGCCGACGTCCGCGGCGTTGAGCTTGTCGGCGATGTCCTGCAGGGTGTCGGTGGCTTCGATCTCGACGGCTTTTTCGAACGCCCCGTCGATCACCCCGCCGCCGGCGGTGCCGAGGATGCCCAGGTCCGCGGCGGTGGTGTCGCCGTCTTCCTCGACCTTCATGTCCAGCGCCCCGCCGGCGGTGTCGGTCAGCAGCAGGCCGTCGCCGGTGTCATTGATCGAGGCGGTGATGCCGGTGGGCCGGCTGTTGATCTCTGCGATGACCTGACCGAGCGTGGCCTCGCCCTGGGTGAGGTCGACGCTGGCGGTGACGCCGGCCGAATCGGTCAGGGTAAACCTGCCCGACGCGACGCCGCGCCCGCCGTTGAGCGCATCCAGCCGCGTGCCGGCGGAGATGTAGGCGAAGTCCAGGTCGCCCGAGTCGGCCGCGCCGTCGGCGAAGCTGCCGGCCAGGCCGAACGTGGCCGCGAGATTGCCCGTGGCATCGGCGATGCTCAGCGCGGCGCCGTTGTCGGCGGTGATCGCGATGCCGTTGCCCGCGCGGTTGAGCGCCGCGGTCACGCCGGCCCCCGCGGCGTTGATCGTGTCGATCGCATCACTGAAGCTGCGCGCGGCCGAAAGATCGACGCTCTGCGGCCCCGAGCCGGTGTCGAACGTCACCTCGCCGGCCGCCACCGCGGTAGTGCCCGACAGGTTGCGAATCAGCTTGGACCCCATCGCCGCGAGGATGCGCTCGCCGCTGTACGTCGCGCCCCCGCTGCCTTCGAGGCCCAGGTCCGCCGCGGCGGTCGAGCCGTTGAGCGCCGCGACGGTGAAGCCCCCGGCGCCGCTGAGGGTGATCGACACGCCGTCGCCCCCGATCGACGCGGTCACCGACGTGTTGCCCGAGGCGTTGTTGATCGCATCGAGCACGTCCTTCACGCTGTCCGCCGCGTCGAGCGAGACGTTGAAATTGCTCGTGCCATCGTCGATCGAAAGGTCGTCCTGCCCGCCGCCCAGGGCGCGCACGCCGTGGCCGTCGTTCAGCGCGGTCAGCGGCGAGGCCTCGGCCAGGCGGTTGATCTGTGTGCCGGTAATGGCGTCGCCGCCGGCGGAGTTGCCCGCGATGCCCAGCGACGTGGCCGTGCCCGTCGAGCCGACGTTGGCGATCAGCAGGTCGTTCGCCGTCGAGCCGGTGTTGTCGGTGATCGCCAGCCGATCGCCCTGCACGCCGGCGGTGACCGCGATGCCCCCGGCGTTGTTGATCTGGCTCACCACGTCATCGAGCGTCACGGCCCGGCTCAAGTCCACCTCGGCCGTGGCCCCCGAGCGGTCGGTGATGCGGATCTTGCCCCGGCTCACGCCGGCAAAGCCGTTGAGCTCCGCCAGCTCCACCTCGCGGTCCAGCCGGCCCTGGGCCGACTCCACGCGGATGCTCGTGTCGGTGCCGAACGCCGTCGTGGCCGCGTCGGTGAACCCGCGCGTGATCATCTGGTGGGAGCTGACCAGCCGATCCACCGTGAACTGATAAGTGCCCTGCGGCGCATCGGCGTCGGCCGTGGCGCTGAGCACATCGGGGTTGCTCGACGCCGCGCGCTTCGCCGCGAAGCTGTCGGACTTCACAAACGCATCGGCCGAGGTCTGCAAAGACAGCAGCCGGGCGTTCACATCCAGAAAGCCCGTCTTCTGACTGCTGAGCACCTGCACCTGCTGCTCGACAAGCTGGCGCGGCCGCGCCTCGATCTGAATCAACTGATCGATGATGCTCTGGGTATCCAGCCCGCTGATCAGGCCGATGCCCGAACTGATGGTGCCCATGGTCGTTCGCTCCGTCGTCGACTCGCCGCCGGCCATCCATGCCGGCGGGCATCGCTCATGCTCGCGCGCCGCTCACTGCCTGGGCCCGGCGATCAGGCCCATCGGTCCCGCGTCGTGCGGCGCTTCGCACCGGCCCAGCCGACACGCCCGCCGCCCGTGCGCCGCGCGGAAGCCCAGGTAATCCGACGCCCAGCCCCGCAGGTAGCTCCGGTACATCGCCTGCATCGCCGTGGCCGGTCGGGCCCGCCGCGCCGTCCGCGGCATCCGCTCGCTGCTGCGCTGCTCCATTGCAACCACCCGCCTTCTGTCGCGACGCACCGCCCCACGCCGACGCCTCGCCGACGCGGGCCCGGCCTCGCTCGGTGGTCCGCCAACTGTAACCATCGACTTCTCGGACACCGGCGCTTGAACGCCCGCGCCCGCTCCCGCGCCGCGAGGCCGTCTGCCCTCTGCATCGACCAACCGCGGCCGCCGGTTAACCCCAAAGATTCATCACAGAGAACCCCGTCCTGCGCAGCAGAGCGCCGCGCTCCGCTCTGCGAATCGCTTCGCAGCACGGGTTGGGGAGGGGTGAGCGGGGTTGGCGCCTTCCGCGTCCAGGTCGACCGCCCGCTGGGCCGCATGGAGACCTTCGTCGCCGCCGCCCGAAGGGAACCGCCCGACGAGACCACCGAGGCGACGTTACAATTCGTCGCGTTGACGACCTGACGCGCCCACGACCGGAGAACACATCATGGCCGCCGACACCATCCCCATCCTCTTCGACACCGACATCGGCAACGACATCGACGACGCGGTCGCGCTGGCGTACCTGCTCGCCCAGCCGCGCTGCGAACTGCTGGGCGTGACGACCGTGACCGGCCAGACGAGCCAGCGCGCGGCGCTGGCCGCGGCGATCTGCGACGACGCGGGCCGCGGCGACATCCCGATCCACGCCGGCGCGCCGGGACCGCTGGCCCACGGCCCGGGGCAGCCGCACGTGCCGCAGTACCGCGCCCTGGCCGACCACGCCCACCGAGCCGAGTTTCCCGACCCGCACGCGGTCGAGTTTCTCCGCCGGACCATCCGCGACCGCCCCGGGGAAATCACACTCCTGGCGGTTGGGCCGATGACCAACCTGGCGCTGCTGTTCGCGGCCGACCCGGACGTGGCGAAGATGCTCCATCGGCTCGTGATGATGTGCGGCGTGTTCGGCCGAAGCGACACCGGCCGGCGGTTCCCGGTCGGCATGCGCGAATGGAACGCGCTGTGCGACCCGCTGGCGTTGAAGCTGGTCTTCGACGCCGACCCACCGGCGCTGATCAGCGTCGGGCTCGACGTGACGACGCAATGCAAGATGCCGGCCGAGGCGGTGCGCGAACGGTTCAGCGACATCGGCGGGCCGATGCAGCGCGTGCTCGACTTCGCCGAGGTCTATTTCACCCAACGCGATCAGATCACCTTCCACGACCCCCTCGCCGCCGCGCTCATCTTCGAGCCGGACCTCTGCGAACTGGCGGCCACCACGATCAAGGCCGAGCCCGGCCCCGGCGACCTCGCCGGCCTGACCCACGCCGCCGGCGACACCGGCCCCCACCACATCGCCACCGCCGTCGACCCCGACCACTTCTTCGACCACTACTTCCAAACCGTCGACGCCCACCGACAGTAACCCGCGAAGCGAGCGTTCGGCGTCCCCCAGCCGCCGCGCCCCTTAATCCTGTTGCTCCCCCTACTCGTCCTCGTAATCGATCACGAAGCGGCGAAACCCGAATCGCGTACGAGGATGAGTACGAGTACAAGGACGAGGACGGCCCGGGGTCAATCGGCCTGCTCTTGCTCGGCGGGGGCTTGCTCATCGCCGTTTGGCGCTTCGTCTTCAGCTTCGTCCGGCGGCGGGGCGTCGTCGCGCGCGTCGGCGGGCTGATCGCCATCGGACTCGGGCTTGGGCTTATCCTTTTTCTTGGGCTTGCCGAACGGGCCGGTGGCGAGGGTGAGCTCGGCGTCCTGTGCGTCGGCCTCATCGCGGCGGTAGGTGAGGGTGATGGTGTCGTCCGCGACGTACTTGCCCAATTCGAGGCGGAGGTCGGCCATGGAGTCGATCGTTTGGCCGTTGATCGCGACGATGACATCGCCCTGCTCCAGCCCGGCCTTCCGGGCGGGGCTGGCCGGCAGGACGCGCTCGATCCGCACGCCGCCGTCCTCGAGCGTTTTGGGCGAGGGCAGCACGCCCATCAGGCCCCGCCGCAGGTGCTCGCCCTGCTTCATGCGTTCGATGAGCCGGTCGGCGTCGTGCAGCGTGATGGCGAAGCCGATGCCCGAGTCGTACCATTCGCTGCCGGCCCCGGCGCCAGCGCCCCGGGCGCGGGGGCTGAGCGGGACGCAGATGCCCAGGATCCGTCCGTCGAGATCGACCAGCGGCCCGCCGTAGTTGGCGGGGCTGAGGTTCGCATCGGTCTGCAGCGCTCGGCCGCCGGCGCGGTGCTTGGCGCTGATGATGCCCGCGGAGATGGCCGGCTCGTCCCCGCCGTAGCCCACGCCCGCGCTGATCGCCCACTGGCCGATGCGCACCGTCGCCGGGTCGGCGAAGCGCGGCACGGGCAGGTCGCTCACGCCGTCCACTTTGAGCAGGCAGATCTTCCGCGTCTCATCGCGGCCGACCAGCTTGGCGACCTTCTGCGTGCCATCGGGCAGTTGGACGGTGATGATGCGCGGCTTGCGGATGAAGTTGAACGTGCTGGTGACGATGTAGCCATCGGCCGAGAGGATCAGGCCGGTGGTCGGCCCTTCGCCGGGGTTGGCCAGGCCCCCGATCTGCCGGCGCCGGCGCGGGTCGGTCGGCATCGCCACGCCGCCGACGGTGTCGATGGTGACCATGTACGGCTGGACCTTATCGACCGCAACGCGGAACGCGCGCGGCGCGAGCATGTAGCCGATGTTCACCGATTCGGCCAAGGCCACCGAAGCGGTGGCCAAAGCAAGAAAGCCGAAAAGCAGGAAAACAGAACGGCGGCGATCGGACGGGCGCCGAACCGCGACTCCGGCCATGGACCCGATGCATTGGGGCTTTCCTGCTTTTCTGCTTTCCTGCTTTTTCATTGTTCCCCCTCTGCCTTGGCGGCCTTGATGCGGACACGGAGGATGTCGTCGCCGCGCTTCACGATCAGCTCGACCTTGTCGCCGGGCCGCACCTCTTCGAACAGTGCATCGTAATCGCGGACGTTGCGGACCCACTTGCTGTCGAGTTCGAGGATCAGGTCGTCGGTCTTGAGTCCGGCCTGGGCGGCGGGGGAGCCGGCGACAACGGTGTCGATGTACGCCGGGGCGCGCTTGGAGCCGATGCGGAACAGGCGGATGCCCAGCTCCGGCTTGCCGCGCGAGGCGTTGGGCTGGCCGTTGTCGTCGGTGGCGATCTGCGATTCGCCGGCGACGAACCCGGCGAGCAGGTCGTTGGGGATCGCGTAGTTCAGGCGGGTGTTGGTCGCCTGGGATTCGAGCACCTTGCCGAGCATGCCCGCGAGCCGGCCGTCGATCGTGACCAGCGCCCCGCCGGGCGCGCCGGGGTTGGAGGTGATCGCATCGATCAGCAGCACCTCGCCCTCGACGTCGAAGTCGGTGGTGGCGCGTTTCTTGGTGTCCAGTTCAGCCCGGAGCGAGACGATGCCGAAGTTCACGCTCAACGGTTCTTCGGGGTCGGCGACGTTGAAGGCGTTGCTCAGCGCCATGACCCAGTCGCCGGGCCGCGCCACGGGCTTGGGGGCGAGGGTGAAGTAGTCGGGGGTGTCGGCGTCGATCTTGAGCAGGGCGATCTGCAGCCCGTCGTCCCGCCGCTCGACGCTGGCGAAGTGGACGTCGCCGTCGGGCGTGGCGACGCGGATGCGATCGCCGGTGAGGTAGACGCCCTGGGCGGCGAGGATGTGGCCGGCGTCGGAGACGACGATGCCCGTGGCGTAGCCGTGCTCCCGCCCGATGCCCCCGCCGTAGATCTTCACGCACCGCGCCTGGGCCTCGGCCAAAGCACGCTGGACCAGGTTGGGCTGCTGTTGGTCCTGCGCCAAAGCAGACGCGGCAAGCCATGCGACCAACAGGATGGAGGGGCGAATCAGACGGCTCATGGTTTCTTGATCCATTCGGCGGCGAGCAGGCGCTGATCGAATTGGCCGAACAGATCGAGCACGCTCAGCCAGGCATGGGCGACGGCGTCGTCTTGAAAGACGAGCTCGAACTGGTAGGCCCGCCAGCCGTTGACCCGATCGCCGCCGAGCAGGGTGATTTTCTTGAACGGCGCTTCGCCGGCCGCGCCCGCGGCCTCGGCGGCCCGCTTGAGCTTGAGGTACGCCGCGGCATCGACCAACCGCGCGTTGAGGTCGCTGGCCTGATCGGCGCCCCGCGGCGGATTCCAGCGTGCCAAGAGCACCTGCGCGACCTGGGCGTTGACTTGCTCGAACTGGATGCGGCCCTGGCTGGCGAGGTCGAGCTTCGGGCCGGTCGGCAGGTTCGGCCGGCGCGGCTGATCGGGCTGACCGCGGCGCCGCGGCTTGGGCGGCTGCTTGTACGGCAGCGCATTGAGTCGCACGTCGGCCTGATGGATCTCGCCGTCGCGCTCCCACGCCACGTCGACCGGCCAGCCCGCGGGCAGCGTCGAAAGGATATTCAGGTATTCGTTGGCCGAGTCGACCGGCTCGCCGTCGAAGCGGACCAGCCGATCGCCCAGCTCGAAGTCGTGATCTTTGAGCGCGCTGTACTTGGTGTCCATGGCGGTGCAGACGACCTGCCCGCCGCGCGTGCCGAACACCACGTCGAGCGTGCCGTGCTGGGCGATCTTGGTCGCCAGCAGGTCCGGCAGGAAGTTCTTGGCCTGGTTGATGCTGATCGCGTAGCCCAGGCCGACGTTCACGCGGCCGCGCTCTTCGAAGCTGCCGCGGCCGTTGATGCCGATCACTTCGCCGGCGAGGTTGAACAGCGGCCCGCCGGAGTTGCCGGGGTTGATCGACGAATCGATCTGGATGCAATCGCCGTAGACCAGGAAGTTGCCATCACCGGCACCGCCCTGGTATCGCTCGACGCCGCTGACGATCCCGAGCGTGACGGTGGGCGTCTGGTCCTCGGCCAGGGCGAAGGGGTTGCCCATGGCCATGGCGAAGTCGCCGACCTTCACGTCGTCCGAATCGCCCAGCGGCGCGTGGGGCCAGGCGTCCTTGCCCTGGAGCTGGATGACGGCCAGGTCGCCGCCGGGGTCGATGCCGATCAGCCGCCAGCGGTAGAGCTTGCGGTCGGCCAGGCCGGCCCAGCCCTTGGCGCCGCCGGCGCCGGCCACGACGTGGTAATTGGTCAACACGAAGCCGGCCTCATCGAACAGCACGCCGCTGCCGCCGCCTTTGCTCACCTGCTCGCCGTAGATCGCCACGACCGTGGGGTACACCCGCTCGATCACGCGGACGCGCGCCGCCTCCGCGGCCTTGACCAGCGCCAGCTCCGAGGCGTCGATCTCATCGGCGCCGCTGGACGGGGACGAAGCCACGAAGCACACGAAACACACGAAAATCACAAAGCGAAATGGACTCGTGCGGCCCCGACGCCGTTCATGTTTTGCTGCCAGCCGTTCCAATTGGTGCTCTTTGTGTCTTCGTGTCTTCGTGTGCTTCGTGGCGATTCACCGGCATGTCCGACGATCAGTTGCGTTCGCGGATCAGCCGGGCGTCGGCCCAGTCGGCGTGGTCGGCGATGTCCAGGTCTTCGCCGGGCTCGACGAGCAGCGTCAGCCGATCGGCCCCGGCGATGTCCACGCGAATCTCGCGCGGCTTGTCTTTGCCGGTCATCCGCTGGCGAAGTTTCTCGCGGCCGTCGGCGAGGACAACGAACACGCAGTCGCCGCGGCCGGCGGTATGGGCGTCGATGCCGATCATCGCGGCGAGCACATCGTAGCGCCCCGCGGCATACTCGATCCGCGCCGCCGCGTGCGTGCCCAGGCCCTTGTCGTACGTCCGCCCGCCCAGGGTGATCGGGTTGCCCATGACCGAGCGGTCGCGCTGGATCGGCCAGGTCGGCAGCGTCGCGATGCCCTCGCTGCGCGCGTTGATCGGTTCCAGGTCGGACAGGAACACCATCCGTTCGCTGCGCACGTCCAGGCGGGTGACCTTGTTCCAGGGGATGGCGAGAATGACGCCGTCGTCGCGCTCGAGCGTGAGCACCTTGCCGTCGAGCGACTTGGCGCGGCCCCACACGGCCGAGCCATCGGTCAGCGCCGCGCGGGCCGCGCCGGTCAGGTCCGGCCGGCCGGCGGTGACGGCGAAGACCAGGCCGTAGATGTTCTTGCGGTCGATCTTGCGCGGCTTGTCGTTCCAGAAGAACGCCGCCTCGCGCTTGCCCAGCGACTCGATCACGCCGCGCACTTCGGTGAGCTTGTCATCGCGGCGGACGAACAGCGCATCGCGGTTGTCGGTTTGGTCGTCGATCGCCGCGGCGAAGGCCGAGTCGGTCACGACCACGCCGTCCTGATTCACTTCGACGCCCAGTTGCACGGCCCGGACCGAGGCGACGGGCAGTTGCGTCGCCTTGCCCGCGGTCCAGTCGAGCGTAAGCGTGCCCGAATCGAAGATGAGCTTGTCGGCCAGGAGCACCGAGCCGTCCAGCAGATACACGCGCGGCTTGGTGGTGGGCTTGCCGGCCTTCTCCGCGGTGTCGATGCGGCGTAGCGCCTGCAACGACACGCGCTTGTCGCCGTGGTGCACCTGACCGGCGTCGTCGATGCGCTGCACGTCGGCCTCGATCGACGAGCCGTCGAGCCGCACGAGCGTGTCTTCGGCCAGGGCGGAAGAGGGATTGACCGCCAAGGTCGCCAGGAGCGCCAGGAGACAAAGGGCATCACTCGTGTTGCGCCGATCGCTGCTGAACAACTCAGTATCTCCTGCGTGTCTCCGCGTGCTCTGTGCGCTCTGTGGCAGACCGCCTCAGCGGTTTTCTTCCTGGAGGGTGCGGTAGTACTGCTCGACCAGTTCGCGGTAGCGTTCGGGGTACTTGGCCTTGATGGCGTTGAGGACTTCCTCGCGTTCTTTTTCGCGGGCCTCGCCCCAGGACTCGTTGCCGCGGATGACGCGGCCGAGGTCGCCGATGCGCGCGGCGCCGGGCGAGACGGACGACTGGTCGGCCGGGCCGCCGGACTGCTGGTTGCCCGAAGGCGCCCCGCCGCCGCCGGGGGCACCCTGCTGGCCGCCGCCGCCGCCGCCCCCACCGCCGCCGCCCTTGTTTTCTTCCTTCTCGGCTTCCTCGATCAGCTTGTCGAGCATCGCCACGATGCGCTGCTGCTCGCCCTGGGTGGTCTTGCCCGACTCTTCGATGTCCAGCCGGCGGCGGGAGTAGTCCATGCGATCGGACACGTCGACGATCGAACCCTCCTCCAGGTAGCTCAGCTCGTCGATCAGGTGCAGCGCGCCGATGACCATGCGCTCCGAGGCGAACGGGTAGTTCTTCGCGAAGGTCTTGAGCGTCTTGAGCGCGGCCTTGCGGTCGAGCGTCTCGGCCTGGGCCATGCCCTTGAGGAACATCGCGTCGCCCGAGTGCAGCGTGCGGACGATCTGCTCATCGACGGTGATCTGCTCCAGCAGCGGCAGGGCCTTCTCGTGATGCTCGTCCATCGCGTACGCCCGGGCCATGTAGAACTTCGCGTACGCCGTGAGGTACGGATCGTCCCGCTCGGCGAGCTTGCCCAGCAGGGCGATCGCTTCGTCGGTGCGCTCCTGGCCCAGCAGCTTCATCGCCTGGTCGTAGTCGGGGTAGAGCACGCGCAGCGATTGGCTGATGAGCGACGGCTCGACGCCGCCGCCGTCCTGGGGCGCTACACCGATGATCTTTGCCGCGGCCCTGCGCTGGTCCGCGGTGTAGTCGTCGGACGACTGCACGTGCTCGACGAAATCGGCGCGGACCTTGAGCGGGTTGGGCGGCTCGAAGTCGGCGTCGGCGTCGATCGGCGGGGGCGCCGGGGGCTGGTCCGCGCCATCGGGATTGTTCTGGATACGACGGGGCTCGGGCTGGTCCGGCTGGTCCTGCGCCGCGGCGAACGGCGCGGCGGCCAGCGTGACGATCAGGCAAAGGGCGATGCGGTTCATGTCATGCTCCGGTGGCGGGGGCTTACGGCTCGACCATGCGCTCGGCCATCTGGCCGACGTCTTCCTGTCGATCGGCCACGCGATGAATCTCGCGGCGCATCTGCTGGTCGAGCGGCCGATCCTTGGGGCGCGCCGCGTCGAACGATTCGGTGCGACGGTTCACGCGCAACTGCGCGCTCTTGAGCAGCTTCAGCTCGGCCGAGTTGGGCACCAGCGGCGGCAGTTGCTCCTGCTGTTGCTGTTGCTGCTGCTGCTGTTGCTGCTGCTGCTGTTGTTGTTGTTCCTGGGCTTTTTCCAGGGCTTCGATGAGTTCTTCGAGGGTCTTTTCGATTTCTTTCTGAAGATCCTGCGTGTACGAGCCGGTGTCCTGGTTTTCCAGGAACCGGGAGACGGTCTGCAGATCCTGTTCGAGCTGCTCGACGATGCGGGGGAACACGACGGTGGTGCCGTCCTCCTTGATGATCTGCAGCGCGCGGTGGGCCAGCTCGGCCAGCTCGCGTTCTTCGTTGGCCATGTTGGCCGCGGACAACTGCTCGGCGCGGGTCAGCGGGGCGTCGCGCCAGGTGTCGGCGTCGTGGCGTTCGAGGCGCTTGGTGTTGACCGCGGCGGTGTCGAGGGTGACGGGGCGCTGGCGTTCGAGCATGGCGCGGAAGCGGGCCTCGAGCGCGGCGAGGATTTCCTCCTGCATGTCTTCGCGAAGCTGCTTGAGGCGTTCTTCGATCTGGGCCTGGGCCTGCTCGAGCTCGTCGATGGCGCGCTGCTGCTGCTGGCCGGCGTTCTTGGGCTGATCCTTGCGCAGGTCATCGGAGGCCTGCTTCATGCGCTTCTGGGCCTGCTGAACCTGCTGCTGGCCGGGCTGGGGCTGCTGGTCGCCGCCCTGCTGGCCGCCCTGCTGGCCGGCTTGTGCCATTTGCTTCCCGAGGTCGCCGGTCTGCTTGGCGGTGTCGTCCTGCTGGTCGGCGACCTTGTCCTTGTGATCCTCGGGCAGGCGGGCGATGCGTTGCTTCTCACGCTCCAGCTCATTCAGGGCACGCTTCAGCTCATCGATCGCCTTGTCCTGATCGCCTTCGGCGGCCTTGCCCTTGCCCTTGCCCAGGTTCTGCTCGGCCTGCTTCTGATGGTCGGCCGCCTTGGCCACGTTCTGCGCACCCGGCGTCGGCGGGCCGTCCTGCTGCTGGCCACCCTGTTGGCCACCTTGCTGGCCGCCTTGCTGGCCACCCTGTTGACCGCCTTGCTGGCCGCCTTGTTGGCCGCCCTGTTCGCCGGCGCCCATGGCTTTGGCGGCGTCCTGGGTTTCGCGGCGGAGCTTGGCCTGCTGGTCGGCCACGTCACCGAGGCCGGCGATGCCCTTGGCCCGCTCCTGTTGATTTTTTTGCTTTACATCCTGCTGCTTGGCGATCAGATCTTTGACCTGCTGGATTTTCTTTTCCAGGTCGGCGATCGCCTTGTCGCGGTCGGACATCGTCTGCGACTCGCGCTTGAGCTTCTGCTCCTGTTCGATCAGCTCGTCGATCTGCTTGGCCCATTTTTCGAGCTGATCGATCTCATCGAGCCGGCTGTCCATCTCGTCGCGACTGGTGAGGATGTCGATGAGCTGATTGAGCTCGCCGATGACCTGCTCCTGTTCGAGCTTGGCCTGTTCGAGTTCGCCGCGGTTGAACTGGTCGCGGATGGCCTGCATCTTGTCGCGCAGGCGGACTTCCTTGGAGCGGGTCAGGGCGGCGATGAGCTTGGCCGCCTGGTCCGGCTCGGTCTCTTCCAGCGCCTCGGCGAGCTGGACGAACTTCTGCTCCATCTCGCGGACCATGCGGACCGCGTTTTCCTGTCGCACGCCAAGCGGCGAGGTCGGCCGCTCGGCCCCGGCGTCCGGCGCGGCGTCCTGAGCCAGCAGGGGACCGGCGAGCAGCACCGCCGCCAGCCCCGCCGTCAGTGCGCAAATCCCGATTTTCATCGCAGTGCTCCGGTTGGCATGGTTTGTCAGTATAGAGACGCCCTGGCCCGGCTCATTTGTGCAGGACGTGGGCCCATCCTCGCGGGCCTCAATCCCTGAACATGTCCTCGATGCGTTTTTCGAGTTCCTTGACGGTGCGTTCTTCGATGTCCTGCTGGCTGCGGAGGATTTCGCGCAACAGGTTGACCATCTCCTGGTAGCCCTCGCTCTTGATCATGCTGCGGAGGATCTGGCGCATCTGGTCGAGCAGTTGGTCCTGGCCGGCGACGCCCGCCTCGAGCGCGGCGCGGCGCTGGGCGGCGCTGACGGTGGTCTTGCGGGCGGTGTCGAAATGATCGGCCACCGGCGGCACGGCCCGCTGGGCGAGGGATTGCAGCGGTTGGATGATCCGCTCGGCCAGGCGCGTCTGCAGCGTGCCGCCGTCTTCCTCGAGGCGGTTGTTAATCACCTCCTGGAGAATCTGCTCGTATTGCGCGGCGATGCCCTCGCACCGGCCCGCGGCCAGACGCTGCTTCTTCTCGATGTCGCTGACCGTCCGCCACTGCTCGGCGGTGAGCTTGTCCTGGGCGTCGTCCAAGCCCGCGAGCAACGCCCGGGCCTCGACCAGCAGGTCCTGCTGATCGCTGATCAGTCGCTCAAACTCGACACGCTGCTCGCTCTCGCGCCGCAGCAGCTCGGCCCGGAGTTCGTCTTCGCTGACGACCTTCAACGCGAACGCGGTCGATGCGCCGACCTTCGGCGAGCCGTCCTCATGGGTGACGCGATCGTTGTCCGTCGCCTCGACGGTGAAGCTGATCATCACGTCCGGCACCAGGCCCAGGGGCTCGACGTCGAAGCGGTGGACGAACTCATCGATCTGCTCGGCCGGCAGGTCGGGCGCGTCGGGGCCTTCGATGGCCAGGCGTTGGGGGTCGCCGGTCGCGGCCGATTCCTCGAACGTGCCGGTGACCTGGTGGGTGAGCTCGAGCTTGGTCATGGCGTAGTCATCGTGGGCGCGGATGGCGATGGGGATGACCGCGCGTTCGGTGATCAGGTCGCCGATGCCGCGGAGCACGGCCCGGACGCGGGGCGGGCGGTCGGGGCGGACCTTGAGCAGGAAGCGGATCGGCCGCCGGCCGGCCAGGCCGTCGGTGTCTTCCATGCGGATGCCGTAGGCGCCGCTTTGCACCTGGTCGGCGTCGAGGGTGACCGTCGCGCGGCGCGGGCCGGCCTCGTAAACGCGGGTCGTGTCCTCGCCATCGGCGCCGACGGTGATCTGCCGGCGCGGGGCGTGGGTGATGGTCATCGGCCCGGACCAGTCGCGACCCCGCTCGATCGACGCCTTGACCAGCGGCTTGGTCGCTTCGATCGCTAGTTCGATCCGGCTGCCCTGGGGCACCTCGTAGGCGCCGCTGTCGGTTCGGATTTCGTGGGGCGCCTTGCCGATGTACTCCGGCGGGGCGACCACGACGCTCAGGCCCGAGCCGCCGGGGATCAGCGTCGGCCGCTCGACCGTGGTCACCCGGATGTACTCGGTCGCCGCGTCGTTGCCGCGCACGCGAAAGCGGAACGGCGTCAGCACGTTGCGGAAGGTGATGTTGAACTCGTCATCGCCGACCAGCGCCATCTGCTCGGTCGCCCACCGGCCGTCTTCGGGGCGGTGATCGACATAGGTCAGGTCGGGCACGATGCCCTGAGCGCGGACGCGCAGGACCATGTCATCGCCCTCGGGCACGACGAGCTCGCCGTCGGCGTTGAGGCCCAGCACGGTCAGGTGGGTTTCCTGCGGCCATTGGGCCGCGCCCAGCAGCAGGTTGCGGTCGGCCCAGGTGCCCATGACGCTTGGCGCGGCGACGGCCATGGCCGCCAGCACCACCGCCGCGCCGATGCCCCAGGCCATCGTGCGGTTGCGCGTGCGGGTGTCGACCACATCGTCGAAGTTGATCGGCTGGGCGCGGCCGACGCCCTGGCTGATCGCCTCGGCGATCAGCACCGGCGAGGCGCCCATCCGCGAGGGATCGGTCACGCGCGACAACTGCAACGCGCTGATCAGCCCGTCGCCCAGCTCGCGGTGGCGGCGTTCGACCTGGATCGCCAGCGCGTCATCGTCCAGCGGCTGGCGCAGCGGCCGGATGAGCCGACGGTAAATCACCCAGCCGACCAAGCCGAGCATGATCGCGAGCATGATGACCCGCTGCGGGCGGTCCATGCGGAAGTAGCGGTCGACGCCCAGGGAAACGAAGAACAACGCCGCGAGGGTGAGCATCAGGCGGCTAAGCCCGTCGATCCAGAACCACGCGGCGATGCGCCGGCGGACGTGACCGAGCTTCTGCGTCAGGGAGGTGGGGAGGTTGGCGGTGGTCATGGGTGTGTTTGGGTTCGGGGGGCGATCCCGGTCTTCGCTCGAAGACTCGCTCAGACGCGGGCTTGGGTT
>CAZUHK010000004.1:51305-54088 GCA_964620345.1 uncultured Planctomycetaceae bacterium
CGTTTGCGCAAGGCCCATTCAAGGGTGAGCAGGATGACCAGGAGAATGAGCAGGCGGCTGGTGTCCCACAGTTCGGCCGGGCGGCCCTGGATGACGATCGTTTCGCTGCGCATCGGCAGGGCGTCGGGCAGATCGGCCACTTCGTCGATCTCGAAGTACGCGCCTTCGGTGCGCTGCGCCAGGTCGCGCAGCAGTTGGCGGTTGAGGCGCGGGTCGGCGTACTCGATGCGCGGGACCTCGGCGGTGATCTGCTTGGCCACGCGGACCGAACCTTGCTCGCCGCCGGGCAGCTTCACGACGATCTCGTTGAGGCCGACCTGCCCGACGATGAACGATCCCTCGTATTCGCCGGGCTTGTTGGCGATGGCGCGCAGCTCGAACGTCTGGCTCTGGCCGCCGGGGCCGCGCAGCGTCGCGGGGATGGTCGGGTCGTCCAGGGGATTGAACACCGCGTCGAAGAGTTTGGCCGAGACCGACACGCGGGCGCCCACGGGGTAGATGTCGCGATCGGTGGAGATGCGGCCGCGTTTCTTTTCGCCCATGAGCCGGCCTTCGACGAGGTAGCGGATGGTCTGCACCCAGAACTGGTCGAAGTATTGCTCGCCGAGCTTGCGCCATCGCCAGGTGCCGTTGAAGCCCACGAAGACGGTGCGCCCCGGGCCGTACTGCCCGGCGACCAGCAGCGGGCGCTGGCCGTCGCGGTTGCGCAGGCGCGGGTCGGTGTGTTCGATCAGCACGGGGTTGCCGGGCTTGGCCGCGCGGGCGGGGAACGACCAGTAGATGCCGGGCATCGCGTCCCAAATGGCGCGGTTGACCGCGGGGTCTTCGTCGAGGCGGAGCATGGGGTGATCGCTGCCGGTCGCCGTGATGCGCAGCGGCCACTGCTTGGTGTGGGTCATCACCAGCGACTCGACATCCAGCGCCGACAGCTCGCCGATGCTCACCGGCAGCACATCGCGGATCCGCCGGGTGCGAGGCGAATCGACAAAACGCGGGGTGAACTTGGGCCCGGCCATCCACAACATCCCCCCCGCGTGATCGGTCAGGTACGTCTGGATCGCCTCGACCCACGCCTCGTTGAACTCCTCGGGGTCCGGGTCGAGCAGCACCAGCACGTCGTACTTGAACAGCTCTTCCTTCGTGGCCGGCAGCTTCTCGATGACGGTGTTGCCCGATTGTTTCATGTCGGCGTCCATCGACTGCAGCCAGCAGCTCACATCGGTGGTCTTGTCGCGGATCAGCAGGTTGCTGAGCATGCGGTACTCCCACGATGGAGCGCCCGCGACCAGCAGCACGCGGGCCTTGTCGCTGAGCACCTTGACCGCGGCGGATTTTTCGTTGTCGGTCTCCAGCACCTCGTCGTCGAGCTGGGGCACGCGGACGACGAAGACGTAATCACCGGCCCGCTCGGGCTTGTGCTCGAAGCGGACGCGCGGCGGGGTGGCGGCGTCGAGGGTGACGTTCTGGCTGGCGACCTTGACCTGGGCGCCGCTGGAGCCGTCGGCCAGCACCGGCCGGGCCAGCAGATCGACCGGCACGACGCGGCCGTCGTAGCCCTCGGCGGCGATCTGGGCTTCGATCAGGAACGGATCTTCGCGGAACACGCTGTCGGGCGCCCAGACCTGGGCGACCTTGAGGTTGCGCGGCACGGACGAATCGCCGATGCCGATGGTGTAGATCGGCACGTTCTGGCTGCGGGCGAAGTCCGCGGCGCTCAGCGGGTCGTCGCCCTCGGTGTTCTGGCCGTCGGAGATCACGACGATCCCGGCCACGGGGTTGCCCGCCAGCGACCGCAGCGATTCGCGGATCGCCCGGGCGAGGTTCGTCGCCTGCCCGGTCGGCTTAAGCGGCGGCACCGGCTCGCCGACGGCCAGGCCCGCGGGCATCGGCTGGTCATCGCTCGCCCGGGGGTCCGCTGACTCGCCGGGGGTCGCGGCGCTTGCGGGGGTTCCGGGGGTTCCGGGGGCGCCGGGGCGGGTCGAGCCCAGGGTCTGGCGGAGCTTCACATCGCGGGCGAAGCTCAAGACCCGAATCTTGCCCTTGGTCGACAGCTCCCGCAGCAGGCGGGCGTCGTCGTCATCCAGCAGGCGGTTGACCACCTGGGCGCGCTGCGGCGGGGCGCTGCGCAGGTCAGCGGGGCTGGTGCCCATCAGTTGCGCGACGCGCACGGCCTCGGCGTCGATGGGGTAGCGGTCGCGGATGGCGATCGACTGGCTCTCATCGACCAGGACCACGACGAACGGCTCGACGATGCGCTGCGTCGCGATCGCCAGGGCTGGACCCAGCAGCGCAAAGACCACCAGCAGAATCACCAGCGATCGCACGGTCGCCAGGGCGACTTTCATGCGGCGGGGCACGGCGGCCATCTCGCGGCGGTACATGAAGAATACGCCCCAGATCAGCCCGCAGACCAGCGCGAGCATCACGAACACCATCCACGACTGCGGCGCGTTGTCGAAGACGAAATGGGTCTGAGCGCCCTCGGGGATGCGCTGCGGATCGACGCCGATCAAACTCAACCACCAGTCACTCACCGGCTATTCCTTTTGCTCGGGTTGGGCGGGTTGCTCGGGTTGGGCGGGTTGCTCGGCGTCGGCGGGCTTGTCGGACCTGGCTGGCTCGCCATCGCCGCCGACCTTGCGGGTCTCGACGAGCTTGCCATCCTTCCAGATCTCGATGGTGTCGCCGTTGCGCTTGATCTGCATGTTGTTGATCTTGATGTTGCCGGCACGGATGACCCCGCCGCCCTGCAACTGAATCTGCACCTGCCCGCCGCGCGCCTG
>CAZUHK010000005.1:0-50103 GCA_964620345.1 uncultured Planctomycetaceae bacterium
TTGTCGTGACAACTCCATCATCGCAGGAGGCCTTCTTCCGCGCAAGCGCATCTAACCCGGATTATTCACCACAGAGAACACAGAGGTATATGTGAGTCAATAATTTACAACACACTTTGCCTTGTTTGATTTCTGACGGGCTGTATTTTCAGATGGGTCAAACGGCCCGCGAAATATGACGTAAGTCGCTGTCATGAACAATCTTCGATCTCTCTGTGTCCTCAGTTCCCGCTCTGCGACTCATGCTCTGCGTAGCGCTTCGCAGAGCGGAGAGCGGCGCTCCGCTGCGCAGCACGAGGTTCTCAGTGGTGAATCTTTTGGGCTAATCCAGCGGCAGAAAACATGTCGCGCGCTCTCAAGCGGGCGTTGAATGGGCGCGCGGGATAAAGACGGTCGGGCGATGAAACCAAACGCATCGTCAGGCGGGTAATCCGCGCTCACCCATGGGGTGCGGTCGGATCGACGCCGACCCGCTGCCAGATCGGCCGCAGGTCCACGACGTTGCCGGTCTGCATCGCCTGGTCGATCGCCAGCGCCACCGCGGCGGAGACCACGCCCTCGTCGGGCGTCGCCAGCGGCGGCTCACCCTGGCACATCGTGCGCACCACGCCCTGGCCCATGACCCGGTCGGCCCCGCCGTGGCCACCCTCCTGGCCATGGGTATCGATCCGCTGGCGCGGCTGGTCCCAGCCGATCCGCTGGTGCTCGATCCAGCACGCCACGCCGTCGCCGCGGATCGCCCCCTCGGCCCCGCAGAGGCAGGTCCGCCGCTCGGGCATGCCCGCGTTGCAGTTGGTGTGGAACGTCGCCCGCACGCCATCGGCGTACTCGAGGATCGCGACCTGGTGATCGACGATGTCCTTGTCCAGGGTGAACGGGTCGCCCGGCCCGCCCGCGGCGCGGTACGCCATGCGACCGTCTTTGGGGTTCGGGCCGATCCGCTGGGCGTGATGGGCATTTTCCGGCGTGAAGAAGCGAAGCCCGCCGAAGCTCGCCACGCGGATCGGCAGCGCCCCGACATACCAGTTGGCCAGATCCAGGTCGTGGCAGCATTTCTCCAGCAGGTGCGACCCCGCCTCGCGGCGGTGGCGGCGCCAGTCCTGATGGATGAACCCGCCGTGGTTGAACTCCAGCGTCTCATTGAACTCCATCGAGATGAGCCGGCCCGCGATGCCCTCGTCGAGCAGTTGCTTGATGCGCCCGAAGTGCGGCGAATAACGCAGCGTGTAGCCGACGATGCACATCACCCCCGCCGCCCGCCACGCATCCCGGATCGCCAGGCAGTCGTCGAGCGTCGTCGCCAGCGGCTTTTCAATGAACGCCGGCTTGCCCGCCGCGAACGCCGCCTCGGCGTGTTCGCGATGCATCGCATTGGGCGAACCGATCAGCACCCAATCCACGTCCGACCGTGCCGCCAATTGCCGCGGCTCGTCTTCAATCGCCACCGAGGGGTTGACCGAGCGCGCACGCTCGACGCCCGTGGCGTTGGGGTCGCAGACCGCCGTCACCGCGATCCTGTCGCTGGCGCGGCGGGTCTGACGAATGATGTCCATCGCCCGCATGCCGCAGCCGATCACGCCCCATCGAACCTGATGCATATCGCCGAATCTCCGGGCTTCGGGCCGCCGCCGTTGGGCAGATCATGGATCACCGACACCACGCGACCGCCCGGATGCTATTTCCACGACGCCGCCCGGTCAAAAACCGGGAAAACAGCCCCGCGGGACACGGTTGCTGACACTTCGCCCTTCTCAACGGATTCTGCCACGAGGCGTAACATGAACGATCGATCGCCTCAGCCGGGCTCGTTCGCGCGTGGATCATCCGGGCCAGTGAAGCCGTGCTCTGCTACTCTGAGCTACGCGGTCGGGTTGCGGGATTTCAGGCCAGGGTCGTCGAGTCGGTGCGCGGGCGGCTCAGCGGGTGTCGGTCGGGCGGATGAAGGCGCGGGAGACGATGATCGGATCGACCTGGAGCGACGGGGGCGCTTGGCCGGTGATGCGGCCGACGGCCCAGCGGCAGGCGGTGCGCAGCTCGATCGATTCGCCGTCGCGGTCGTAGTACCGGCGCACGGCGCTCAGGCCGGCGTCGGCCCGCATGCGACCGATGGTGATCGCTGCGTGGCGGCGGACGACCTCGGCCTCGGGTTCATCGGGGTTGGTGTCGCTGAGCCGGCCGACCAGTGCGCGGGCCAGAGCGGGGTCGGCCTGATCTTCGTGGATGCGGCCCAAAGCCCAGACAGCGGCGGCGCGGGTGGCGGCGGTGAGCGGCGAGGCCTTGGGAATCAACCGGCGCAGCGGTTCATCGCCGGCCGGCTCGGACCAGACGCCCAGCGTCACGGCGGTGCGGCGGGCCAGCTCGTCGTACTCGCGGGTGAGCCGACCATGCGCGAGGCGGCGGTCGGTCTGCTCGATGTCAACCACGGCGGTGGTGCGGGCTTGGACGATGTCGATCAGTCGGCCCATCAGCGCGACGACCGCCGGGCGCGTCGCCGCCACGTCCAGCTCGCGCAAGCCCAGCACGGCGGCGTGGCGCACCTCGAAGCGGGGGAAATCGAACCAGCCGACCAGCACCGCGGCCGCGGGCTTGTGATCGATCCGCGTGGCTACTTGCGCCAGCGCCTGGGCCTCGCCCCACCGCTGCTGCTGGGCCTGGGCATCCCACTCGGCCACGGCGGCGAGGCGGCGGTCGAGCTCGGCCCGCAACGGATCGCGCACGGCCTGATCCGCATCGAGCTGTACGAGCGATTCGACGGCCCGCGCCCGGTTGGCCGGGTGGGCATCACCCAAGGCATCGCACAGGCGCACCATCGCCTCGGCCGTGCGCCATCGCGTCAGCCCTTCGTAGGCCAGGCGGCGCACGCGCGGGTCATCACGATCGGCCGACGCCACGAGCAGCGCCCACGGCAGGGCCTGCTTCCCGGGGTGCTCGAGCAGTGCCGCCAGCGCGGCGGCGGCGACGGCGGGCTGAGCGTCGGCGGCGAGCTGCTGGAGCACGGCCAGCCCATCGGGGTGCGTCGCGGCACGGGCCGCGGCGAGGCGATCGACCCGCGAGCCACCAGCCAGGGCGCGGGCCTCGGCGACGGCCTCGACGGTGCTCAGGCGGCCCAGCGCCTCGGCGGCGGCGAGGCGCACGGTCGCGGGCGCGGCGCGGTCGGCCATCACATCGTTCAACACGCGCACGGTATCGGCCGGCGGCGGGCCGCCTGCCTCGGCGGCCAGCGCGCCCAGGCCGCGCGCGGCCGAGGCACGCAGCGCCGTCGAGCCGGCCGCATCGACCAGACGCTCGCGCCAGTGCGGCGCGGCCCCGGCGTGGGCCCAGCCGGCCAACGCCCGGTCGGCCTGAAGCAGCAGGTCACGCCGCTCGGGCGTGTCGGCCGGGATGCGTTCGAGCCAATCGGCGAACACCGGCCCGAGCGTGCGATCGTCGATCGCGACGGCCGCGCGGCTCACCGACGTCCGCACGATCGGCCGGTCGTCCGCCGCCAGCGCCCGCACCTGCGCCGCCAGCTCGGCCAGGCGATGCGTGGCGATCGCCTCGAGCGTTTCCAGGCGCGTCTGCGCGTCGGGCTGATCGGCGGCCAGGCGCAGCACGGCGATCAACCGCGGATGGATGCGCACCTGCGGCCGGGGCACGGCGTAAAGCTGCTCGGCCTCCATCGGCCCGGCGCGCAAGCCCGCCGCGAGGGTCAGCAGCGTCAAGAGCATCGCGGTCGCCCGGATGGGCATGGGTCGGCTCCGTTTCATTGGGGTCGGCTCAGTCGCCAGGTGCGGATCCAGAGCAACGCCGCGCACGCGATCGATCCGATCACCAGCAACAGCCAGTTGAACGGCGCGTTTTCCACATAGGTCCGCCACGGCCCGCCGGGCAACGCACCGACGAGCGCGGTCCACCACGGGAATTGATTCAGCGGCACGGCGTACACTTCGAAGCCGGGCACTTTCATCACCGCCAGCGCGGTGGCGACGGGGTTGAGCGCCAACACCTTCGCGGCCAGTTGCTGGCTGAACAGCGCGCCCTGGCCCAGCCACATCACCAGCGTGCCCACGCACAGCACGACCAGCACGCCGTAGGCGATGGTGGTGGTGATCGCGGTCTTGCGGAACAGCGCCGAGCAGGCCGCGCCGAGCATCAGCGAGAACGCCGCGGTGAGCAGCAGGCAGATCAGCACGTTGACGATGCGCGGCAGGTATTGCTCGGCGTCGATGAACCACAGCACCGCGTAGCCCGGCAGCGTGGCGATCAGCAGCAGGCCCAGCGTGGCCGCGACGCTCAGCAGCTTGCCCACGACGATCTGCCGCGGGCGAAGGCGCGTCAGTTGGAGCAGTTGCCAGCCGCCGGATTCGAGCTCGACGCTGATCAGCCCCGCGCTCAGGGCCGGGGCGGTGAGCACGATCAGCGCCATCTGGAAGGCCACGAGGATGCCGCCGAGGTAGGCGGTCTTGTTCTGCTCGGGGTTGTCGGTCGCCCAGTTGGCCGCCAGCAGCATCAGGCCCAGCGAGACCATCAGGCACAGGCCGATCATCCGCATCATCCAGTGGCTCCGGCCCAGGGCGCGGGTGCGGAACTCCTTGACCATCACCGGGTTGGTGTGGCCACCGATCGCGGTGGTTCGGCGTTGGGGATCGAAGAACCACAGGTACATCAGCCGGCGGTAGGCCTGCACGCCGGCCGAGCGATCGTCGGTGACCTTGCCCGCGGCCCGGCTTCGGTCGAGCAGGCGCGGCTGGAGGCGCGCGGTCAGCCACGCCCCGCACCCCGCCGCGGTCAGCACCGCCAGCAGCATGTAGCGTGCGACCGGGTCGAAGTCCTTGAGATAACCCAGCGAGCCGACGTCGCCCTGGTTGAGCAGCTCGGTGATCGCGGGGATCGGCGAGAGGCAGTAGAGCCAGACCAGCGCCGCGCCCAGCGGGCCCACGAGCTTGCCCTGCATCAGCAGGTACGGGCCCAGCACGATCACCGCCATGGCCAGCACGCAGCCGTAGGTCAGGCGCAGCGCCGCGTCGGCCGATCGGGCGAAGCTGGAGATCAGCAGCGCCACCATCGCGTACTGCACGGCCATCAGCGCCAGCACGCCGTAGGCCTTGACGATCTGCGCCAGGTCGATGCCGCCCATGACGAAGCAGGCGACCGTGGCCGGCACGCTCAGCGCCAGCAGCAGCACGACGAAGCCGACCGCCGCCGACACCTTGCCGACGAGGATGTCCCGTGGCCGCAGCGGCGAGGTGAGCACCAGCGCCAGCGTGCCGCTGTTGCGCTCGCGCACGATCGCCGTGGCCGGGAACGCCGGCACCGCCAGCAGCAGGCACACCAGCAGGCCGTAGATGAACACGCGGAACAGTTGCTGGGCCTGTCGGCCGTCGAGCGAGACGGTGGCGTTGTCCGGCCACATCGCGACGACCAGCCCGCCGGTCACCGCGATCAGCGCGATGCACATCACCAGCGTCGACGGCCGACGCAGCAGGCCCAGCAGTTCGCGTTGGATGATGGGGTTGGTCATGGTGCGTCGTTGATCCGTTGACTCGTTGATCCGTTGACTCGTTCGCTGATTCGTCCAACCACTGGCTGCAACGGGTGAACGGATAAACGAATCAACGAGTCAACCTTCCGTGTTTGTTCTCCCGGTCACTTCCAGGAAAGCATCCTCCAGGTCCAGCGGCACTTCGCGGTACTGCGCCACGCCGATCGAGTTGCTCACGGCCAGGGCGAGCAGGTCGGCCAGGCGCGGGTCGTCGGCGTCGGTGGTGAAGCGGACCTCGGCCTCGGCGGCGCTGGGCGTGACCTCGGCGCCGGCTTCGAGGTTGTCCTTGAGCAGTTGCGCCAGGCGCGGCACGTGGGCGGCGTCGGTCAGTTGCACCTCGATGATGCGGCGCTGGCTGATGCGGCGCATGATGTCTTCCAGCGAGCCGAACGCCCGCAGCTTGCCCTCGGTGATGATCGCCACGGTGTCGCAGATGCGCGACAACTCGGGCAGGATGTGGCTGGTGACGATGATGGTCTTGCCCATCTGGGCCAGGCGCAGCAGGAGTTGTCGCATCTCGATGCGGGCGTTGGGGTCCAGGCCGTTGGCCGGCTCGTCGAGGATCAGCAGCGGCGGGTCGTGCAGCAGCGTGCGCGCCACGCCGACGCGCTGCTTCATGCCGTGGCTGAGCGATTCAACGTAAAGGTCGCGCATGTACGCCGAGCCGGTGAGCGCCATCACCTCCTCGACGCGGGCGATGCGCTGCTTGCGGGGAATCTTGAACGCGGCGCCGAAGAAATCGAGGTACTCGCGGACGCGCATGTTGTCGTAGGCGCCGAAGGTGTCGGGCATGAAGCCGACGCACTGCTTGAGCTGGTTGACGTCGCGCGAGCAATCGATGCCGGCGACGAACGCCTGACCGCGGGTCGGTCGGCTCAAGCCCACGAGGATGCGGATGGTGGTGGTCTTGCCCGCGCCGTTGGGGCCGATGTAGCCGAGGATCTGGCCCTGGTGCAGCTCGATGCTCAGCGCGTCGAGCGCGGTGAACTCGCCGAAGCGTTTGGTCAGGTCGATGGTCTTGACCATCGCGCCGTTGGCGGGTGAATCGGACATGGGGTTCACGGCTCCTGGCGGTCGGGTGGGGGTAGGACGACGCCGGCGATTTCCAGGCCGATGCGCTTGACCTGCCAGATGCCCGAGAGCGTGTCGGCGACCGCGCCGCCGGCGGTCGGCCCGATGCGGACCACGAGGGTGACCGCCCCGTCGGTGGCCGGCAGCTTCGCGGCGGGCAGGTCGATCCGCCGCGGGCCGTCGATGCCCTGTAGGGTCGCGAGCACGATCGGCTGGCCGTCGTGGTAGGCGATGATCTGGACCGGGCGGTTGGCGGCGACCGCGTCCAGGTGCAGCGTGGCGGCGGTCAGGTCGATCGGCCGCACGGCCGGCGGCGGGGTGAATCGCGCGACGACCATGCTCGGATAGCTCATTTCGACGAAGACGCGGCGTCGCGGATCGTACAGCGCGGCGCTGCGCGAATCGCCCTCGACACGGCGCAGCGGCGTCATGGTCATCCACGCCGCGGGGATGCGCACGGCCTGGCCCGGGGCCGAGCGTCGCAGCTCGACGGGGGTCAGCCACAGCGCTTGGCCGCGCTTGGGCAGTTCGCCGGTGCTCAGGCCGTCGTCGATCAGCGGCGTCCACGCGGCCAGCAGCGGCCGGTCGGGCCAGCCGGGCTGATCGTGCATCGCCGCGAGCACCTGGTTGCGGTTGCGCCGGGTCTGACTCATCACCGCCGCGCCGATGAACGCGCCCGGCCGCAGACGCTGGTCGGCGACGGTGAGCGGATGAGCGCCGTTGGCATCGGCCTGGCCGACGGTCACGGCCATCGGGCCGTTGGGCGTCAGCAAGGTCACTTCGTTCGGCGCCGCGCCGCCCGGCCAGCGCGCGGTGGCGACCAGGCCCTGGGCGTCGAAGCGGGCGTCGAGCGCGAAGGGCCGGTCGAACTCACTGGTGGTGGCCAAGTCCATCGTGCGCATCGCCCCGCCCGATAGCTCCAAGCCCTGCCACTGCCAGAAGTCCAGGTCGGTCCACATGAGTCGTCGGGTGTCGCCGCCGGCGCCGTCTCGCGGCCAAGCCCAGCCGCCGCGGCGCGAGCCGATTGTGGTTTCGCGCTCGAACGGGGTGAACAGCCCCATCGCGCCGCGCACCGTGGCCGCGACCGATCCGGGCTCGATGTGTACGACCTGCAGCATCGAGGCGGCGGGTTGCACCTTGCCGCGTTGGACCAGTCCGACGCCCAGCAGCACCAGGCCGGTGACCGCCGCCATCGCCAAACCCCAGGCGGCGACGCGCTCGCCCCGCCGCCGCGCCAGCAGCACCACGCCGAGGACCACGAACGCCGCCAGGTACCCGCCGAGCACCAGGGCGATCTGCGTGCGGCCGACGACCTGGTAGCCGATCGCCGCTTCGATGAACGGGTCGGTCGCTGCGGCCGCGACGGTTGACAGTTCCGATGGCTGCCGGGCGTAGACCACATCGCCGATCGTTCGCAGCGTGGCCTCGGCGCGCCGGTCGGTCCAGGCGCGCGGCTCGACGGTGCTGACGATCAACCGGCCCGCGCCGATCCGTCGCTGCATCAGCGCCGGCCAGCGGCGCACTTCGATCACCGGCTCGAACGCCGGGGCGACAACCCGCACCATCGCCAGCGGCCGCTCGACCACGACCGGCTCGTCCGTCAGGGAACCCGCGGTCGGCGACGCGCCGCCCGGCTCATCGCCGGCCGGGTCGAACCGCACGCGGTTGAAGCTCACGCGGTCGACCGGTTCGACCCCCCAGTCGTCGCCGAGCAGTTGCGCCATGGCGTCGGCGTCGACGGCGTCGAGCATCACCCACAGCGTCCCGCCGGCGCGAAGCCAGCGGCGCAGGGCGCGGCGCTGCGCGCCATCGAACCGCACATCCCCGTCGGCCAGCGCGATCACCTCGATCGGCTCCCAGCCCAGCGTGAAACGCGGCGCGCTGTCCTGAATCGCCGAGGGGTAGTTCATCCCCCGGCCCAGGCCCCGGGCCTCACGCACGGCCATCACGCCCGCGATCGCCGCGTCGTTGTCGCCGGCGATCGCGCTGGTCAGCCGGTCGTACTGCACGGCGATGACCGTGCCCGGCTCGTCGTCGTAGCTGACCTCCGCGTCGTCGGCCAGAAGCAGCGCCGTGCCTTCGGCCGCCTTGGCGTCCGGCGGCAGTTGCCCCAGCCGCGCCGGCCAGACGATCTGGCGCTCCGCCCGGGCCGGCACCCACACCCGCCGCACGAACTGCCGGCCCGGTTCGATCGCGAACGACCAGACCACGCGGAACACCCGGTCGGCGTCCGAATCGTTGACCACCCGCGCCTTGACCAGCGCCCACTTGTCCTGGGCGAAAATGTTGATGCCCCCGCCGGTGATGCTGCCGCCCAGGCGCACGACGTCGCGGTCCTGCGCCGCCGCGGGCGCGGCCCAGCCGGCCAGCCACACCGCCACGACCAGCGCCGCCAAACGCCATGCCCCGGGCCTGCGTGAAATCACCTGAATCAAAGGCCGCCTCGCGATATTGCAAGCGAGCGGCCATCTTATCGGGCGCTTGCCAAGCGGTCTACAACGTCGGCGGCTCGAGGCGATCTTCGTCGTCCGAATCGGGCCGTTCCGTTTCGTCGCGCACGATCGGTTCGTCGGCCCTGGGCGCGGGCGTTTCGCACCAGCCGTGTCGGGCGACCAGCGTCACCATGCCCAGCGCCAGGGCGAACACCACGAACACCCCGCCGGCCCACGCGCCCGTCGCGGCCGCTCGCGGCGCGACCTTGCGGCTGGCGTCGAAGCTCACGCTCATCTGGGCGTAATCGTTGACCTGCAGCGGTCGGCGGAACTCCAGCACCCGCCCGCGCAGCGGCATGTCGATCGACAGTTGCGCCGCGCTGACCGTGGCCGACTCCTGTATCTCGATGATCCGCGTGGTGATCGTGTCGAGGTTCACGTCCTCGGCTTCGTTCAAGTCGGCCTCGATGCGCTGCGCGGTCTGCGCGTCGTAGGCATCGCCCACGGCCAGCGGCGCCGGGCCCTGGTTGGCCGCGTCGTCGCCCTGTTGCCGCAGGCGGGCGCGCGAGCCGTACAGCCCCACCTTCGCCTGCTGGCGGCGGAGGTTGTGCAGGTCCACGCGGATGTCCTCGTTCAGCGCCGCGTCCGACTGCGAATAGTTCCACCCCAGCTCCAGCGCCTGGCGGGCCTGGTACTGCTTGCCCTCGACCGCGAGCCGCTCGCCGAGCCGCTGAAGCTGGCGGGCACGGTCCTTGTCCTCGCTCTGGGCCTGCTGCACATTGGCGATGTATTGTCGGGCGTCGTAGTCCAGCAGCTTGTGCTGTTCAACCAAGTCTTCCACCACGGTCAACGTGCCCTCGAAGTCGTTGTACTCATACGTCCGGGGCACATACACCGCCCACCGTAGCTCCTTGAGCGGCAGATCGAACCGCGGGCCCTGGAACGTGCGCCGACCGGCCCAGTCGGAGATGTTCTGCGTGCGCACATAGATCAGATCAACCTGTACGGGCAGCTCGCCCAGCGCCGCCTGCGCCAGGGGGATCAGCAGCACGTCGTGGCCGCCGGGCGCCTTGCCGCGGGACGGCGCCACGGCCCGGCCGTTGACCAGCAGCGTCCACACGCGGCTGCGGTCGGGCAGTTGCGTGCGCAGGTAGCGCTTGGCCCCGACGCGCAACTGCATGCGCAGGTGGTTGATCGATTCGCCGCGCTCGGTCACGACGGTCGCCAGGTGAGTGGACAGCACGTTGGCCTCGAGCTGGGGCCTGGCCTCGAGGCGCTGGGCGAGCAGCGCCAAGTCGAACGCAGCCGCGGTGCTGCGCCACGCGAAGGCCGCGCCCGACAGGTCGGGCGAGCCGGCAAAGCCGCGGATCGAGCGCGCGTCGGTCGGCGTCAGCGCCGGACCCACCCGGTCGGCCGATACACGCACGCGGTCGGTCTTGTTCACCACCACGAAGCCACGCTGATGGTCGGCGTCGAGCGCGCGGACCGGCTGCATCTCGATCCGTCCGTCGGCCCGGTCGTACTGCGTCTCGTAGCGGATCGTGAGGAAGTACGGCCGATCGAACCATTTGCCGCTGAGCTCGATGCGGTGCCGGCCCGGACCCACGCGCTGGCGGCGGGCGATCTGCTGACCCTCAAACACAAGGCCCAGCACACCATCGGGCACCTGCACCTCGAACACTTTGAGCCCTGCGTTGTGCAGCTCGTACCGCAACACGTTGGTGTGGCGTACCATGCCCTCGCTGACGTCGGCGGCGTGGAGGAACTCGACATCGACCAGCGGCTGGATCACCTCGGTCGCCACGACCAGCCGCCAGTCCGGCCGCAGCAGGCGGTAGACCAGCGCGGTCGTCTGCTGCGCGCGGTCGTGCTCGGCGGGCAGTTCGCTCACCCCATCGCGCTCGACGACGTTCAGCCGCACCCCGCGCGCCGAGCTGACGACGATGCGGCCGGTGTGCTTGACCGCGCCATCGACCTCAACGCGCGGCACGGTGATGCGCTCGGCCATCTGGCTGACCGGCTGGCGCATGGCCAGGTGCAGCGCGACCCGGCCCAGCAGCTTCTGCTTGAAGTGGACCTGCACGTGGCGCACGCCGTCGGCGACGGACTCATCCCAGTGGCTCACGCCCTCGGCGGTCAGCGCGTCGATGTCGTACGACGCGGGCAGGCGCAGGTCGGCGCTGAAGCGCCCGGCCTTGGCGATCTGCAACGCGATCTGGCCGTTGTACACCAGGTGATCGTCGGCCACGCTGAACGACGCCTGCTCGATCGCACGGATCTCCGAGCGCACCTCGTGCACCGACGCGACGACCCGATCGTCTGCGCTGCGGATGCGAAAGGCGTGACGGATCGGCTGGGCCTCCTGGCTCTGGTTGGCCAGCAGGGACTGGGCGTCCCGCCGGAAGTCGTCGACGTTCATCGCCTGGGGCTTTTCGGTCAGCTCGATGTACACCGCGTCGCTGGTCAACAGGCCCATGGCGCCGCGCTGGCGGGCGGCGTCGACGAGCGTGAGCCGGCCCAGCGTCGCCTCGACCGGCAGCGATTCGATCGGCGTGTGCGTCACCACGTGCAGGCGGTACTCGCCGGTGGCCGGGGTGCTCAGCACGGCGACCAGCTCCTGGTCGGCCGGCTCGAACCGCCAGGCGCCCAGCTCGGCACCGTGCACCGCGGTGACGGTCATGTTCGCCGGCACCTTCACGCGGATCTGTCGCACTTCGCCCTGGGCGACCTGCAGCGCCAGGTCGTGCCGGCCCTCGACCGCGCCGCTGTCGAACCGCATCGCGCTGGTCACCTGCCCGTAGAACACCGTCCGCTCCAGCTCGCGCTGGCGGGCGCGCGGCTTCCACGTGAACTGCGCCGGCTGGCCCGGGGCGAACACCGCGGCCGCCGTGGTGAGGCCGGCCTGCGATTGATCGGCCATGCGCACCGCGTCGGTCGCGTTCACCTCCACGTCATCGTCGTCGATCGCGAGCGTCACGCGGTTGGTCAGCGCGATCGGCATCGGCAGCACGTACCGCCGCACCTGATTGTCATCGGGCTTGGCCAGCGGCGTGACGAACCGCAATTTCACCGCATACTCGCCCTCGTGGTCGACCACCACGAAGTACTGGCGGTCGTCCCGCTCGATGCTCAGATGATCGGCCGGCTCGGCGTCGCTGAGCAGCACGGCCGTGGCATCGAGCAACGGGAACCGCGCGGCCCCGGTCGCACTGATCTTCAGGTCCATGTCGACCAGCATGCTGTCGGACTCGGCGGTCAGCTCAACGGCGAGCGATTCGATCAGCGGCTGGTCGGCGATCGGCGTGTAGGTGATCCGCTGCGGCAGGCAGCCGGCGGCCAGCAGCATGGCGCCCAGCAGCGCCGCGGCCGCGACCACGCGCCGCGCCGACTGATGAGCCACCACCCGCGCGCCCAGCTTTACCAGCACCGCGGCCAGCAGCAGCGTCGGCAGGCCCCAGGTCAGCAGGTGCCCCAGCGGCAACACGGCCGGCTCGAACTGCGCGGCGCCCATCACCAACCCCACCCCCCCCGCCGCGCCCAGCACCACCCGTGCCCGCCGCAGCCACACCGCCGCGGCCAGCAGCAGCAGGCCCATGATCGGCGCGACGATGGCCCCGATCAGCGTCACGTGCTCGCGCCAGGTCGGCACGATCGACACAACAACGTCCAGCGGCTCGGCGTCCTGCACGTTGACCGCCTGCTTGAACTGCACCTGCCCGCCGTGCGGCGGGCTGGCCAGTTCACCGGCGAAGGCGTGCGTCCGCGTCGCGCCCGCTCCCAGCAGCACCGCGCCGGCCAGCACGACCGCCAAGGCGACGAACCACGTCGCCGGGCGGAAGGCCAGCCACGTGAGCACGACCAGCCCCAGCCCGCCCAGCGCCCCCAACCCCAGGGCCGCGGGCAGCCAGTTGTGATGCAGCGCCTGGCCCCAGGCCTCGGCGACGCGCCGGCCGAACCACGCCAGGTCCAGCGGCTCGACCGATTCGCTGGCCACCGCCATCGCTCCACCGGCCGGCCGCACCGCCCAGTCGTCGGGCACTTTCACCAGCCAGTCGGCGAACGTCGCGGGCACATCGCCCCCCGGGGCCGTCAACGCCAACGCTCCGGCAAAGCCCAGCGTGCCGTGCTCCTGGGCGTACTCCAGCGTCAGGGTCACCGGCTCGTTGGGGTTGGCGTTGCGCTGCAGCGGGATCAGCAACGCGCCGGTCTGATCATCGTGCGACACGGCCACCTTCACCGGCGCCGTCAGCGTGCCGTCCGCGTTCATCGCCGCCCGATGCACGCGGCGGAAGTCCGCCCCCGTGGGCAGCAGCACGCTGAGGTACTGGCTCGAAGCGTTCTTCACCTTGTACGTCACGCGGGTGATCGATTCGGTCTCGCCGGCGTCGCGCACGTCCAGCTCGGTGCGAAGCTCCATGATCTCCACGACCACCGGCAGCAGCTCGCCTCGCTCGTACAACGCCAGCTCGAGCGTGCCGGCGTGCGGCGTTTGGACGTACTTGTAGCTCCGCAGAATCGGCGCATGAACCAGCAGACGGTAATTCGGCGGCACCTCTTCTCGCTCGATCGGCAACAGCGCCTCGCGCTCGCCCTGATCCGAGAGCTTGAGGTTCATGTGGCTGGCGACCAGCACGTAGCCCGACTGCACCTGCACCCCATCGCACGCCACGGCGCCGATGCGGATCGCTTCGCCGTCGTGGTAGCGCTGGTGGAACGTGACGGCCAGGTTGTAATCGCCGATCACCTTGCGGCGGAGGCGCACGGTCCACACCCCGCCCTCGTTGGACCAGCCGGCCACGTCGCGCCCGATGAACTCGACATTGCCCAGCTCGGCGGGGATGACGAACCGCAGCCGATCGATCGGCGAGCCGGTGATGAAGTAGTTCGCCGCGACGCTGCCGTAGGCGATGCCCTCGCCGATGCTGGTCAGGTGAAACAGCTCGGCCCGCACGCCCGCGGGGCGGCGCGCCACGTTCAGGTTCAGCCCCCAGTCGGCGCTTCGGAAGCGGTAGGCCAGCTCCGCGTCGGCCACGCGCATCGGCACCGAGCCGGTGTGTACCGCCTTGAGTTTCTCTTCGTCGGCCACGGCGTGCGAGACGATGCGCAGGCCCTGGTCCACGACGACCACGAGGTAGCCGCGCTGCGTCTTGGCGCCGCTGATCGACGGGCCGGTGATCGTCTGATCTTCATCCAGCGGGCTTCGGCCCAGCTCCAGTCGCAGCGCGATGACCGTCGTGCCGAGCACGGGTTGGGTGAACTGCAGCTCGATGCGCTTGGGCCCGTCCTCGCCGCCGGTCACGCGGTAATCGGCCAGGGCCGCGCCCTGCACCGCGGCCACGTTGAACCGCCCGGGCACGTCCATCGTCAGCGTGCGGACCGGCGCGTCGCGCACGTCCAGCTCGACCTGGCCTTCGACGATCAGGTCGTCCTCCTTCACCGTCGCGACCAGGCGGTGGGCCGCGTCGAAGCTGGGCACGATGTCGTCGATCGACACGCTCATCGCGATCGGCATGCCCGCGAAGCCGTAGGCGAACGCCTTGGCCGAGGGCAGCGGCCGGGGCGTGTTGCGATCGCGCTCGACGCGCGGGAACCCCGCGTGATCGATCTGCGAAAGCCCCGTGGTCTGATCGACCACCAGCGCGATGGCGCTGTTGGTGCCGATCAGCAGGTGCCCGCGCGTGCGCAGCCCGCCGGTCGGCTCGGCCACCGGCAGCGACAGTTGCGCGGGAAACTTGCCCAGCGGCGCCTCGCCCACGATGCGCAGCGCATAGCGGCTGTCCTGCGGGCGGTTGAGCACGACCTTGAGCACACGGTCCGCCCCCTCGCCGGTCACTTGCCAGTCGCGGATGAACGGCCCGCGCACCTGTGTCACGCTCAACAGCTCGGGCAATGCGAACGTCAGCTCCGACAGCTCGCCCTGCGAGACGTGGACCATCACCAGCTCATCGAGCTTCAACGCGCCGGTGTCGACCGTCGCGATGATGTTCGCCTCGGCCGAGGCCACGAGCTTGGCGTCGAGCGGCTGAACCTGCGGCTTCCAGCGGAGCTTGAACGGCTTGCCCGGACCCAGGATGCCGCTGATCGTGAGCGTGTCGTCGTTCACTTCCCGCTCGATGCGCATCGCGTGGCTCAGCTCGACTTCCAGGTCGGCCCGGTCGCAGTCGATCTGGATGCGGCGGACCATCGCGCCGGGCACGTCGAACGTGCTGGTGCGCCACTGGCCGTCGGCCGAGGCCCGGGCGCGGGCGGCGAAGGTGGCACGCACCGTGTGCTCACCCTTGTTCGGCAGGCCCAGGTAGTAGGTCTGCTGCTCGATGTCGTATCGCAGCTTGTGGCCGGCCTTGGGGCCGATCAGTTTGTCGAGCACGACGTCGCCGACCAGCAGCGGGATCTCCCGGTGGGGCCGATCTGTTTTGACCGTGAAGCTCATGTCGAAGGTGATGTTGGACCCGTCGATCCGGCCGCGCAGCGCCAGCTCGGCGATGGCCACGCCCGCGGCGGGGTCGGGCTTGTCCGGCTCGGGCGCGTCGGCGCGCTGTGACTCCACCGGTGCCGGACCATCCTGCGCCGGCGGCTGCGCGAGCGCGATGGTGCAGGGCAGCGCGACAGCGAGCCACGCGAACAGTGGGCATCGGGCCATGGGGCTTCCTTTCAACGTTGTCTGCGTCGCGCTTCAAGGCGCGACGGGTTGATCCTTGGCCGCGTCGATCAGGTCGCGCAGCTCGGCCACGCGCTTGTCCAGTGGCAGGGCGGCGGCGACCTGTCGAATCGTGCGTTGCAGTTGCTCGTAATCGATGTCGGCCGCGTGGGGCGAGCCGCGCAGGATCTCGGCGAACGCCGCGGCGCACGCCGCGAGGTACAGCCGTGGCGCTTCGGCCGGGTCGGCCCGGCTCACCAGGGCGTTGGGCAGGCGGCGGGAGATCTCTTCGACCTCGCCGCTGTCCACATCGCGGTAGCGGACGTACACCATGCCCAGCGGCGGCGCGTCGATCGCGCGGGCCCGACCGTGCAGCTCCAGCTCGTACAGCGCCGTGGCCGACTGACCCGAGCCGACCTCGCCGGCGTCTACGCGATCGTTGCGGAAGTCCCTGTCGGCGATGTCGCGGTTCTCGTAGCCGATCAACCGGTAGCGACGAACGCGGGCCGGGTCGAACGCGACCTGAATCTTCGCGTCCTTGGCGATCATCTGCAGCGTCGCGGTCATCTCCTGTGCAAAGGCGCGGCGGGCTTCTTTCTCGGAGTCGATGAACAGGTAATTGCCATCGCCCTTGTTGGCCAGCTCCTCCATGAGCGCATCGTTGAGCCCGCCGATGCCGAAGCCGGCGGTGGTGATGGCGATGCCCTGGCGGCGGTATTCGCGGACGCGGTCGAGGATCGACTGCGCATCGGTCTGGCCGACGTTGGCCACGCCGTCGGAGCAGAGGATGACGCGGTTGATCTGCCCGGCGCGGAAGTGGCGCCGGGCGATCTGGTAAGCCAGCTCGACGCCGCGGAGCAGGTTGGTCGAGCCGCCGGGCTCGATCGCATCGATGGCCTTGGCGATCGGCTGGGGGTTCGCCGCGTCGGCCGCCTCGATGTGCAGCCGCGCCTCGGTGCCGTAGGTGATCAGCGAGAACCGGTCGCCGGCGCGCAGGTTGGCCAGCAGTTGCTTGAGCGAATGCTTGACCAGCGGCAGGCGCCGGGGCTTGGCCATCGAGCCCGAGGCATCGACCACGGCGACCAGGTGCGCGGGCTTGCGGCCGTCGCGGCCGATCACCTTGCCCTTCACGCCGACCTTCAGCAGCACGGTGTTCGTCCCGGCCCGGCCGAAGGGCGCGGGGATCGCATCGGCGTGGATCGTGAAGGTCTGCCGGTCCTGCGCGGCGTAGTTGTAGTCGAAGGCGTTGATGAACTCTTCCATGCGCACCGCCCCCGCCGGCGGCCGCACGCCCGCGGCGATGTAACGCCGGCTCAGCGCGTACGAGGCGTTGTCCGTGTCCACCGCGAACGTGCTCAACGCATCCCGCTCGGTCAGCGTCCAGGGGTTGACCGGGAAGTTGCGGAACGTGGACGACTCGGGCAGCTCGGTGAGGGTGACCTCGCCGGCTTCATACCGCCGCTGGATCCGATCGACCCACTCGGGCGGGTACACCAGGATGTCCGTTTGCTCCTCGACGAAGTCCTCGGCCTGCTGCTGGGCCCGCTCTTTACCCAGCCCGGAAGTCGCCCGGCCCTCACGTTCCTCCGAGTCAGCGTGCCGGGCCACTTCGCGGGCTTCCTCAAGCTGGTTCTGTTGGACCGAAAGCCCAGCGAGTTTGGGCAAGCGCTTGGCCGATGCCTCGTCTTCCCAGTCCGCGACGACATCGCTTTCCGCGACGACATCGCTGCGTGCGCGGCCCTGCCCGGCCTGGCGCTGGCCGCCGGCGGGCTGGGCCGGCTCGGGCACGGCCGCAGGGTCGGCAAAGATACTCTGGCTGCCCACGCCGCGGCCGCCACGGCGACCATCACCCTCGGCGTCGTCCGCATCGCTGGCGATCTTGTCCAGATCGAACCGCGACGCTTCCTCGAACCGCGGCGCTTGGGTCGGGTCGTCGTACGTTTTACTCGGGGCTTGAGTTTCCCGGCCGCGTCCGTAGTCGGTGTTGTCGTTCTTGTAAAACTTCCGCCCGGCCACCAAGTCGCTTCCGAGGCCGTCGAGCGCCCCGTTCTCGTACTTGAACCACGATTTCATCTCACCTCCCTCGTCGCCGGCCAGGCGATCCTGATTCAGCCGACCGCTTTGGTTCTGCTGGCGCTGGTAGTAGTCGACGATCGGGTCGGTCGGCGGGGTCGGCGGGGCTTGGGTCGCTTGCTGCGGCGCGATGCTCGATGCCCTCGGCATGCTCGTAACTTCGTCGGGTTTCGTGTCGTTGTCCCAGTCACTGGTTTCGTCGGCCGATTCGGGCGCCTCGCGGGCACCTTCGAGCTCGCGGTCCTGCATCGCCACGCCTTCGGCCATCTCGCGCGACTTGCCCAGCGACGGCAGCAGCACGGCCAGCAGCAGGCCGGTGACGCTGACCATGAACACCACGATCGCCGCGGCGCGGAGGTAGCTGTTGGCGTTGAGCGAGCGCATCTGTCGCCACCACGGCGCGCGGCGCGCGGCCTTGGGCGCGGTCGCGGCCAGCAGCTTGCGCCGCCGCGCCTCGCTGAGCACCGGCCGATCTTCGGCCGCGTGGGCCGAGCGCAGCAACTGCGTCGTCAGCCGCATGTCGGCCAGCTTGTCGCGCAGGGCCGCGTCGGTCTCGAGGTAGGCCAGCAACTGCTGCCTGGTCGGCTCGTCGAGCTCGTCCAGCAGCAGTTGGGCCAGCAGGTTGTCAGCTTGATTGCGGTCCATGGTTCCAACAGTGCAGACGCCGATGCCCGGCGGATTTCAAATCGCGCCCTCAGCTTTGAGGCGCTCGGCGAGCGTAGCCAGGGCCTTGTTCAGCCGATAATTCACGTTGCCCAACGGCATGCCCAGCACCTCGCCCACTTCCCGCAGCGTCATGCCGTGCATGATTTTGAGCACGACGATCTGCTGCTGCTCGTCCGGCAGTTGCGCCAGATGGGCCATGGCGCGCACGATGGTTTCGCGTTCGACCAAATCGGCGTCGATCCGCTGGCCGTCGTGCTGATGCTCGGCGCGGACCTGGGCGTTGAGCGTGACGTTGGGCTGATGATCCTTGCGGCGCTTGCGTTTGCGGCGGAAGTCCATCGCGCGGTTGTGGGCGACTCTGAACAGCCAGCTCACCGGGTTGGCCACCGATGCCGCGCCGTCCGATTGCACCTGGCGGTGCAGCCGTAGAAACGCATCCTGCACGATGTCCTCGACGTCCTGAGGGCTGTTGACCAGGCGGCGGACGTACTGCAGCAGCGGCGTCTGATGCTCGTCGATCAGGGCGACGAGATCGAACGGCCGATCCTCGGGCTCGGCCCGCGCGGTCGGCGCGGCCGAACGGATCGCGGCTAACGGCTCGTGCGGCAATTCACTCATCCAGGTGGCCACCTGTTCACCGGTAAAGACGTGCGGCCGGCGACGCTTTTCAACCAAAGTGTCGCCAAAGGTACAGACGGCCGCCAACCCGTCCGGTTCGCGCCGCTGGCAAAGTTTGATGCATCGGCTATCCTTGCTCGCCCCGCCCCACCGGCATTCACAGGAAGGCAACGCGCATGGCATTACCCATCGGACTGCAGCTTTACACCGTTCGTGATCGCATGAAGGAAGACTTCGCCGGCACACTCGAGCAGGTGGCGGGAATCGGCTACGAAGGCGTCGAATGGGCCGGCCTGTTCGACCACACGCCCGAGCAGGCGCGCCAGATCATCGACGACCTGGGCCTCAAGAGCGCCGGCATCCACGCCGGGCTGGACGCGCTGGACGACCCCGGCGCCGTGATCGACGCGGCCAAGGCCCTGGGCCACGACGTGGTCGGCGTGCCGTACTGGCCCGATGACAAGCGCCACGCCGCCGGCTATCGCGAACTGGCCGCGGGCCTTAACCGCTCCGGCGCGAAGCTCAAGGAAGCCGGGCTGACCGTTTTCTATCACAACCACGATTTCGAGTTCGCGCCCCTGCCCGATGGATCGACCGGCTACGAGATCCTGCTGAACGAAACCGATCCGGCGCTGGTCGGCTTCGAGGTGGACATGGGCTGGGTGTGGGTAGGCAACGCCGGCGCCGACCCGGCCGAGGTGGTCAAGCCGTTCGGCGATCGGGTCATCATGCTGCACATCAAGGACTTCAACGCCCCGCCGGACGCCAAAGAGATGGCGGAGATCGGCACGGGCGCGATCGACTATCGACCGACCCTTGCCGCGGCGGGTGACTGGCCGGTGCGTTGGCTGATCGTCGAGCAGGACCAGGGCTGGGTCGATGGCGACCCGATCCGCAGCACGAAGCTCAGTTACGAAGGGCTCAAGGCGATCGCCGGCTGATTGCTGGTCTGTCGCGCCGGGCTTACTATTAGGGTTATGCCCTGGCAGAGCCGCATTGAGAACCCGCTGACCCGCCGCGTGGTGTTGGCCGGGCTGTTGTTGGCTGTGCTGGGCGCGAGCACGGGGCTGGCGGCATGGATGACGGTCTCGCGCCGGCCGCCGGTGGCGCCGGGTGAGCCGACGCACCGCTTCGGGCGGTTCGAGATCGCGGTGAGTAGCACATGGCAGATGCAGCGCCGCGACACCGAGGCCGAGGCGCCGCGCTGGGCCGAGTTCGTCGAGCGTGGGCGGACGGGCCGGTCGCTTCAGATCATCGTGATCGAGGACGAGCGGCCGACGGCGCCGCTGGCCGCGATGCAGCAGGCCAAGCGTCGGCTCAGCCCGTCGGCGGGGTGGATCAACCCAAGCGTCGAGCAGGTCGGCGCGCAGACGCTGCTGATCGATGCCGGCCAGTCGGTCGGCGCCGCCGGGAACCGGCGCGTCGCGCAGACCCACGCGCTGGCGGTGGCCACGGCCGACGGCCGGACGTACCTGGCGATCCACCTGCGCGGCTTCGGGCGGGTGAGCCGGCAGGACATGCTCGCGCTGCGGCAGATCGCCGCGACGGCCCACGACACGCGCTACACGCTGATCGAGGATGACCACATGACGCTGGGGCCGCTGCGCCTGCTCAGGCCGCGCGGCCTGACGGCCAGCCGAATCGCCGGCCGACCCGACGCGGTGCAGGTCGGACCCGAGCGGCCGGGGCGGTTTTACCGACTTCAACTGCAGCACCTGAACCTTAGCCGGATCGACCAGGCGCCGACGGGCGTCGGGGTGGATGCCGCCGAGCCGCCGACCGCCGAGCAACTGGCGCAGCGCGCGCTGGCGACGCGGTACCGGGCGCTCAACGATCAGCCGCTGCCGGCCGAGCGCTACCGCCGCGCGACGGTCGAGGGCCGCGCGGCGCACATGGCGGTGCTCGCCGACGCCCGCTCGACCGGCGTGCAGCACGAGGCGTGGGTCGTGCCGATCGACCAGGACGCGGCGCTACAGATCGACCTGCTGGCCGACCGCAGCGCGATCAACCTGGTGCGCTACGCGGCGCAGGTGATGCTCAGCGGGCTGGACGTGACCCACAAGGGAGCCGACTCATGAACCGACCGACCCGAACCGCGTGCGCGGCGTTGCTGATCGCGGCGTGCGCGGCCGCGGCCGCGGCCGCGGCCGGCGCCGACGACATCCTCGACGCCAAGCGATGGCGCGAGCAGGCGTACGGCGTGTCGCTGCGGCCGCCGCTGGGCGCCAAGCTCCTCGAGCAGACCGCCGATGACTACCTGCTGCGCATCATCGGCCCGGAAAACCGCTACCAGATGACCGTTGCCGTGCGACGCAGCAAGCGGGCGCTGACGCTCGAAGAGGTGCATCAGTCGGCGATGGTGCAGATCGCCCAGAGCCATCCGGCGGCGAAGGTGAGCAGCGACGAGGACGCCGAATACGCCGGCCGGACGGGCAAGCGGCTGATCTTCGCCGTGCCCCACACCGGCAACAGGACCGCGATCATCGCCCAGGGCATCACGCAAGTCGATCCGATGACTTACGTGGTCGTCGACGCCCGCGGTGACGTGAGCGATCGGCAGGCGATCCTCCAGGCGTTCGACGCCGTGCTCGCGACGCTCGAGGTCGCCGATCAGCAGCAACTGGCCAAGCAACGGGCCCAGGCGATCGAGCGTACAGCCAAGTGGCGGCAGACGCTGGCCGAGGATTACCTGCAACGGATCCCCAAGCAGGAGAACTATTACCGCCTGATGAATGGCGATGACGACCGGGGCTGGATGCGCATCCGCGCCGACGAAGGCGAGTTCAACGAGCAGCAGGGCGTGCGTGCGATAATCGAGACGCACCTGGCGCTACCGGGGGTGACGGTCGATTCGCTGGCGGAGTATTTCCGGCCGTTCACCGACGAGCAGGGCGAGGCGTGGAGCGTGCGAACGACGGCGCGGCCGGCGCAGCGCGGGGCCGAACCGCGGACGAACATCGAAACCGGCAGCGGATCGCTGGGCACGATCGAGGTGCGGACCGACGGCTCGGCGGGCATCGAGAGCAATCACCGCAAGTTCTCCCGGCCCGCGCGCGGCTACCTGACGCAGGTCGAGGGCCACCTGCTGGGCCGACTGCTGCCGCGCGACGCCGCCGGCGAGTACGGCTTCTACTGGTACAACAGCTCCGAAGGCAAGATCACCTTCCGACTCGAGCGCGTCACCCCCACGCTCAGCGGCTACGTCGTGACCAGCCGACTGAGCTTGAACAGCGAACCGCTGCGGGCGACCTACGACAAGGACGGCACGCTGATCGAAAAACAACTGCCCGGCGGGCGCAAGCTCGTGCGGACCACGCTCAAACAACTCCAATCCATCTGGCAGATGCGCTAGCCCACGCACGCTGCCCCGGCGAGACCCCATGCCCAGCATCACCTACGACTCGCAGAGCTTCATCATCGACAACCGCCGCGTCTGGCTGGTGTCGGGCGCGATCCACTACGCGCGCGTGCCGCACCAGCTTTGGCGCGATCGCATCCGCGCGGCCAGGCAGGCCGGACTCAACACGATCGAAACGTACGTCTTCTGGAACTTCCACGAGCCCCAGCAGGGCCGCTTCCGATTCGAAGGCGACGCGGACCTGCGGCGGTTCGTCGAGCTGATCGGCGCCGAAGGGATGTACTGCATCCTCCGCCCCGGGCCGTACGTCTGCGCCGAGTGGGACTTCGGCGGGCTGCCGGCGTGGCTGCACGAGGTGCCCGACGTCGCCCTGCGTCAGGCCAACGCGCCCTTCCTCCAGGCCACCGCACGCTACCTCGACGCGGTGATGAAGCAGGTGGCCGACCTGCAGATCACCCGCCCCGGCGCCGGCCCCATCGTGCTGGTGCAGAACGAAAACGAGTGGTTCTGCCACAACGACCCGCAGGCGGCGGGGTACCTCGAAGAGATCACCCGTTACCTGCGCGAGGGCGGCTGCGAGGTGCCGCTGATCAACTGCAACAACCTCTGGCAGCACGTGCCCAACACGATCGACTGCTGGAACGGCTGGCGAGGCCTGGCGCGCGACTGCCGCCAGCTCCGCCTGGCCCAGCCCGATGCGCCGCGGCTGATCACCGAGCTGTGGCCCGGGTGGTTCGATGCGTGGAACCGCGAGCACCACGATCACAAATCGCCCCAGGACGTGCTGCGCACGCTCGCCGAAACCTCGGCCACGGGCACGCAGTTCAACCTGTTCATGTTCCACGGCGGGACGAACTTCGGCTTCCACGGTGGGCGCACGGTCGGCGCCGACGACATGTTCATGACCACCAGCTACGACTACGACGCCCCGCTGCGCGAGGGCGGCGGCCGCGGTGAGAAGTACCGCCAGACCAAGCGCATCGCCACGTTCCTCAGCCAGTTCGGCACGCTGATGGCCCACCTGGACCCCGACGAGCAGCCCACCGTCGCGACCGGCGGCGGCGCGGGCGTGAGCGTGTGGCAGCAGTCGGGCGCGATGGGCCGCGTCGTCTTGCTCACTCGCGAGGCGCCGTACAAGCCGTGCGACGTGCAACTGCTCACGCCCGGCGGCGCCCAGTTGACCGTCGCCATGGGCAGGGACAGCGCCGCGTGGATCGCGCTCGACGCCTCGCTCGACGGCGTGGCCACGCTCGACGCGACCAACCTGCGGCCCTGGGCGTTCGTGAAGCGGCAGATGCTCGTGCTCTACGGCCCGGCCGGAAGCGAAGGCGTGGTCAGCATCGACGACGCGGTGTTCACCGTCACCGTGCCCAAGGGCGCCAAGCCCGTCGTCGAGCAGCACCAGAACCTCACCGTCGTCGTGCTCAACGAAGAGCAGGTCGACGCGGCCTACATCCACGCCGACGGCCGGCTGTTCACCGGCATCGCCGGCTTCGACGCCGACGACCAGCCGATCCGTGGCGACGGCGCGACCGCACATATCGTCGAGCCCGATGGCACGCACCGCACCCAGCGCCTCGGCGTTGCTGCGAAGCTGACCGCCCCGCGCCTCAACGGCTGGACGCACGTGATCCAATCCGACTACGCCGACGGCACCGCCCCTCGCTACGCCGCGATCGACGGCCCCCGCGCCCTCGAATCCTGCGGCGCCGACTTCGGCTACGGCTGGTATCGCGTGACGATCAAACGCTCGGGCGCCAATCGCGCCCGACTGCTCGCCCCCGAGGCCGGCGATCGGCTGCACCTGTATCAGGACGGCTCGCTCACGCGGATCATCGGCCACGGCCCGGGCGCCGACGCCGGGCCCATCGACCTGTCGATGCGCAAGGGCGAGCAGGATCTGGTCTTTCTCGCCGACAACCTCGGCCGCTTCAACTACGGCCCGGCGCTGGGCGAGCGCAAGGGCCTGTTCGGCGAACTCTACGCCGCCAAACAGGTGCGCCTGACCAAGCCCACCCGGCAGGTGATGCCGCAGGTCGATCCGTTCGAGGTGACCGGCTATGTGGTTAACGCCCGTCGGGGCGACCGCTCGCTGCGGGCGCGGTACACCTGGTCACTCACCCACCGCCGCAAGAGCCCGCTGATCGTCGAAACGCGCGGCACGCGGCCGATGGGCGTGGTGATCGTCAACGACGTGCCGATCTACATCGACCCCGGTCACAACCTCACCCGCCGCTTCGTGCTCACGCAGGAATCGCACCTCAAGCAGGGCAACAACGAAATCACGCTCGCCCTGCTCGGCCCCGAGCCGGATAAGTTCGACGTGGCCGACCACGTGACGATCTATGAGGGTGCCCAAACGCTCAGCGACAAAGCGCAATGGGCCTACGCCCGCTGGCAGATGCCCGAGGACGAGCAGTTCGCGCCGATGCCCAGGCAGGGCCGGGCGCTGCCGACGTGGTTCCGCTGCGAGTTCGGCGTGTCGCACACCGACGCGCCGCTGTGGCTGGAAATCACAGGCATGACCAAGGGGCAGATCTACCTCAACGGCCACAACGTCGGCCGCTACTTCGTCGCCACGCAGACCGGCAAGCGGGTGCCGCCCCAGTCGCGCTACTACCTGCCCGAGCCGTGGCTGAACGTCGATGAACCCAATGAGCTGATCCTCTTCGACGAGCACGGCAAGCAGCCGACCCGGTGCAAGCTCGCGTACGATCGCATGGGCCCGTACGGCGGGAAGTGATTCGCCCAGGCCGCGGCATTCAGCGCCGCGGCATTGTCGCGCTCTTTGGCTGCTGCATGCTCAAACAGTGCAGCGCCCCCAGCCCCACCACCAGCCACTCGCTGCGCACGCCGATCGCCTGCCGGCCCGGCAGCGCCCGCTCGATCGCGTGAAGAGCCAACTCATCGCTTCGCTGGCCGAACGTCGGGACCAGCACCGCGGCGTTGACGATCAGAAAGTTCGCGTGGCTCGCCGGCACCGGGTTCACGCCGCCGGGGCCGAAGCGGTCCGGCGGATAGTCGTACTCGATCGGCTCGGGCGCCGGCAGCTCGAACAACTCAAACGCCTCGCCGTTCGCATCTCGCGCTTCGCGCAGCGCCGACCAGTTGCGTTCGAGCGTGTCGTGATCCGGATGCCCCGCCGGCGCGCGCACCGCGGCGATCGCGCCGGGCGCGATAAACCGCGCCACGTCGTCGATGTGCCCATCGGTGTCATCCCCTTCGATCCCGCCGGGCAGCCACAACACGTGCCGCGTGCCCAGCGATTCGTGCAGCAGCGCTTCCAGCTTGGGCCGATCGAGCGCCCGGTTGCGGTTCTGATTCAGCAGGCACTGCTCGGTCGTCATCACCACGCCGGCGCCGTTGACCTCGATGCTGCCGCCCTCGAGCACCTCGTCGTGCAGCCAGGTCGGAATGCCCAATCGCTCGGCCACGCGCCGGGGAACGATGCCGTCCCGCTCGTATTCCGCGTTGTACTTGCCGCCCCAACCGTTGAAGACGAAGTCGTGGCATGCCAGCTCGCCGGTTTGGTTTATCACGAACAGCGGCCCGTAGTCGCGGATCCAGGAGTCGTTCGTCGGCCAGTCGATCGCCTTGCCGATCAGGTTCACCTGAGCGAACCGCGCGACCTGGGCTATAAAATCGTCGTATTGCTCGCACGCCCGCTCGAAACAGCCCGGCCAGGTCTCGCGGTTGTGCGGGTAGGTCAGCCAGACCGCGTCGATCGGCTCAAACTCGCCGGGCATGCGATAGCCCAGCGCCGCCGCGGTGCGCTCGGGTTGGTTCAGGTCGAAGTCACTCATCCAGCAGCCGCCGCGTCAGCCCCTCGTAGGCATCGATCCGCCGATCGCGGAAGAACGGCCAGCCCCGGCGCAGCTCGTCGATTCGCGCCATCGGGCAATCGACCACCAGCACGGCCGCTTCATCCCGCGGGGCTTGGGCGATGACCACGCCGCCGGGGTCGGCCACGAACGACCCGCCCCAGAACAGCAGCTCGTCCTCGCGCCCGATCCGGTTGGCCGCGACGATGTACACCCCGTTGGCGATCGCGTGGCTGCGCTGAATCGTCCGCCACGCCTCGAACTGTTGCTCGCGGTCCTCGGGCGTCTCCCCGCCCTGGTCCGAGTCCCACCAGCCGATCGCCGTGGGGTACAGCAGCACCTCCGCCCCGCGCATCGCGGTGAGCCGCGCGGCCTCGGGGAACCATTGATCCCAGCAGATCAGCATGCCGGTGCACACCTCGCCCACGTGCTGCACGCCGAAGCCCAGGTCGCCCGGCGTGAAGTAATACTTCTCGTAAAAACGCGGATCGTCGGGGATATGCATCTTGCGGTACTTGTCGGTGATCCGGCCCGACGAGTCGATCATCACCGATGTGTTGTGATACACCCCCGCGGCGCGCCGCTCGAACAGCGAGGCGCTGATCGTGACGCCCAGTTCTTTCGCCAGCTCACCCAGCCGCCGCGTCGCAGGCCCGGGGATCGGCTCGGCCAAAGCAAAGTTCGCCTCGTCCTCGGTCTGGCAGAAGTAACGCGACAGGAACAGCTCGGGCGTCACGATCAGCTTCGCCCCTTGTCCCGCCGCGTCGCGAATCATCGCGATCGAAGTATGCAGGTTCGCCGCGCGATCCAACCCACATGCATGTTGCAATACACCGATGCGCAAGTTCGTATCGCTCATCCCCCGATTGTATCGCAATCCCCCGCACCATTTAGCGCCGCGGCTCCGCCGCATCCGCCATCACCAACCGCTCCCCGTACAACTTCTTCCACCGCTGGCTCACCTGTTCGTCGGTCAGCACCGCCTCGACCTGCTCGATCCCGCAGACCCGCGCCAGGGACTTGCGGCCGAACTTGCTTGAATCCATCAGCAGCACGCTGCGCGCCGCCTGCCGCAGCATGCACTGCTCGACCTCCGCCATCGCCAGGTTCTGGTTGTAAAACCCATCGTCGAACGCCCCGGCCAAGCTGAACAGCATCAGGTCCGCGTGAAGGTCGGCCAGGCACCGCGTGGCGATCGGCCCGACCATCACGCCGCTGCGCGGGTACAGGTTCCCGCCGATCAACATCAGCTCGACCTGCTCGTCGTCGGCAAAATGCTGGGCGATGCTCAAGCTGTTGGTCACCACTTGAATCGGCCGCACGTCGATCTGCTGGGCGGCGATGTACACCGTCGACCCGCCGTCCAGCAACACGGTCATGTGCGGCTCGATCAGCGCCGCCGCGGCCCGGCCGATCCCGCGCTTCGCCTCGACGTGCTCGCTCATCCGTTCGCTGAACACGATGCTGTGATGGTGCGGCCCCCGGTACACCGCCCCGCCGTGCGTCCGCTCGACCAGCCCCTGATTCTCGAGCGCTTCCAGGTCACGCCGAACCGTCGACACGCTCACCGACAACGCCGCGCCCAGCGCATCCAGGTCCGCCGCCTGCCGCTCTCGCAGCATGTCCAGCAATCGTTTCTGGCGTTCTACGATGAGCAAGGTCGGCTACCCGATGACGCGGTCCCATCGCGACCGATTCCATGCGACTTTCTCAGCAGGCGTCATCTGTGAGAAATCCCGCCATCCACCCGAACCGATCGCGTCCTTGGCGTCGGCGAGAATAAACTCGCCGCAATCCAGATCCACCCGGATTGCCGCGATTTTGCGGTCCAGTGATTTACCCGCTTTTACGCTCATGGCTCACTCAAGAATGATGCGTTCGCCAAGCGTGACCAGTTGTTTCTTGTGCAAGAGATAGCGGCCGCGTTCGAACTTCACGACCAACGCCTGCTGGGGGATGAGCACGCCCGGGTCGCTGGGCAGGTAGAGCCAGTGGTCGCCGTGGCGCTCGGCGGGCGAGCCCAGTCGCAGCAGCACGTCGAGCTTCGCCATGCCCGGCTCAAGCTGCCTGGCCCGGCTGATCACTTCGCCGATCTCGTACTTCTGGTTCGGCGGCGCGCCCTCGTAGCTCTTGAGCTGCACCGAATCACTCGCGCAACCCGCGATCGCCAGCGACATCAGGCAGCACATTAGGCCTGTTGCTTTCATGGTTTACCTTCCTGTGGCCGCGGCCATGATCTGGTCGGTGATCTGCTGGACCATCGTCTCGAACGCCGCGCCGCCGTCCGGCGGGGCGCTTTGGTCTGCCTGCGATCCCGCGCCATGCCGCGCGGTAACCGCCCCGCCATCACTATCGCACGCCGCGCCGGCGGGTCGCACGTCGAACATCGCGAGGAACGGCGCGTTCTGCTCGCCGCCCACGCACCCCTCGATCGCGCAGCTCGCCCGCGGATCGGTCATGCCGAACTGCTCCTTCACCTTCAGCAATTCATCCATCTGTTGCGCGTTGAGCACGTTGGCCTTGCCGATCTGTTTGCAAAGCAACAGAACTCGACAATAGGCGTCGAGAATTTCGAGCTTGTAGTACGCGCTGACCAGGTCGGTATCAAAAGACACCGAGCCGTGGTTGCCCATGAGCACGCTGTTGGTTTCCGGGCCGATCAGCGGGATGATGCTGCCGGGCAGGTCGTCGGTGCTGGGCGTGGCGTAATCGGCGGTGGGCACGCGGCCGAGGAACACCTCGGCTTCGGGATGAATGCCTTCGGGCAGCGGGATGTTGGCGATGGCAAACGCGGTGGCGTGCGGCGGGTGGCTGTGGATCACCGCCTTCACATCGGGCCGGTGCTTGTAGATCGCGATGTGCACCTTGCGTTCGCTGGACGGCTTCCATTTGGTCTGGCGGTCGACGAGGTTGCCGTCCATGTCACAGGTGCAGATCATCTCGGGCCTGAGCATGCCCTTGCTCACGCCGCTGGGGGTGATCAGCACGCGGTCGTCGTTGATGCGCACCGAGTGATTGCCCTCGTTGCCGGCGCAGAATCCCTTGAGCCAGATCTTCTCGCCGATCTCGCACAACTGTTTTTTCACTTGCCATTCAGGCACGGCCATGGTTCATCTCCGATTCTAGTCCGACATCAGCTCGGGCTTGACGTTCACGCGGTCGAGGATGGCGACGCAGCAGGCGTCCACGGGCCGATGCTCGGGCCACCAGGGCATGGAGGCCTCGCGGCCCTCGCTGATCGCGATCAGCGCCCCCTCGCCTGCGCCCAGTTCATCGAGCACGACCAGCGACTCGCCCATGGGCGTACGACGCTGGATTTCCCGGTCAATCTGCTTGACGCCGCCGGCGTCGAGCGCCTCGCAGAGCAACAGCGCCCCGCGCGGCAGTTCGTCGAGCCGGCGGCTGAGCGTGAGCGTGCCTTTCACCCTTGCTAGGCGCAACTCGACAACTCCTTGAGCTCACGCTGCACCGCGGCCGACGGCTTGCCGGCCGCGGCAAGGAACGCCGCGACCATCTCGACCATGCGCTGGGCGTCGTGGTAAGGATACTCGACGATGAGCACGTTGGCGGCGAGTTCGGCCACGGCCTGCTCGACGGCCTGGACGCACGTGCCCACCGCGGCGCGCAGTACGCCGCAACGGTTGGCGTAGCACGCGGGCCTCGCGGCGGAGGGAACGAACAGCACGCCACCGGCGAGCCGCCCGGCCTTCACGCCGACCGCGATCTCGCGGATGGCGGACACCAGGTCGCGCGCCCGACTGGCGACCAACTGGTTCGGATGCTGCCCCACCACGCCGGGCACGGCGGAGCACCGGCCGTCGATCCACCACAGCCACGAACCCGCGGCCGGCCCGCTCGACGAGCCGTAGACGCGCTCGATCGCCATCTTTCGCTCGCGCACGCGGTCGGCGGCCAGCGCGGTGAGCTTCGCATCGTACTGCAGGTAGAGCGTATCGCCGGCCACGGCGTCGACCTGTCGCGCGGTGACGATGCCCGACAGGCCGGCCGGTGTGAGCGCGTTGTTCACCGGTTCAGGCGGCGGTGCCGAATCGGGTGATTTCGTCAGGTCCGGGCGATCGACAAATTGCGAGTAATCGCCCGTGCATACGCCGATGGGCGGCTTGACGTCGGCGCGTGGGCGGCCAGTGGCGGTCATCTGCTCGATGACGCGCTGGGCGATCCGACGGACAAGCTCGGCATCGACCGGGGGCATTTCAGGCGCCTCCCTTCGCCGCGCCCGCGAGGTCGTCGCGCACCGCGTCGATCGAATCGACGATGCCGATGGTGAACCAGCGGGCGGGGCTGTTGTCGTGGCCGAGCATCTCGCGCAGGCCCTTGCCATCGGAGGTGACGATGACCACGTCGCCGGCCCCGGCGCCCAGTTGGTCGAGCGTGAGCTGCGGGTCGCCTGTGGGCTTGAGGTCGATGTCCAGGGCCTGGCCGAGCAACAGCCGTTGGCCGTTGATGGTCGGGTGCCGCACGGTGGCGGTCGTGTTGCCTTGGATCAGGGCCAGCAGCATGGCGGCGCTTACCTCTAGATGATCCGCAGGGCGCCGCTGATGGCGTTGCGGCGGAAGCGGGTGAACGTCAGGGGTGTGGTGATGCCTTCGCCGGTGGGCGTGGCGATCGAGTAGCTCAGGTACCCCTCGCCGCCGATGCCCAGGCCCGCGGTCGACGGGCCGTTGACCACGAACAGGGTCGTGTTCATCGCCCGGCCCATGCGGGTAATCGTGGCGAAATTGTTGGAGTGAATGATCGCGGTGTGGCCGAAGCCGTGCTCATGTTTCACGGCCAACTCGATCGCGCGATCAACATTCGGCACGCGGACGAATGGCACGAACGGCATCATCTGCTCTTCGGGCACGAACGGGTTGGCTTCATCGGTCTCGCCGTACAGCAGATCGACGCGGCTGGACAAGCTGATCCCCGCGGCCTCGGCGAGCACGGTGGTGTCGCGGCCGATGAATTCCTTCTTGACATGGATGTGTTCGCCGGACGTATCGAACGCCGCGGCCGTCAGCCGGTCGATTTGCCCCGCGTTCAGCCGCACCGCACCGGCGCGTTGCATCGCGTCCATCAGCGAATCGAACACGCTTTCGACGACGAACACTTCTTTCTCGCCGATGCACAGCAGATTGTTGTCGAACCCGCCGCCGGCGATGATCGATTTGGCGGCGTTATCGAAGTCAGCGGTATCGTCGACGACGACCGGCGGATTGCCCGGGCCGGCAACGATGGCGCGTTTGGTCTGCTTCATCGCGGCGCGAGCCACGGCCGGGCCACCGGTGGCAACCAGCAGCGGGATATCCGGGTGCCGAAAGATTTCCTCGGCGGTGCGGAGCGTGGGCGGGTCGATGATGCAGATGAGGTTTTCGATGCCGAACTGCTGGGCGATCGCGCGGTTGTACACCTCGACGGCCACCGCGGCGCAGCTTGCGCCCGAGGGGTGCGGGTTGATGATCAGCGCGTTGCCCGCGGCGATCATGTTGACCGCGTTGGCGGTGAGCGTGGGGATGGAGTGGGTGACCGGCGTGATCACGCCGATGACGCCCCACGGCGCGAACTCGTCGAGCGTCACGCCCTCATCACCGCTGTGCGCAGCGGTCTTGAGGTACTCCACACCGGGCACATCGGGCAGGATTTCGAGCTTGACGATCTTATGATCGAGCCGGCCAACCTTGGTCTCCTCCAGCTCGATCCTTGCCCATTCATTCTTGTTCTCAACGACGAGCTTCTTGATGAGTTTGACGATGCCATCGCGCCCGTCCACGCCGGCATCGGAAAGCTTGTGCTGCGCGGCGGTGGCGGCGCGCACGGCGTCGTCCACCTTCTCGAACACGCCGGGCCGGCCGGTCCACGAAGCGGGGGTGGCGGGCGCCGCGGCGCCGTTGTCGCCGAGCTGTCGCATCACTTCCTGCACGACGTTCTGGATGAGCGTGGCCTGGTCCATATCAAGTCACTCCTGCGGGCGTCGCTACTGGCTGATCTTCGCCGGGTCGATCTTCCTGCCCTTGACCACCGCCTCGTCGAGCAGGCCGACCACCACCGCGTCCACGGGCATCTTCGAGCAGCCCTCGACCATTCGGGCGCTGGAGCCCTGCACGATCAGCACGAGCTGGCCCTCGCCGGCGCCGATGCGGTCGATCGCGACGATGGCCCGACCGGTCACGCCGAACGCTCCGCCGCCGGCGTCGTCGTAGGCCACCTTCAGCGGCTCGACGATCAGCAGCTTGTTGCCGGCGATCGCGGGGTCTTTGGTCGATGCCACGACGTGGCCCTGAACCCTTGCGACGAACATGGTTGGGTCTCCGAAGCAAAGCGACGAGCGATGTGTGATGAGCGATGAGCGGAGCCGAGCTTGTGCGACCTTGGCGCAGGCCTCATCGCGCACGCTCGCAACGCATCACCGCCTCGTCACAACTTGCTCACGTCTTCGTGGGGCCGGGCGATGACATTGACGCTGACGACCTGGCCGACCTTGCCGGCGGCGTCGGCGCCGGCGTCGATCGCGGCCTTCACCGCGGCGACGTCGCCGGTGAACGTCACGCTTACAAGGCCGCTGCCGACCTTGCTCTGGCCGGCGTACTTCACGTTGGCCGCCTTGAGCGCCGCGTCGGCGCCTTCGATCGCGGCCACCAGGCCCTTGGTTTCGATCATTCCGATTGCTTGCTGTGCCATTTCCGAAATCTCCAATATGCAGCGGTTTGTGCGATTACCGCTGAACATGCTGCTTACTGAGCGCGGCCGCCGCCTGCCGGGCGACGATCAATTCCTCGTTGGTGGGCATGACCCACAATTGCACGCGGCGGTCGGCGGCGTCGATGCGGGCTTCACTGTCGCCCCGAGCGGCGTCGTTGTTCGATGCATCCAGGGCGATGCCTGCGTAGTCCATCTCCGCCAGGGCCGCGGCGCGGACCCGTGCGCTGTGCTGGCCGATGCCGCCGGTGAACACGATCGCATCGGCGCCGTTGAGCACGGCCAGGTATGCGCCGATGTAGTGCCGCAGTGACTCGACGAACACGTCGATGGCGAGCTTGGCCCGTTCATTGCCTTCATCGGCGGCGCGTTCGATGTCGCGCAGGTCGCTGCCGACGCCGCTGATGCCTTTGAGGCCGCCGTCGTGGCCGAGCGTATCGAGCACGGCTTGGGTGCTGTGGCCCGCGGCGTTGAGCTTGAGCAGCGCATACAGATCGAAGTCGCCCACGCGGCCGGACTGCGGCAGGCCCGACTGAGGCGTCATGCCGAAGCTGTTGGCGGCGCTGCGGCCGTCCCGAATCGCGCAGACGCTCGACGAGCCGCCGAGATGGCAACTGATGAGCTTCCTGGCGCCGGGCGCGACCTCGGCCATGCGCGTTGCGATGTACTGGTGCGATGCCCCGTGAAAACCGTACCGCCGCACGCCGAGCTGTTCGGTCCATTGATAAGGAATGCCGAACGTCTGCCGCGCGGCGGGGATGGTCTGATGAAACGCGGTTTCGAACGCGGCGACCTGCGGCACGCCCGGCAGTTGCTCGCGGAGCGCGCGCATCGCGGCGATGTACGGCGGGTTGTGGGCCGGGGCGACGTCGGCGAAGCGTTGCATGGTCGCGAGCACCTGGTCATCGACGATCACCGCGCCGCTGATCGGCCCGCCGTGCACGGCCTTGAAGCCGATCGCGTCCAGCCGCCCCACCACGTCGCAGCCCATCTGGCCGACCTGCTTGAGCAGCAGGTCGATCGCCTGGCCGTGATCGGCCAGCGCGGCCTCTCCGGACGCATCGCGATCGGCCACCGTCACCTGCCAGCCGCTGGGCGCGTTGCCGATGCGGTCGGCCGCGGCGGTCGCCAGCACGCGCGAGCTGTCCATGTCGAACAGCTTGCTCTTGAAGCTGGTGGAGCCCAGGTTGGCGACGAGGATGATCATGGCGGATCGGCGATGAGTGATTAGCGATGGGCGAGGCGGGCTGTTGCCCCATCGCTCATCGATGTCGGCCCACCGTGGGGCTTAGAAGTTCTCGAGTAATGCTTCGCTGGGCCGGGGGATGACGTGGGCGGCGACAAGTTCGCCGACGCGACTCGCGGCGTCGGCGCCGGCATCGACCGCGGCCTTCACCGAGCCGACGTCGCCCTTGACGATCACCGTCACGTATGCCCCGCCGATCGGGATCGTCTTGACCAGTTCGACGTGGGCGGCCTTGAGCATCGCGTCGGTCGCTTCGACCAGACCCGTCTGCCCCTTGGTTTCAATCAGTCCCAATGCGTTCATGGCAAAAAGCTCCGTGTCCCCGGCGCGCATCGCGTCGGGGTGAAGTTGAGTGCGTGGTTACTTGCCCGAGGTTTTTCTGGCCTTAGGCAGGAGGTTGGGCAGGTCGTCGTGGGGCCTGGCGATCACGTGCACGCTGACCACTTCGCCGACGCGCCCCGCGGCGTCGGCGCCGGCGTCGACCGCGGCCTTCACCGCGGCCACGTCGCCGGTGACGAAGCTGGTCACCATGCCCGAGCCGACCTTGTCCCAACCGACGTGCTCGACGTTGGCGGCCTTGATCATCGCGTCGGTCGCTTCGATCAGGGCGACCAAACCCTTGGTTTCGACCATTCCCAGTGCTTGCTGTGCCATCGTGGCGTTCTCCAAAACGATGTATTTCGCTCGCCGGACAAACGGCGGCTTACTGGATCAGTTCCATGTGCGTGGCCGATTCGAGGTGACAGGCGTTGCCCTCGTCGGTGTCGATGTGGACTTCGAGTTTGACCTTCGGATGTTCGCGGACGATGAGGTTCTCGAACACGACCCCGCATGGCCCGGCGATGTGCAGCTTCATCGCATCGCCATCGGCCACGCCGAAGTGCGTCAGGTCGGCCGGGCTCATGTGCACGTGGCGCCGAGCGCGGATGACCCCGGCCCGCAGCGTGACCGAGCCGTGCGGCCCGACCAGCACGCAGCCGGGCGTGTTGTCGTGATCGCCGCTGATGCGCAGCGGCAGGTCGATGCCCAGGAACACGCCATCGGTGTAGCTCAGCTCGACCTGTGTGTACTTGCGGACGGGGCCGAGGATGCGAACGCCGGGGATCATGCGATTGCGCGGGCCGATGATGTTGACCTGCTGCTCGCTGGCGAACTCGCCGTCCTGGTAGAGGTCCTTGAGCTTGGTCAGCTCGGCGCCGGGGCCGAACAGTTGCCGCAGGTCTTCGGGCGTGACGTGGATGTGTCGCGCCGAGACGTTGACGACCAGCGGGTTGGGCCCGCCGTTGTGCGATTGCGGATGAAAAGCGCGGCCGACATCGCCCCACTGGCTGCGCAGCACCTGCCGCACCAGATCCTCAACCTGTCCGCGCTCCAGCGTCTGCGTGCCCACAGCCATGATGCCTGCCTCGAGCGGAAACGAACCCTGTCGAATCAAGCCAATGATACTATTCGCTGAAAGCTTTTGCAACATTTTGGGAGAGTTTGGCTGATTTATTTCGCAATTGTGCGGCCTTGTGCCACAAGTATTTCACGCACAACGCCTTAGGCGCATAAAAACGCCGATCGTTGGTTATTCGGACGTTTCTGGTGTGGGGGGGGCGTGATCGCGCTCGCCCGCTAGATCCAGAAGGCGAGGGTCGTCCAGACAAACAGCCAGAGGATGCGTCGTCTCACGGCATGTCCCTCAGGCAAGAGCATACCACAGCCGCCCGCGCCGGCAGAAGCAGAAAATCAGCTTGGACCGTCCTGGTCGTCGCCGAGCAAGGGCTGGAGGGCCTGGCGAATGGTGCGGGCATCGAAGCCGCGGCGGGCGAGCTGGCCCCAGAGGCGGCGCTTGCGGGCCTGGGCGTCGGCGCGCTGGAGCGTGGCGGATCGCAGGCGTTGCTCGGCGAAGCTGCGGGCGGCGGCGACGGGGTCGTGATCCTTCTCCGCTTCGTCGACCAGCCGCTCGGCGACGTCCCGCGGCACGCGCTTGGCCGCGAGCTTGTGGCGCAGCAGCCGTGCGCCGGCGGGCTTGCGGGCGCGCTCGGCCTGGATGACCGATCGGCCGTACGCCGCGTCGTCCAGCCAGCCCTTGTCGGTCAGGCGGTCGACCACCTGCTCGGCGGTCTTGGCCTCATGGCCACGCCGGCGGAGGCGGTCGATCAATTCGCCCCGGCTCAGCGCCCGCCGGCCCAGGGCCCGCACGGCGTAACGCCAGGCCTTGTCGCAATCGACCGCCGGCCCGATGCGCCGGGCCAGCTCATCGGTCCAGGCCATGCCCACGGCCAGGCCCAGCGCTTCGACCTGGTCGCGCGGCAGTGTGGCCACAACCCTGCCGCCGGCGCGGAGGGTCAGCCGCAGCGGGTCGCGCTTCGTCGGGGTGATGCGGGTGATGGTCGCAAGTTCGCTGGACATGGTGGGGTTCGCAACCGGGGCTGCGGCGTCGCGCGAGGCCACAAGCGGCTAGACGCCGATCTTGGGGCATTGTCTGTTGACCACGCACTCATCGCACCGGGCCTTGCGCGCGGTGCAGATGCGCCGGCCGTGGAAGATGAGCAGGTGGCTGAGCATGGTCCAATGGTTCTTGGACAACAGGGCCATGAGGTCTTTCTCGATCTTGTTGGTGTCGGTGTGCCGGGTCAAGCCCATGCGGTTGGCCAGGCGTTTGACGTGGGTATCGACGACGACGCCGACGTTGGTGTCGAAGGCGTTGCCGAGCACGACGTTGGCGGTCTTGCGCGCCACGCCCGGCAGTTCAAGCAACCGCTCCATGGTGGCGGGCACTTCGCCGCCGTGGGCTTCGACGATGGCCCTGGCGGCGCCGCGGATGCTCCTGGCCTTGTTCCGGTAGAAGCCGCAGGAATGGATGATCTTCTCCACGTCGGCCTGCTCGCTGTCGGCCAGGGCTTGGGGGTCTGGGTATTGCTCGAAGAGCGCAGGCGTGGTCATGTTCACGCGCTCGTCGGTGCATTGGGCCGAGAGGATCGTCGCGACCAGCAGTTCGTAAGCGTTGCGGTGGTTCAGCGCGCACTTCGCATCGGGGTACTCGGCGGCGAGCTTCTTGTAGATCGCGGCGGCCCGGCGTTTGACGGCCGGGTCGGGCTTGGCGGGCGTGCTGGATTTCTTCGCCAAGGCATCGCTCCATCAGGGCGGTCAGATATGGTATGTCCAGGCCCCGTCGATTGGCCGGCGGGGCGCGTCGTCGTCTTCGTCGTCGTCGAGCAGGTCGTCGATATCGATCGAGTGGCCGACCAGTTCGCGGGCGCGGCGGACCGCGGCCTTGGCGCTGGCGAACACGCCGAAGCGCTGGGCGAAGATGTTGTCCTCGCCGATGGTCTGGGTCAGGCCGAACCCGGCCATCACGCGCTGCATCGGTTCGCTGACGCCGCAGAGCACGACGTGGCCGCCGCGCTCCTGCATGGCCAGGGCGAAGCTGTCGAGCACACCCAGCACGGTCGCGTCGACCAGGTGCGTGCGCTTGAGCCGAAGGATCACCACCCGCACACCCGACTGCTCGACCTCGGCCAGCCGCTCCTGCAGTTCATCGGCCACGCCGAAGAACAGGTCGCCTTCGAGCGAGAGGAACACGACCGACTTCTCGCCGGTCGCGTCGGTCAGCGGTCGTTCGACGAACGGCCCGCCGCGTGCGCGGACCATCTCGTTGACGTGCAGTCGGCTGGCCCGCTTCATGTACAGCGCGATGTTGAGGATGATGCCGGCGAAGACCGCGTACTCCAGGGGGATGGTGAGCGTGGCGATGAAGGTGGCCAGACAGACCCAGGCGTCGGCCCGGCTGGAGCGGAGCATGCGCCGGAACGCCCGCCAGTCGATCAGACCCCAGGCGATGACGAACAGGATCGCGGCCAGCGCCGTCAACGGGATGTACGTCGCCAGCGGGGCGAAGGCGAAGAAGATCAGTGCGACGAACGCGGCGTTGAACACGCCGGCGTAGAGCGTGCGGGCCCCGGCGTGGTAGTTCAGGGCCGACCGCGAGAAGCTGCCGGAGCCGGGGATGCAGGACAAAAAGCTGGAAAGGAAATTCGTCACGCCCTGGCTGAGCAGTTCCTGGTTGGCGCTGATGCGTTGGCCGCTGCGCGAGGCGATGGTCTTGCCGATGCTGTAGGCCTCCATCAGGCCGAGCAAGCTCAGCGCCAGCGCGCCGCTCAGCAATGCCCGCAGGTGCTCCCAGGGGATGACCGGCAGGGCGAAGCCCGCGAGGGTTCGCGGCAGCTCGCCGACGAGATACAGATCCCCCTCGCCAGTGGCCGGGTTGATGGGCTTGAGGTCCATGACCGCCACGGCCACCGCCGCGACGGCCACGGCCAGCAGCGGCCCGGGGAACAGCTTGTGCACGTACTTGGCGCCGACCACGATGACCAGCGCCACCGTACCCAGCACGACCGACGGCCAGTGAACCTGATCGAGCGCGGGCACCACGCCGCGAAGGATGCCGATCAGCCCGGGCAGGGCCTGGGCGGGCTCGCTGAACTTGATCGGTTCGATGCTGAAGAAGTTCTTGAGCTGCTTGGCGGCGATCAGCACGCCGGCGCCGGCGGTGAAGCCGACGATCACCGACGCACTGACATACCGCACCAGCGCCCCCAGCCGCAGGGCGGCCAGGCCCATCTGCATCAGGCCCTTGAGCAGCGTCATCGCGATGACCAGTTGGAGAAACATCGGGTCGCCGCGGTCGACGATCGCCGCGACGGTGGCGAACACCAGCAGCGATTGGGTATTGATCGGGCCGACCGAAAGGAACTTCTGGCTGTTGAACAGCGAGCCGATGAGGCACTGGATGATGACGGTGTACAAGCCGTATTGGAGTGGCACGCCGGCGATGTCGGCGTAGGCCATGGACTGAGGCACGGCGACGACCGAGACGGTGAGGCCCGCCACCACGTCGCCGCGCAGGTCGCGCAGGGAGTAGCGGCGAGCCGCGTCGATCGGCTGCAAGACCATGCGTTTGACCGGCCCGAGCGTCAATTCCATCGCGCGGCCAATATAGCGGATCGTCCGCGGCGGGCGGGCAGGCGGGCTTGACCGCTTGAGCTTCGCGATACAATGCGACCGATGGCAAGAGACTACTACGACATTCTGAACGTGCCGCGCGACGCCGCCGACGACGCGATCAAAAAGGCCTACCGCAAGCTGGCCAAGAAGTACCACCCGGACGTGAACGCCGACGAGGACGCCAAGGCCAAGTTCGCACAGGTGCAGGAGGCGTACGACGTGCTCAGCGATGCGAAGAAGCGCAAGCAATACGACCGGTACGGGCACGCGGGGGTAAACGCGGGAGCGGGCGCGGGCCAGACCGGCGGCGGGCCGTTCGGCGGCGGCGCGTGGCGCGGGTCCACCGCGGGGCCCGGCGGGTTCAGCTTTGGCACGGACGGCGCCGAGGGCGTCGACCTCGATGACCTGTTCGGCCAGTTTTTCGGTGGCGGCCGCGGCCGCGGCGGCGGGCGCAGCGCGTTCGGCGGCATGGGCGGCGGCGCTCGGGCCCGAGCTCGACGCCAGCCGCAGCGCGGCGCCGATTTGCAGCACACCGTCACCGTGCCGTTCGAGACCGCGGCCAGAGGCGGCAAGACCTCGCTGCGCATCAAAGGCCCCGGCGGGGAGCAGACGATCGACGTCAAGGTGCCCAAGGCCGTGGCGGATGGCGCCAAGCTCCGCGTGCGCGGCAAGGGCCAGCCCTCGCCCGAGGGCGGCCCGGCCGGCGACATCATCCTCACCGTCAAGATCGCCCCGCACCCTTACTTCAAACGCGAGGGACTGAACCTCACCCTCGACTTGCCGATCAGCATCGACCAAGCGATCTTCGGCGGCGAGGTCGAGGTGCCCACGCTCGACGGCCGGGCGACGCTGAAGATCCCGCCGCGCACCGGCGGCGGCAAACGACTGCGCCTCCGCGGCGCCGGCATCGAAAACAACAAGGGCGAAAAGGGCGACCTGTTCGCCGTGCCGCGCATCGACGTGCCCGAAGAACTGACCGAAGCACAACGCGAGGCGCTGCAAAAGCTCCGCGGCACGTGGCCGGACCCGAGGCGCGGGCTGAAGTGGTGAGGCGGCATCACCCGCGTCCATCGGAATCGACCGGGGGGACCAGCGCAAACCAGACGGGGATTCGCCCTACAATCCAGCGTGTTCCGCAGGATTCTCCATCACTGGCGACGATTCAGGCGCCGCGTGCAGCACACCGACCGGCAGTACGGCTGGCTCTTCCCGGTCATCGCGCCGTTCCTGATCGTTGCGGTGGTGATGATCACGATCAGCGCCCCGCTGATCGCCCACTGGCAGGCGATCAGTCGCATCGAGCACATCGGCGGGAGCGTGGCCTTCAGCTCCGGCCGCGCGGCGTGGGGCATGATCGTGCCCGACAGCATGCTCACCACGGTCGACGCGATCGCGCTGCGCGGCCCGCACATCGATGATGCCATCCTCGGCACCCTCGCCGCCATCCGCGGCCGCTTCACCCTCACGCTCGAACAGACCCGCGTGAGCGACGATGCGATCCGTGATTTCAAGAGGCAACGGCCCGACATTCACGTCCGCCGGGCCGGGTGAGCCGCGGGAACGACGATGGTCGTGCCGGCGTGGATTGCAACGCGGCGTCGCGTCCGTCGAGTGCCGCACCTTGTCCCCAAGGGCGAGGTGTGACGGCGTCGGCACCCGCTGACACCTTGCCGCTCAAGCGGACAAGGTATGGCACCCGCTAGGGGTCGCTGAAAGATGTTCTATTCCTGCCGATCCCGCGCGCGTTCTTCTGCTTCTGTGGTGTCCGCCGGCGGTGGTTCGGGGGGCTGGCCGAGCGTTGGCCGCTTCGCGCCATCGGTGGCTTTGAGCGCGGCTTCGAGGTCGGTGCGCAGGGTAGGCCAATCCTCGCCGCCGCCGGTGAGCCGGGCGGTGCGGCCGCGCCACCGGCCGATTTCGGTCGCTTCGGCGACGTCGGTTCGCCCGATGCGTTCATGGTCGGCCGGCACGAGGTAGAGCGTTGGGCGGCCGCCGTGACCGGCGATCGGGTCGGCCGCGTTTTCGCCCCCGCGTTGCAGGCCGATCGTGATCGGTTCGGCGTCGGCGTCGATCTCGAGCCGCCAGTGCTCCGACAGGCGCGCCGCGATCGCCGCCTTGAGCGCCGTCAACGGGTCGGCGTCGGCCTCAACGGACAGACCACGCGCCCGTTGCAACTGCGCATACACCGCGCGCACGTCGTCGGCCATCGGCGCGGCCGGATGCTTCTTGAGAAACTCCGCCATCAACTGCGCCGCCTGCGCCTGACGCTCGGCGTGGGGCAGGCCGATGCGATTGACGTCGACCAGATCGGCGGTCATCAGCCAGAAGTCGCCCTCAACCGCGGCGGCGCGGTCGGGCAGCTCCAGCGCCTTGGCTCGGCGGGCCGCGGCCCGCAGGCGGGCGACGAGGCGATCGGCCTCGGCGGCGCGCGGGTCGGCGGCGAGCCGGGCGTACAGCGATTGCATCTGCACGCTCAGCGCCCGCAGCTTCACCGCCGCGTCCTCGCTGGCCAGCGCCATCTTCGCCGCGCGATCGGTCAGTTCGATCAGCCGGTCGTTCACCTGTTCGTCCGCCGCGGTCGCCCCCGGCGCCAAGATCAGCTCGCGCACCTGATCAACCGACGCCGATTGCGGCTTGACGCTCGCATCCCGCTGCGGCACTGCTTGCTCCTCCGCCTCCGCCTGCTCTTCTTTGGACCCGTCGTCCTGCGCCTGCTTGATCTGGCGCACCACGTCCATCGGCACTTCACCGTCCTGCGCCCCGGCCGCGGCGACGAGCAGTCCCGTCGCCAGCACCATCGCTATGAGTCGCGTTGCATTCATGGCTTACCGTGTTCGACGTTTTGTGCGTGCCCAAGCTCGGCCCGGCTCGTACAATCATGTTAACACGCCGCGGCGAATTCCACCGGATTACCGACAGGTAATGCCCACGCGACGGCGCGCTCGACAACCCAAACGCAAGGACGCAAGATACCGCCCCATGACCACCGCACGGACGCGACCGCGATCTCGCCGAGGCCAGGACGATCTGGCCCCCGATGAACTGGCCAAGCTGTTCGAGCGCCTGCCGCCGCAGGCGCTGCAGACCGAGCGCGCGCTGCTGGGCTCGATGATCCTGGCCGGCGGGGGCAACGTCCACCTGATCGGCGAGGTGATGCAGGTCATCGCCGACGAGGCCGAGCTGGAAAAGCCCAGCCACCAGATGCTGTTCAAGGAGATCGTGCAGCTTTACGACCGCAATCGGTCGATCGATTCGCTGCAGTTGATCCAGTCGCTCAAGACGCGCGGCGTGATCGACAAGGTCGGGGGCACCGACTACATCGTCGGCCTGGCCGACGACATCCCGATCGCCGAGAACGCGCCCTACTACGCCAAGCTCGTGCACGACGCGGCCCAGCGGCGGATGCTCATCCGCGCCGCCGGCCGCATCCTCAAGCACGCCTACGAGTCCGACGAGCAGGCCGAGAAACTCATCGACCTCGCCGAGCGCGAGATCTTCGAGGTCAGCCAGAAACGCACCAGCGACAAGCCCGAGCAACTGATCACCCTCGTCCAGCAGGCCTACGAACAGCTCGACAAGCGCCACGAGGACGGCACCTCGCTCACCGGCCTGGACACGGGATTTTTCGACCTGAACAACATGCTCGCCGGCCTGCAGCCCAGCGAAATGATCATCGTCGCGGCAAGGCCCTCGATGGGCAAAGCCCAACCGCTCGACGCCAAGGTGCTCACCACCTGCGGGTGGACCACGATGGGCGAGCTGTGCGTCGGTGATGAGCTGGCGTCGGTCGATGGCGAGCCGTCGGTCGTCACCGGCGTGTTCCCGCGGGGCCGACGTCAGGTGTATCGGATGCTGCTGTCCGACGGGCGTTCGACCGAGTGCTGTGCCGAGCACCTGTGGCGCGTACACCACCGCGGCTGGGACGAGCCGCGCGTGATCGACACCGCCAAGCTGATGTCGATGCTCCAACGCAAGCGCTACCGCAACCGCCTGTGGATCGAAACGTTCGCCGGCGAATACGGCAACGCCGAGCGGTTGCCACTGGACCCATACCTGCTGGGCTGCCTGATCGGCGATGGCACGCTGTCGGGCAGTTCGGTGCGGTTTTCCAGCAAGGACGAGCAGACGCTGCAGCGCGTTGCGCAGGCGATCGGTGATGCGATGACGCTTCGGCCGGCCGGCGGCTGTGACTATCGCATCGTGCAGACCGCCGGCGCCAGCCAACCGGGCACCCAAGGCGTCGTGCCCGACCCGATCAAGCACGCCTTGGAGGAGTTGGGCCTGTGGGGCTGCGGCGCGACGCAGAAGTTCATCCCACCGATCTATCTCAGAGCGCCGCGCGAAGCGCGAGCCGCACTGCTCGCGGGGCTGATCGACACCGATGGCTGGGTCGAATCGTGGGGCACCGTGCGGTTGGGCTCGGCCAGCGTGCGGTTGGCACGCGACGTGGTGGACTTGATGCGCTCCCTGGGCGGCAGCGGCTCGGTCACGCGCAAGCAGACGACCTACACCTACCGCGGCGAAACCCGCAACGGCCTGCCGGCCTATGTCTGCAATCTCCAACACGCCGACGCGGTCGGCCTGGTGCGCGCCGCGGCCAAGCGCGACCGCCTCGCACCCGGCCGCCGACGCCAGCGCCGGCTGAACATCCGCGCCATCGAACCCACACGAATCGCCGAAACCCAATGCATCGCCGTGTCCCACCCCGCGCGGCTGTACATCACCGACGACTACATCGTCACGCACAACACCGCATTCGCCTTGAGCGTCGCCGAGCACATCGCGTTCAACAATCGCCAGCCGATCGCGGTGTTCTCGCTGGAGATGAGCAAGCAGCAGTTGGCCGAGCGACTGCTCTCGGCCCGGTCGGGCGTGGACGGCCAGCGGATGCGGCGGAACATGCTCAACGCCGACGAGTTCCGCAAGCTCCAGGAAGCGGTCAGCCAGGCGTACGACGCGCCGATGTTCATCGACGACACGCCGGGCATCAGCGTGCTGGAGATGCGCACCAAGGCCCGGCGCCTCGCGGTCGAGCAGGACATCCGGTGCATCGTCGTGGACTACATGCAACTGATGTCCAGCCCCGGCGCCGAATCACGCCAGCAGGAGGTCAGCGAGATCAGCCGCGGCATCAAGGCCCTGGCACGCGAGCTCAAGGTTCCGATCATCACGCTCAGCCAGCTCAACCGAAACCCCGAGGGCCGGCAGGACAACAAGCCGCTGCTGTCGGACCTGCGCGAGTCCGGCTCGATCGAGCAGGACGCCGACGTGGTCATGATGCTTCACCGCGAGGAGTACTACCACAAGGACGAACAGTGGGCGCTGGAGAACCCGGAGAAGGTGGGCCTGACCGAGCTGATCATCGCCAAGCAGCGCAACGGCCCGACGGGCATCGTGAGCTTGCAGTTCGACAGCCGCACCACCCGCTTCCACAGCCGCGCCCCGATGAGCAGCGGCGGCTACGGCGCCCCCGCCCCCCCGCCGGTCGCGGAGGATGACGGCAGCGATCCGCCTTTCTGAAACGTCAGGCGGCCGCGTGCTTCCGCTCCGGGCTGGTCCATCACGCAAGTCGCGCAGCGCAGCGGCATTCGATTAGAATAATCAACCATGCCTGACCTGGTGCTGATTGCCAACCACCGCAAGCCGGCCGTGGTCGAGGCGTTGCAGACGTTTCGGCCGTGGCTGGAGCAGCGCGCCAACGTGATCGCCGAGCCCCACGCCGAGGGCGCCGATCCGGTGCAGATCGACCGGGCGGATCTGATCGTCGTGCTCGGTGGCGATGGAACGCTGCTGACCCAGGCGCGGCGGATGGTGGACCTCCAAGCACCGATCGTCGGGGTGAACTTCGGCAAGCTCGGGTTCCTCGCCGAGTTCAGCATGGACGGGCTGATGGCCGGCTGGGACGACATCGTCGCCGGCCGCTGCCCGCAGAGCGAGCGGGTGATGCTCGAGGCCGGCGTGTACGCCGATGGGCAAAGTGATGAGCCGACGTTCCGCTCGCTGGCGTTGAACGACTGCGCGATCACCGCGGGCCGGCCGTTCCGCATGATCGAGCTGTCGCTGGCGATCAACCCGCACCGCAACAGCGGCGCGACGCGGTTCGGCGGGGACGGGGTGATCATCGCCACGCCGACCGGCTCGACGGCGTACAACGCCTCGGCCGGCGGGCCGATCATCGCGCCCGACGTGGACGGCATGGTCATCACACCGATCTGCCCGCAGTCCCTGGCGTTCCGCGCGATCGTCGTTCACGGCGAGGACCACGTGGCCATCACCCTTCAGGAAGCCAACGAAGGCACGACGCTGGTGATCGACGGCCAGCGCAGCTTCAACCTCGTCGCGGGCAATCAACTGCGCGTGGTGAAGTATCCCCGTCGCATCAAGCTCGTGCGCAACCCGCGGATGGGCTACTGGAATCGCCTGGCGAGCAAGATGCACTGGGCCGTCGGACCGCGGCACCTGGAAGATTGACCCAGCCCATCGCCGCGCGTCCGTCGCCGCCGGCGGCTTCAGGGGAACTGAACCGTCTGATCCTCGCGGGCCGGGGGCAGGGCCTTGGCCTCGCCCTCGGCGGGCGGGCCGATGTCCAGGTCGCTGGCGTGACGGACCCGCGCGTATTGGCGGGGGCAGACCACGTCGATCTGCGCCACGCGCAGCAGCGTCACGGTCATCGCGCCGTCGAGCCGGCTCAGCCGGGCCGAGGCGCCGTGGTTGAGCACGATCGATAGCCGTTGGGGCTTGCCGTCAACACCCACGACCGACTCGACCACCAGCGGCTGGTCGATCTTGTTGCTCACCGTCACCGCCACCGCGTCGGCCGTGATGCTCAGGTCATCTCGCTGCACCGTGCCGTCGACTTCGATCTCGAACCGCTCGCGCACCGGTTGCTCGACGTTGAACACCGCGACGAAGCGATCGGAGTACTCCGCGAGGTACCCGGGCAGCTCGACGTTGCGCTTGGCCGGGTCGGTCGGACTGGCCATTTCGAGCACGATGGCGGTGCCGATGTGGCGCTCGAGCATGGGCTCGTAAGCGTCGCCCACGCCGGTGATGATGGTCTGGCCGATCTGGTTGACCTCGCCGGTGCCGGCGGAGATCGCGGTGCCGGGGTGGGCCTTGGCGAACTGGCCGACGATGGCGGTAAGGGCCTTGTTGCCGGCGTCGCGGACGGTGTTGAACATGTTCTTCAGCCACCGGCCGAAGCGACGGAGCGTCGATGGCTCGAAGCGGACCTTCACCTGCCGATCGCGCCGGCGGCGTTCGGCGTCGGTCAGGCCCCCAACGTAGCGACTGACCGCCAGCAGGTTCGCCAACTCATCGTCGTACATCAGGTAGCTGTTCTTGATCAGCCCGGCGCGGGTGCGGTAGGGCGCGTCGTACACGACTTCGACGCCTTTGGCGAAGACGTGCACGTCGCCCCAGATGGTGCGGCCGGTCGTGGTCTGCAGCGTGACGTGGTAATCGTCCATCAGCTTCAGGCAGCGGTCGCGGCGGCGGTGGGCGAAGACCGCGCCGATGATCGCGGCCAGAAAGATCAGGCCGATCGACATCCAGAAGATGTCGCTGAACGTGTCGGCCTGGGCCAGGGGGATCATGCGATCAATATAGACCGCTCGATACGCGCGGCAAGCACAGCGTCAATCGCGAAGCTCAAAGGCAAAGGGGATTTCGACGTGCTGCGTGGTCGGCTCGCCGCGATGCATCGCGGGCTTGAAGCGTGCTTCGGCCAGCGCCCGCTTCGCGGCCTCGACCAGCCGCGGGTGCGGCGGGGCCCGGACCACGGCGATGTTCGTCGCCCGGCCATCGGACCCGATGGTCGCGCCCAGCAGCACCACGCCCTGCTCGCCCAGCCGACGCGACAGCGGCGGATAGATCGGCGTGGGCAGGTCGATGATTGCCGCGCCGCGGCTCACGCCCGCCGGCTGCGACGAAGCGGTGGCGGTTTCGGTCGGCGGCGTTGGGTTCTGCGCGGTGTCTGGCTCGGCCGGGGGTGTGGGCGTGGGCACGGGCTGGGTCGTTTGGGTCGGCCGCGGCGCGGGTTGTTCCGGGGGTGCGTCGGTCAATTCATAGCTGTGCTCGAACCGCTGCGGCAGATCTTCGCCCCGCTCCCGCCGCAGCTCGACCGAAGGGCCGGGCAGGACGATATCCAGCGGATCGACGTTCACATCCACCAGCTTCGGCCGCTCGACGCGCACTTCGGGCAGCGAGCGCGTGCGGTGCATCGGCTCGCGGCGCTGCATCTGTTCGAGTTGCTCGGCGGTGAGCAATCGCACGCTGGGAATGACCGCCTGCTCGCCCTGGGCCAATTCGAGGCGAGGCCGCTGCGTCGCCGGCCCGTGCCACAGCCAGCCGCCGACGACCATCGCCGCGACGCCGGCGTGCGCCAGCGCCGAGATCGCCAGCGCCACCCCCACCGACCCGGCGCGCACCGCACGGCGGCGCGGAGGAGACATCCGTGCCGCCGGCGGCTGGTGTTCAGCCAACCGATCCAGCGCATCCGCGGCGGATCGCGTTGGTGAGGCAGGGTCGGTCAGAAGCGGGCCTCCACAGCAATAACCAGGTTCCGTCCAGGCATGTTATGGCCCGAACCGTGGACACGATAATCCTCATCGCTGATGTTTTCGATGCCAAGGGTCACGTCGATTCGTTCCTGGACCGTGAAGCCGGCCCGGATCGAGCCGACCACGTAGCCGGGCGTGCCGCCGGGCGGGATGCGGCGGGTGTCGCCCTGATCGCGCAAGCTCAGCCGGTCGGCGTCGGCCGCCATTCGCACCAGGCCCTCGGCCCAGATGGGCAGGTTGTTCGACTCGTACCGCAGGCCGATCTGCCCCATCGTCGGCGGCAGGCGCGAGGGAAAGTCGTCGAAGTTCGTGCCCGTCGCCGGGTCGATGCTCTGTATCTCGCCGTCGATGTAGGAAAAGTTGCCGAACAGCGTCAGCTCCGGCAGGAACCGCCACGCCGCGCCAAGCTCGATGCCCTGCATGAAGCCGTTGTCCGCGTTGATCTTGACAAAGTTCTCGGTGGCCAGGCCCCCGGGCACGCGGAGGACCTGGTCCTCGATGAGGTAGTGGAAGAACGAGGCCTGGCCGGTGAAGTTGTCGTACTGGGCCTTGCCGCCGATCTCGAGCATCAGGTACCGCTCGGCATCGAGGTCGGGCGCGGGTTGCTCGACGCCACCGCTGAAGTCCGAATCGCGTGTGAGATCGGAAAGGTTCGGCGCCCGGAAGCCCTGCGACGCGCCGCCGAACACATTCCAATGTCTCGCCTCATCGACGAACCAGACAAACCGCGCGTTGCCCGAAAAGTTGGTCCAGCTATCCTCGAAGGAGCCGACCACGTCCATCGTGCCGCCCATGCCATCGTCCACCTCGTCACGGAAGCGCCCGACGTTGGCCGCGGCGTAGGTGAACCGCCCGCCGAGGATCACGTCCAGCGAATCGGTCACGTGGATCGTGTTCTGAACGAACACCCCCAGCAGGTCGTAGGTCGAGTCGTCGGCGACCGGCCCCTGAATCGAATTGCTCGAGCTGCGGCTCTGCACCCAGTCGCGGTAGTAATCCAGACCGTAAACCAAATCACCGATCGGCGTCTGGCTGCGGGCGGTGACAAACAGGCCCAGCGTATTCACATCGAAGCCGGTGAAGTCCTGGCGGACGGGCATCTGGCGGATGCGGTCGCGGATCTCGGCCTGGCGCTGCCACGAAACCGAGGCGTGCAGTTCCTGGATGAAGCCATCGAGCTGCTCGGCGTGAAGCTGCACATAAGCGAGCTGGCGTTCCTGGTCGAGCTCGCGGCGAAGTTCGTTGCCGACGCTCGTGCCGGCGAAGGACACCGCGTCGATCGTTCGCTCGGTGCGGGGCACGTTGTTCTGCCGGGTGATCTGGTGGGCGGCGACGATGCGGACGTTGTCCTGGATGAAGTACTCGAACTTGGAGTTGAAGTGCCACTCGCTGTAGCCGGTGCCCGGCTGCTCGCCGGTGTCCTCGCCGCCTTCGAGGTCGCCGAAGTTGCGGTACGTGCCGCCGCCGACGAATCCCAGCTCGCCGTTGTACGCCGCGCTGACCTCGCCGCGGACGGTGTGCGATTCCTCGGCAGTGGCGAAGCGGTAGTAGCCGCGGCCGGCCACGCCGTTGGGCCGATCGTAGGCATAGGGATCGGTGGTCAGGGCATTGACCGTGCCGCCGATCGCGTCCGAGCCGTACAGCACGCTCGACGGGCCTTTCACGACTTCCAGCCGATCGATCATCTCCGGGTCGACCGTGTTCCAGTACTGGTTGGGCCCGGGCCGAAAGACCGAATTGTTCAGGCGGATGCCGTCGATGAGGAACAGGTTGCGAAAGCTGGTGAACCCGCGGATGTACGGCGAGCCGTGGCCGACGGCGGTCTCCTGGACCATCACGCCCGGCACGTCGCGCAAGGCCTGGGGGGTGGTGCGGTAGGCCCGGCGGTCCCACTGCTGCTGGCCGACCACGTCCGCCATGTAAGGCGCCTCGAAAACGCCCAGCTCGCTCCGCGTCGCGGTGACCAGCACCTCCGGCAGCAGCCGCGCCTGATCGGAGATCGGCATCTGCTCAACATCAACACTGCTTGTCGCCGCGGGCGCATCGCGGCGCGTCGCCACCGGTTCGGCGGACGCGATCGGCGTCAGACCCGCAGCCATGACCACGGCCAGCGCCAGGCCGACCCTCCACCATCGCATGCATCTCAGACTGTCCATCGGAGAACTCCTTTCAGTTGTGTGACCAAACGATCCGCCGGCAACATACCGGCCCGATCGGGCGCACTGCGGGATTTGCAGGTTCAGGGCTCGGCCACGGCCCGGCGCAAGAGCGATATACTAAAACCATACTCACCTGCCGCATCATTCCGTGCGGGTGACGGAACATTCTTCCTGGGTGCGCGTGCTATTGAGCGACACCTGGGCACGCCGCGCATGATCGCCGCGCGCGATATGAAATTGCTTATCGCCGATGGG